>BBRT01000158.1 GCA_001417715.1 Candidatus Symbiothrix dinenymphae
CAATACCTTTGCCCACGTCAATCACACGGCAGAAAAGACCCGCTTGGGCGTGCTACTGTGCATCAACGGCACCGGCATTCTCAACTCGTGGCTGAAGCGCAATATCGTGCCGACAGGCATCTCTTACAACGATATGAACACCCTGGCGGCACAATCACCCATCGGAAGCAAGGGCATCTCAATCATCCCCTTTGGCAACGGTGCGGAACGTGTTTTGGAAAACAGGGAAACAGGGTGCGCCATTCACGGCATCAATTTCAACATACACAGCCAATCCGACATCCTGCGGGCTGCCCAGGAGGGCATCGTCTTCTCGTTCCAATACGGCATGGAAATTATGCAAGGCATGGGAATGGACATCCGTATGATTCGCGCCGGCAATGCCAATATGTTCCTAAGCCCCCTCTTCCGCCAAACGCTGGCAAGCATCAGCGGCGCAACCATCGAACTCTACGACACAGACGGCGCTGCGGGAGCAGCAAAAGGCGCAGGCATCGGCGCAGGCATATATAAAGACAACAATGAAGCCTTCGCAAGCCTCGAAAAATTGGCGGTGATAGAGCCGGAAGTTTCCGAAAAGGCGCAATATCAAGAGGCGTATGAACGGTGGAAACTGTCATTGCGGGTCAAGCCCGCAATGACGGAATTAGAAATGTAATTAATATAAATATAAAAAAAAATAAAAAATTATGGCAACAAAAGAATTTTTTCCCGCAATCGGGAAAATCAAATTTGAAGGAAAAGAGAGTAAAAACCCGCTGGCATTTCGTTATTACGATGCCGAGAAGGTAGTGTATGGCAAGAAAATGAAGGACTGGTGCAAGTTCTCGATGGCTTGGTGGCACACGCTTTGTGCCGATGGCGGCGACCCGTTTGGTCCCGGCACCAAATCATTCCCGTGGTCACAGGGTGCATCTGCGTTGGAAATTGCGAAGCAAAAACTTGACGCCGGATTTGAATTTATGCAAAAAATCGGCATCAACTACTATTGCTTCCACGACACCGACCTGATTGCCGAGGGCAATTCCATTGAGGAATACGAAGCCAATGTGAAAGCCATCGTGGCTTACGCGAAGCAAAAACAGACTGAAACAGGCATCAACCTGCTGTGGGGCACGGCTAACGTGTTTGGCAACAAACGCTACACCAATGGCGCGGCAACCAACCCCGACTTCGACGTGGTGGCGCGCGCTGCCGTGCAAATCAAAAACGCGATTGATGCCACCATCGAACTTGGCGGACAAAACTATGTGTTCTGGGGCGGTCGCGAAGGCTATTATTCGCTGCTGAACACCAATATGAAGCGCGAAAAGGCACATTTGGCACAAATGCTGACCATCGCCCGCGACTATGCACGTTCTAAAGGCTTCAAAGGCACTTTCCTGATTGAGCCTAAACCGATGGAACCGACTAAACATCAATACGATGTGGATTCGGAAACCGTTATCGGCTTCCTGCGCGCACACGGTTTGGACAAGGATTTCAAACTGAATATCGAGGTCAATCACGCTACATTGGCGGGGCACACGTTTGAACACGAACTGCAAGCCGCCGCCGATGCCGGTCTGTTAGGCTCTATCGACGCCAACCGCGGCGATGCACAAAACGGCTGGGACACCGACCAATTCCCCATCGACATCAACGAACTGACACAGGCGTGGCTGGTTATCCTGCAAGCCGGTGGCTTGGGCAACGGCGGCACGAACTTCGACGCCAAAACGCGCCGCAGTTCCACCGATTTGGACGACATTTTCATCGCCCACATCGCCGGTATGGACGCTTTCGCCCGTAGTTTGGAAACCGCAGCCGCCATCTTGGAAAAATCACCGTACAAAAAAATGCTCACCGACCGCTACGCCTCGTTCGACGCAGGCGAAGGCAAAAAATTTGACGAAGGCAAAGCCTCGCTCGAAGACTTGGTGGCGTATGCCAAAAAGAACGGCGAGCCGAAGCAAATCAGCGGCAAGCAGGAGTTGTATGAGTCAATTGTAAATATGTACATCTAAATCCGACTCCGTCATTGCGGGCTTGACCCGCAATCCCCTGAGAAGAAACCGAATGTTGGGCTACAGAGCTATGTAGAACAGGGGATTGCGGGTCAAGCCCGCAATGACGGATAAAAATAACTATTATCTATGAGAAATAAGAGAGAGTATAATTTGGCGTATATCGTCAGTATTACCTTGGTGGCGACCCTTGGCGGATTGCTGTTTGGGTATGATACGGCTGTGATTTCGGGGGCTGAGAAGGGCTTGGAGGGATTTTTTCTTCAAGCGACCGATTTTGCTTACACGAAAGGTTGGCATGGCTTCACGGCTGCCAGCGCGCTGATTGGATGCGTGCTGTGGGGGTGCCATTTCGGGGATTTTTGCCTCGCGCTTTGGGCGGCGCAATTCGTTGCGGATTGCTTCCGTGCTGTTTTTCCTGTCAGCGTTGGGGTCTTACCATCCCGAATTTCTGTTTTTCGAGGAGGGTGCAGCCTCTTTGAATTTGCTGGTTGCTTTCAACCTGTATCGCATTTTGGGCGGTATCGGCGTGGGGTTGGCTTCGGCGATTGTGCCGATGTACATTGCGGAAATTGCGCCCTCGAACATTCGGGGCACGCTGGTTTCCTGCAATCAGTTTGCCATTATTTTTGGTATGCTGGTCGTGTATTTTGTCAACTATCTGATTTTGGGCAACCATGTCAATGATGTTTCCGACCCTTGGGTGGTTTCCACCGGTTGGCGGTATATGTTTGGCTCGGAGGCTTATGTGGCAGCCGTGTTTGGGATTTTGCTGTTTTTCGTGCCGAAAACGCCGCGCTATTTGGTGCTGATTGGGCAGAATGTGCAGGCATTGACCGTATTGACGAAGGTGAACGGTGTGGCGAAAGCCAAAGAAATATTGTCTGAAATTGAAGCCACGGCAAAGGAAAAGACGGAAAAAATCTTCGCTTACGGTGTGGCTGTGGTGGTGATTGGCATACTGTTGTCGGTCTTCCAGCAGGCTATCGGCATCAATGCGGTGCTCTATTTTGCGCCGCGCATCTTTGAAAGTGCCGGTGCCGAGGGTGGCGGAATGATGCAAACGGTGATTATGGGCGTTGTGAATATCGTGTTCACGGTTGTCGCCATTGTTACGGTGGATAGATTCGGGCGCAAACCTTTGTTGATTATCGGCTCGATAGGTATGGCAGTCGGTGCTTTTTCGGTTGCGATTAGCGACAGTTTGGGCTTGCGGGGGCTTGTTCCCGTGCTGAGCATCATCGTGTATGCGGCATTCTTTATGATGTCGTGGGGACCGATTTGCTGGGTCTTGATTTCCGAGATATTCCCCAACACCATTCGCGGCAAGGCGGTGGCGATAGCGGTGGCATTCCAATGGATATTCAACTTCATCGTTTCATCGACATTCCCGCCGCTCTACGACTTCAGCCCGATGGTTGCCTACGGCTTATACGGCTCCGTCTGCATCCTCGCGGCATTGTTCGTCTGGAAATGGGTGCCCGAAACGAAAGGGAAGACGCTGGAAGATATGAATCAACTTTGGAGAAAATAGGCGTCATCGCGGGCTTGACTCAAAAAAAAGCATCTTCAAACATTTTTTGTATTTCCTTATGAATGTATTTCAAAATATTGTTGTACTTTTGTCGGAATTTTAATAAAAAGAATAGAATGAGTGAGATTAAGACAGTCGGGATTTTGACTTCGGGGGGCGATGCTCCGGGTATGAACGCAGCCATTCGGGCGGTAACCCGTGCGGCAATTTACAATCAATTAGCCGTTAAGGGTATTTACAGAGGTTACAGAGGGCTTGTGACGGACGAAATTTTAGAGTTTAAGTCCGGCAACGTGAGCAACATCATCCAGCAAGGGGGAACGATTCTCAAAACGGCGCGTTGTGCGGAGTTTCGCGAACCGGAAGGACGCAAAATAGCCTACGAAAATGCGCGAAAACACGGGATTGACGCGCTCGTGGTGATTGGCGGCGATGGCTCGCTGACGGGCGCACGCATCTTTGCGCAGGAATACAACTTCCCGATTGTGGGTCTGCCGGGCACGATTGACAACGATTTGTTTGGCACCGACACCACCATTGGCTACGACACCGCCCTGAACACGATTATGGAGTGTGTCGATAAAATTCGCGACACAGCCACATCGCACGAGCGGTTGTTTTTCATCGAAGTGATGGGGCGCAATGCGGGTTTCTTAGCCCTCAACGGTGCCATCGCATCCGGTGCCGAGGCTGCAATTATCCCCGAAATTTGGCAAGAGGTGGACCAGTTGGAAGAGCTGATACACAACGGCTTCCGCAAATCCAAAAACAGCAGCATCGTCCTCGTGGCAGAAAGCGAACTCACCGGCGGTGCCATGGGCATGGCAGAACGTGTGAAAAAGGATTATCCGCAATACGACGTGCGCGTGACCATTCTCGGACACCTCCAGCGCGGCGGTTCGCCCACAGCCACCGACCGCATCCTGGCAAGCCGCATGGGAGCAGCAGCCATCGACGCCCTGCTCGACGACCAACGCAATGTGATGATGGGTATTCACAACGACCACATCGTCTATGTGCCTTTCTCAAAAGCAATTAAGGACGAAAAACCCATCAATCGCGATTTGTTGAACACATTGCGGATTTTATCCATTTAAGTTTGATGCAGACAACACATCCGGAAAATGACCCGCACTACAAGGGCTTGGCTGTCAACGAGGGCGTAGAAACGCAGCCGACCGTCAATCCGTATCTACAACATCGGGCGAAACGGCGCGATTTTTCGGCAGCAGAATATGCCGAGCAAATTCTCAAAGGCAACATCACCGTGCTCAGTCAGGCGGTAACGCTCATCGAAAGTCAAAAACCGGAGCATCATGTTTTGGCGCAGGAAGTGATTGAAAAATGCCTGCCGAGTTCGGGAAAATCCATGCGCATTGGCATCACAGGCGTACCCGGGGCTGGCAAAAGCACGTCCATTGACGTGTTTGGGATGCACCTGCTCAAAAATTGCGGACGCAAATTAGCCGTTTTGGCAATCGACCCCAGCAGCGAACGCTCCAAAGGCAGCATTTTGGGCGACAAGACACGCATGGAAGACCTTTCGCGCGAGCCCAACGCCTTTATTCGCCCTTCGCCTTCCGCCGGTTCGCTTGGCGGCGTGGCACGCAAGACCCGCGAGACGATTATTTTGTGCGAAGCCGCCGGTTTCAACACCGTGTTCGTGGAAACCGTTGGCGTGGGACAGTCGGAAACCGCCGTCCATTCGATGGTCGATTTTTTTCTCCTCATCCAGTTGGCAGGCACGGGCGACGAGTTGCAAGGCATCAAACGCGGCATCATGGAGATGGCAGACGGCATCATCGTCAACAAAGCGGACGGCTCAAACATCGAAAAAGCCAATCTGGCGGCGGCGCAATACCGCAGCGCGTTGCATCTGTTCCCCCTCCCTCCGTCGGGTTGGAGTCCCAAAGTGCTGACCTATTCGGGCTACTACAACACAGGTATCAAAGAAATTTGGGACATGGTGGACGAATATATGGCTTTCGTGCAGGCGAACGGCTATTTTGAGGTGCGGCGAAATGCGCAGGCAAAGTATTGGATGTACGAAAGCATCAACGAGCAACTCAGAACCCATTTTTATCAGTCGCCGGAAATTGAAAAAGCCCTGCAAATCAAGGAAAAGCAGGTGCTCAACTCCGAACTGAGTTCCTTCGCAGCAGCCCAGCAAATGCTGGATTTGTATTTCAACGCGCTTTATGACGCCTCTTCTCGCGGATGAGTTCAATCCAAACGTAGATAAGCCCCATGGCTGCTATCATGAGCATTATTAGCCCACCAAATAACATTCCTTTCATAATTATTCCTCCTTTCCTTTCCTTTTTAAATATTCGTACCAAAATGCAAATAAAACACTAATCCCTACAGCTCCTAATACCAGTGCCGCTCCAATCCAATAGATGTTGTCAGAAACATCATTCATAAACGATGAAATGATGACAGCGGTAAGCACATACTTCGCCACATCAATAAACATATCACTTATTTTGTCTAATTTGAAAATCATATTGTTGTAATTTTTTGCAAAGATACAACATTATTCCGAATAACCAAATGTAAAAGATGATTTTTGCCGTTACTAATTGAACTTGCCTTACAGCAGCCCGAACGATAAACCGCCGATGTAGGTGTAAATGCAGCTGATGAAGCCGATGACGAACAAACCTACTACGCAAAATACGAGGCTCACGTTGTTGTAGCGGTTGTTTTTGAAGCGAGGAACGGCTTCTGCTTCCGGCTCAAGGATAAACATCGCCTTGATAATCAGCAAGTAGTAAAAGAGTGAAATCACCGTGTTGAGCAATGCGATGAAGACTAAAACATACTGCCCCTGCTCGGCAGCCGCCATGAAGATGAAAAATTTGCTGAAAAAACCTGCCCAGATGGGGATACCACCCAGCGAGAACACCGCAAACATCATCACTAACGCCAATTTGGGGTTGCTTTTATAGAGCCCGTTGAATGCTGCTATGCGCGTGTCGCCTCCGTTTTGATTTTCTACTGCCGAAATGACACCGAATGCTGCCATATTGGAAAACAGATAGACCAGCACGAAGAACACGGTCGCCATCATCCCTTGGGGCGTTCCGGCAATGATGCCCAGCATGATATAACCCGCCTGCGAGATAGACGAGAAGGCGAAAAAGCGTTTGATGTCTTTCTGGCGAACGGCAAACAAGTTGCCGAGCGTAATCGTGATGACAGTGAGCCACCAAATTATCGTCGTCCACACGCCTTGCAGCGGTGCAAAAACTTGATACAGCGCAAAAATCAGCGCAAAAGCTGCCGCCCCTTTCGAGGCTACCGACAAATAAGCCGTAACGCTCGTGGGCGCACCTTCATACACATCTGCCGTCCACAAATGGAAAGGCACCAGCGAAAGTTTGAAACCCAAACCGGCAAAGAAAAACACAAAACCGGTGATAATCAACCCGTTAAAGCCGGTTGCAACCAGCGTACTCGCCATGTCAGTATAGTAAAAACTGCCCAACACGCCGTATAAAAACGACAGCCCAAAAAGCATGATGCCCGAACTCAAAGCAGAGATAAACACGTATTTCACACCCGCCTCAGCCGATTTTTCGCGCGATTTATTGTAAGCACACAAGCACGCCAGCGGCAACGAAGCCGTCTCCATACCTATGTATAGCAGCATAAAATTGTTGGCGGAAATCATCAAGTACATTCCCAGCAGCGTGACGAGCGTGATGGTGTAAAATTCCCCCTGTCGCACCGCCGTTTCGTGGGATTTCAGCCAGCCATTGGCTTGCAAAAACACCATCAGGGTGGTTACGTTCAGGATATTTTTCATAAAAATGGTGAGTGTCGAGCGGGTAAACATACCCCCAAAAGCCTTCACCGTGCCACTGCCACCAAAAAGCGGGTAAAACATTTCGACAAAGCCATACGCCGTAAGCAGCGCAAACAGTGTTACAGCAATCCCCTGAAAGTATTTTCTCCCTTTCTTGGAGCCAAAAGCATCATATAAAAACAGAAAGACAAACAGAACCACCAATCCGAGTTCCTGTCCCAAATACAAAAAGTTGCTAAAATCCATCTTATATATTTATTTTCTCAATTATCGGTACCAAACTATTGTTGATGATGTCGGAAACACCACTTGGGTAGCATCCGATGAAAACGATTGCTACAAGCAGACCTACCAACGATACTTTTTCAAACCATGCGGCATCCGTCAAACTGCTGTGTTCGGAGTTGTGAACGGGTCCGTAGAGGATTTTCCCAACCGTGCGCAGAATATAAACCGCCGTGATGACTATAGTGCAACAGGCAAAAATCGTCAAACTGCGGTGGAACAAATCGGCGTGTTGGAACGCTCCCACAAAAATCGTCATTTCCGCCACAAAACCGCTCAATCCGGGCAATCCCAGCGAGGCAAAACCTGCCAGCACGTATGCTACGGAGGCAAACGGCATGATTTGCATCAGTCCGCCCAACTCGCGAATGTCGCGCGTGTGGGTGCGCCCGTAAATCAACCCGATAATCGCGAAGAAGAGTGCCGTCATCAACCCGTGCGACAACATTTGCATCACCGCGCCCGTCATTGCCGTTTGATTCATCATCAAAAGCGCAAAAAGCACCAATCCGCAGTGCGACACCGAGGAATAGGCGTTAATATATTTCAAGTCGGTCTGCACAACGGCACTCAAACCGCCGTACACCACACTGAAACCTGTTAATATTAAGAATATCCAGCCCAATTCGGCTGTCGCTTCGGGCATCAGATACATCGCTACACGGAAACAACCGTAGCCTCCGAGCTTCATCAAAACCCCTGCGTGGAGCATCGACACAGCCGTTGGCGCACTCGCATGACCATCGGGCGACCAAGTATGGAACGGGAACATCGCACCCAAAACGCCAAAGCCCAGAAAAGTGGTTGGAAACAGCCACCGCTGGTATTCAATGGGGATATGAAGTTGCGCGATTTCCAACAAATTCATCGTAGAATGACCGGCAGCGTAGTAAATCCCAATAATGCCAATCATCAAAAACGCCGAGCCGCCCATCAACATCAGCGTCAATTTCATCGCCGAATATTCCTTGTTTCCTGTTCCCCAAAGCCCTATGAGCAGGTACATCGGTATCAGCGCGACCTCGTAAAACATAAACATCGTGAACAAATCGACGGAGATAAAGAAGCCATACACCCCCACAGACAGCAGGCAGTACCAGATAAAAAACTCCTTCGCCATCTTCATGTTCCACGACGAAAACACGCCCGTGAACACGATAATCGACGACAGCGCAATCATCAGCACCGAAATGCCATCCACACCCACCGCATAGGCGATGTTCAGCGGCTCATACCACATTGCAGAAGCCGTAAACAGCATCGTAGCCGCATTGCCGTCCGCACGTTCCTGCAAAAAAAGCGTGGCTAAAATGCCCGTCAACACCACCAAAACGGATGCACCGGTTATCATAACTCCCCGAATCGCTTTCATATTGTCCTTGCACAGCAGCAAAGCCACAATCATCAGCACGGGAACCGCCACAAATAAAGATAAAATGTTCATTATATCATCAGTTTTTTATACATCTTTAACATATACAACTCATCGTCCTCATAAAAAACGGTGCAAAGGTAAGATAAATTTTTATTCAATGCAACTGTTGAATGAAAATTTTAAAAATTTCGCATATTTGTTTGTTTGAAATTTTTGTTTTACCTTTGCGCTCGAATTGGCTCCCTGCGGGTTGAGCGATTCGGACGATATTTGCTTGAGTGAATGAGCGAATACGAGTGATTAACAGATTAAAAATAAGGAGATTAGATTATGAAGACGTAAATGTGGTGATACGCACGTTTTAAATTAGGGAAAAGCATTTTAGGTTATTCTTTCTTGCGATAAATTTAGCGATTTAAGTAAAGGAAAGGTTAAGTTGAAATGTTCACGTGTAGGCGTGGACTTTTACTTATACCGCCTTTACGGGTTTCGCTAAATACCTTCGCAAGCGGGATACTTCAAATTAGTACCGCGCTTTTTTTATGTGTGTATTTGGCAGACTGACCTGCTATGGTGCAAAAAGATAGGAAAAATCTTGCGAACCTATTGAAAATAAAAGAGCAGAAAAACAATTTATTTTAATTTTTTTGTCCGTTTAAGGGACGGACGTTAAGCAAATTTCAAAATGGAAAAGAAATTTTTATTAGTTGGCGTAGTTGCCATGTTAGGAGTTGGTTCGTTTGTTGTATCTTCTTGTAGTGATGACGATGATGGCTGCAAAGTCTGTGGACAATCGTTTCCGATAACGGTAGAAGGGGAAACGATTTCCTGTGAGGACGCAAAGCAAATGGAAGCCGAATTTGGTTGCGAGTAAGCAAGATGATGGAGGGTGTCCAAACTTTTGGATGCCCTCTGTTTTTATAAACATTACAATGAACAAAAGAATAGAAATATACAGCCTCATAGCAGGCATAGTGTTTTTGATTTCCGGCATCGCTAAGGCATTAAGTGCCGACAGTTTTGCCAATTTAATTGCCCAATATGGGTTTGAGAGCCTGCAGTTTTTGGCACCGCTCATCGTTTTGGCGGAAGTGGCGTTGGGCTTGATGCTCGTTTTCCGGATTGGGCTAAAGCATACGGCGTTGATTAGCACGGCGTTAGTGGCTGGTTTTACGCTGATTTTTGCCTACGGGCTTATTTTTAACGGCATTGAAGATTGCGGTTGCTTCGGCAAAATTGCGGTGTTGAACACCTCGCCTGTTTTCACGTTTATTCGCAATGCCGTCTTGATTTACTTGCTGCTCGCCGTGTGGCGAAAGAGCGAGAGCAGTTGGCAGATGAGCCAATGGACTGTCTGTCTGCTCGTTGTGGTGATGGTCGCGGTCGCCTTTATGTCCGGCTACACTTACCATAGCGGCGGCAAGATGCGAAAGGCAAAATATAGTTTCAAAGCATTGAACGGCAATGTGTTAGATGAATTTATCACCACCTCCAAAGACTCGACCTATTTGGTATTCGCATTCACCTATTCCTGCCCTCACTGCCTAAATTCCATCGAAAATTTGAAGCAATATGAGGCTTCCGGCACAGTGGACAGGGTTATTGGCATAGCGGCGAAAGATTCTGTGAAAGAACAAAAATTCAGAGCCATTTTCAATCCCAACTTTCCTGTCAACAACTATCCGGCAAAAACGCTGTCACGCTTAACAAAATCATTTCCAACGGCATATTACATCCGCAACGATTCCATCATAGCCGAATTGTCGGGCGTATTGCCGTGCAGCTATGTGTTTGCAAAAACGCTGCATTTGCCGGCATCAGCCCTGCCGTTGTGAAAATTTTCTACAAAATATTTTTCACTTCTTTGAACGCATAGCTGCGCTGTTCGCCGCCGTCAGTTCGCAAATGGAGCAAACCTTCATTGGAAACGGACTGAATTTCGGCGCGAAATGTTCCGTTTTTATCGGCATAGTTGTGAAAACCTGTTTTGCGGTAAAGTGCTTGTTCATAAGCTGTTGCGATTGCTTCCGCTTTGCCGGATTTCAGTTGTTCATAGACCGTATATATATGGTGCAAAATTTCGGACAATAAATCGTCCAAATTGGTGTCTTTGCCTGTGATTTGTTTGATGGAAATGGGGTTGGGGGCATCGCTTGTGAAGTCTATTTGATTGACATTCAGACCGATGCCTATGATTGAGCGGGTGATTTGGGTGGCTTGCCAATCGTTTTCGATTAAGATGCCGGCGATTTTGCGGTTGTTTATGTAGATGTCGTTGGGCCACTTGATTTGGATGCTTGGGAGGGGATTGCGGGTCAAGCCCGCAATGACGGTGTTTGACAATGACTCCTCTAATGCCTTGGCTAATGCCAATGCTACTGCTTTTGAGAGTAAAAAATGTTGGGTTGATGACAAAAAATGTGGATGGAGCAACAGGCTGAAAGTCAGGTTTTTACCTGCTTCGGCTTCCCAATAATTACCTGCTTGCCCGCGACCTGCTGTTTGTTCTGTTGCCACTACGACGGTGCCTTCGGGCAATGATTTATTGCTGTTTGACAACTCTTTCAGGTAGCTGTTGGTGGAGTCGGTGGATGGGATGCGGATGATTTTCACAGCAGTTTTTCTAAAAAGTAGGTGATTTGTTTTTTCCACCAATCCCAATCGTGGTTCACATCGTTGCCCCAAATGTCGAACCATGCGGGAATCGCTTTGCTAAGTAGCACATTTTGAAGTTGGTAGGTGTCGTGCAGCATCGCATCTTCGTAGGCACCGCGACCACAGCAAAAAATCAACCGCGCCTGTCTGAATTGCTCTAAATAATTGCTGTCGTGATTGTTAGGCAGATAATCAATGGGCGAATTTAAATAAATTTCGGTTGGTTTGTAATTGCCGAAAAAACGTTCGGAGGAATAAAGTCCGCTCAATGCAATCACCGTATCGACAGTCCACGGATAGCGAAAAAAGAAATTTGCCGCATGAAAAGCACCCATTGAGCAGCCTGTGAGCAGCAATTTTTGGTCATCGTTGTTATTGTTTTGCTTGCTGTGCCACAGGATGGACGGAATCAACTCCTCGCTGATGTATTTGAAATACTGCTCGTGCCGCCGTATCGCCGCCAAACGGTCCCAGCCACCTGCGAAAAAAGTTTCTCTGTCGATGCCGTCCGCCGTCCAAATCTGAATTTTGCCGGCATCGATAAAACCGCTGACGGTATCAATCATGCCGAAATCCTCGTATTGAAAAAATCGCCCGTTGGAAGTCGGGAAAACAAGCACCGGCTTGCCCTTGTGCCCATAAACTTTGTACTCCATATCGCGGTTGAGCTGCCGACTGTATTCCTTGTGATAACTTATTTGCATATTATTTTCCTTTTTGTATGTATTCTACAAGTGCTTTTGCCTCTTTGTAGGTCTTCGTTCGGAACTGGTAGGCACAATTGCCCATTGCCCGACTGAATATTTCTTCTATGTGTCTGAAAGATAGCAATTTATCTCCTATTTTGCGCAATACTTCTTCGTGCGTATGTTGATAGTTCAGGTGAGTTTTTCGACCGGCGTAACCCACAAAATAGTTGCCTTCGCAGGCTTCTCCGGCTGCGTGCATGACAATCATTTCCGCCCAGCGTTTGTAGATATTTGTGTCGTGGGAATAGTTGATGGCATCGGTCATCCAAGCACCCGGAGGGCGCATATTCATCTCCAACGCCACCATTTCACCGTCCCGTTTGCGCTGAAACAGTTCGAGGTGGAAAAATTTTTCGCGCACGCCGAATGCCTTAACGATGTTTCGACCGGCTTCGCGCACTTTGTCGTCCATGTCGGGCAAGCAAAAATAGTACAAATGGCTGTCGGTGTTCACCACATCCATGATGCTTTGCTCAAAGCGGTGGCTGTTTTCAAAAATAATTGTGCCGTCAATGTCCACCAGACCATCGTAGGTGAGGATGATGCCGTCCACAAATTCCTCGATGATAAATTCCACGTTTTGCAAATGCTCATTGGTCAGAACAGCCTCAAACTCCGCCTCATTGTTGATTTTATAGGTGAAACCGGCACCCGAACCGGAATCCGGCTTGACAACGATGGGGTATCCCACCTCGCGAATGAACTTCAACGCACGTTTTTTATCGCTGTATTTATGGCATTTGATGGTCTGTACGCCCGCTTTTTCAAAAAACGGTTTCATCAACGATTTTCGTTTCAGGTTTTGAATAAAATCATTTTTGGTGCCGAAAATGTTGAAATCGGTGCGAATTTGGGCTTCCAACTCCAGCCAATACTCGTTCAGCGAATCAAAACGGTCGATTTTCCCGTACTTGTGCGTGAAGTAGCCCACAGCCCGCAGCACTTGGTCGTAATCTTCCATGCTTGAAACGCGGTAATACTCTGTCAATGTGCCTTTTAGCAACTGATTCAATGCGTTGTAATCCGCATCGCCAATGCCAAGCACATTAGCCCCCGCCTCTTTCAGGGCAACACAGAAATCCGTAGAATTTTGCGGAAAATGGGGAGAAAAAAAGATGAAATTCATACGAAATAATCACAGGGGACTTCTAAAAATACCAAACTTACATTTTGATTTTACACCAGAGCCGAAATCCATTTAAACTCCGTCCAAAATCGGGGACAAAGTTAGGCAAAAATTCTATTCAAACCAAACTTTTTTTGCTGTGTTCTGGGGCAACCATCAAAATTATTCATTAGCCGGTTTCGGGCTAATTTTTTTTCAGGTGCTATTTTTACTTGCCCGGAGCGCAGTCCCATTATGGACAGAACTGTGCGGCTCGTTTTGTCCCGCAGGGACAGCACTTTATTAACCGTAGACTTCAGTCTACGGGAGTGACGGAGCCACCGCCTCCCCCAAGTCCCGCATGGGACGACACATTATTATACCGTAGACTAAAGTCTACGGTTAATAAAGTGCCGTCCCATGCGGGACTAATGGAATCTTAGCATCTTTTATACCGTAGACTGAAGTCTACGGTTAATAAAGTGCTGTCCCTGCGGGACACGGCACCGTTTGCGAAATAATAGCACCTGAAAAAAAGATTTAGCCGTAAAGCAAACCGCAAACGCAAACGCAAATAATATGTCGGCAACTGCATCGTCATTGCGGGCTTGACCCGCAATCCCATGAAAAGGGGCCGAATGTTGGGCAACAGAGCAATGTAAAACAGGGGATTGCGGGTCAAGCCCGCAATGACAGACTTTTTAGAACTCATAACTCATAACTCATAACTATTTCGTACCTTTGCACGCTTAATAAAAAAAAAACATTGTTATAATGAACGAAATTGTGGCGAATGAGGGCTTGATGCAGGTCATAAAGACAAAATTTATGGAGGGTGGACCTTGGTTTATGGGGGCTATCACGGTGGTTTTTGTGGTTGGTTTGGCTTTTTGCATTGAGCGGTTGATTTATTTGTATCTCTCGAAAATAAAATCCCGTCAATTCCTGTTGGAGGCTGAAAAAGAGCTTAAAAAAAACTCTGTGGAAGGCGCGAAAAACTTGGCTCGCAATCGGCGCGGACCGGTGGCAAGCATTGCTTATCAGGCATTTAACCGCATCAACGAGCCTGTGGATGCCATCGAAAAATCGGTGCAGGCTTATGGCAATGCGCAGGTTGGACTGCTCGAAAACCACCTCTCGTGGATTTCGCTCTGCATCACCATCGCACCCAGTTTGGGCTTTTTGGGGACAGTTGCCGGCATGATTATCGCGTTTGAGGACATTCAGGTGGCGGGCGACATCAACCCGACCATCGTTGCCGGCGGGATGAAAGTCGCGTTGATTACCACCGTTGCAGGGCTGATTGTCGCCATCATTTTGCAATTTTTCTACAACCTGATTCAAACATGGATTGACGGGTTGGTCAACGACATGGAAAATGCCTCGGTGAGTTTGATGGATATGATTTTGAGGTATAAATCCTGATTCAGACAAAGATATTTCAAATTATTTTTGTACTTTTGCGCCGAATTATAATTACGAAAAATTTAGAATATGCAATTAACAGCAAGATTAGTACAAATCATGCCCGCAGCAACGGGAGAAGGGCAAAACGGTCCGTGGCGTCGCCAAGAGTTTGTCCTCGAAACGGATGGACAATACCCTAAAAAGGTCTGCATCCAAACATGGGGCGACCGTATCAATATTGAGCAATATGCACCCGGAACGATGCTGACGGTGGATTTTGACCTCGAAAGCAGGCTCGGCAATCTGGGCGACCGCTGGTTTACCACGGCTCGTGCGTGGAAAGTGGAAGTAGCTGGTGCTACGCCACCGCAGGGATACCATCCACCACAACCGGCTTACGGAGCACCACAGCCGACTTACGGGGCACCGCAACCCGCTTACAGCGCACCCCAACCGGCACAACCGGCACAACCCGCTTACAGTGCGCCACAACCGGCGGCTCCGGCAGCCGACCCACTCGCACCAACAGTGGCAGCTTCAGAAAATTCATCGGACGACCTGCCCTTTTAATTTTTGATTCGGATGGCGGAGCAAAATCCCCAACCTTTTCTCAGTCTTGTTGCAGCCGATTTAATCGCGCGCTATGGTGCTGACTTGTCGGATGTTGCGGTCGTGTTTCCTAATATCCGCGCCGGTTTGTTTTTTAACAACTACTTGTATAAACAGGCGCAGCAACCCTTGTGGGCACCTCATTACACCTCCATCGAAAACCTCTTTGAGCAGGCATCCAACTTGCAAACGGGTGATAGCATCCGGCTGATTAGCCTGCTGTATGATGTTTATATTCAGGTGTTTAACAAATATGCGAGCGAGCCGAGTGCCGAAACGATTGACGAGTTTTTCTTCTTCGGCGAGGTGTTGCTCAATGACTTTGACGACATCGACAAAAATTTGGTGAATGCCCGTGCCCTGTTCAGTAATTTGCAGGATTTGGATGCCCTGCGCGATGATTTCACACACTTGTCCGACAACCAGCGAGAGGCATTGATGCGCCGCTTCCAACAATTTTTTATCGGCGACACTGCCCTGAAAACTGCTTTTCGCAATATTTGGAATATTCTCGGTGAAGTTTACACCGATTTTAAGCAAAAGTTGGTTGCTGAAAACACTGCCTATCAGGGTATGCTGATGCGCGATGTGATTGAACAATTGGATGTTCAGGAGGGGATTGCGGGTCAAGCCCGCAATGACGATGCCAAAGGCGGCGAAGCCGCCTTTGTGGGCGATGCAGAGGGTGGCGAAGCCGCCCCCTGTCATTGCGGGCTTGACCCGCAATCCCCTGACAATGAACGCCATTATGTGTTCGTAGGCTTCAACGTCCTGAGCAAATGCGAAGAACGCCTTTTCAAGTACCTGAAACCCCAATCCGCATTCTATTGGGATTACGACAAATACTACCTCGACACGGAAGCGGGGCGATTTATCAAACAAAACATCCAAAAATTCGGCACAGCATTAGACAAAAGCGACTTCGACACATTCACGCACTCGGAGAAAAAAATCACATTTCTGGCATCACCATCAGACAGCGCACAGGCAGCGGCAATTAGCCCGTGGATAGACACTCTACAACAGCCTCCCACGTTCACACAGCCCAATTCGGCGATTGTACTGTGTAACGAAAAACTGTTGCCAACCGTAATGCACGCCATCCCGCCCGCAAAAGTGGAAAACGTGAACATCACAATGGGCTTCCCAATCACGCAAACCGCCATTTGCAGCTTTTTGCAGGTTGTGACGGAGATGCACACCAAAGGCTATCGTGCCGGCGACCAATCGTTTTATTACAAATTCGTGTTGCCCGTGTTGAGGCATCCTTATACGCAGTTGATTTTTCCGGCAGCTGCTGAAATGGAGAAAACAATCATTCGAGATAAACAGTTTTTCATTAGTTCGCAGGGGATTGCGGGTCAAGCCCGCAATGACAATTCCACTGCGGGTCAAGCTCCTGCCATATTTGCCCCCCTCCCCGATACACTCGCTTTGGCAGAATACCTGCTGGAACTCATCCAAGCCATCGGCAAAAAACATGAAAAAACATCATCCGAAGTGGAAGTTTACACCGGACTGCATCAGGAGTCAATCTTTCGGGCTTTTCAGGTCGTCAATCGGCTATATGCGACACTGGCGGCGGACAAAAAGAAGATGAAGAAGGAAACTTTTCTCCGCTTGTTGCGCAAACTGTTGGCAACGGTGCAAATTCCTTTCCACGGCGAACCGGTCAAGGGGCTGCAAATCATGGGCGTACTCGAAACGCGCACGCTGGACTTCAAAAATCTGCTGATGCTAAACGTCAACGAGGGTTTTATGCCCGGCACAACCGGCGAAAATACGTTTGTGCCCCAGTTTCTCCGCGAACATTTCGGGATGAGCACCATCGACCATCAAGACTCGGTGTACGCCTACTATTTTTATCGCCTCATCCAACGCGCCGCACATATCACGCTGGTTTACAGCACCGACAAAACGCAAACGGGCAAGTCGGAAATCAGTCGTTTTCTGCTGCAACTGCTCGTTGACCAGAATTTGAAAGACAAAATTCAGCGTTTCTCGTTGCAAGCCGCCATCAAACCCCGCCAAACGGAGGCAATCACGGTCGAAAAATCGCCGGAAATCCTGACCGCACTAAAAAATCGCTTCGATGCAAATTACCCCGAATCGCGCCCACTGTCGCCAAGTGCCCTCAACACCTACATAGATTGCAGCTATCGCTTTTATTTGCAGTACATTAAGGGCATCAAAGAGAAAGAGGAGCTGGCAGATGAGCTTGACAATTCCATTTTTGGCAGCATCTTTCATCGCGCGGCGGAATATCTTTATCAGTTACCGGTTACCAGTTACCAGTTGCCAATTACCAATTACCAATTATCAATTACCGGCGAATATTTGGATGATTTTTTGAAAAATCCGCATAAAATTGATGATTTGGTGCTGCGTGCTTTCAAAACCGAGTATTTCAATGGGCGCGAGGTTGGTAAGGAGGATTTTAATGGGGAGCAGTTGATTAATTTTCATGTGATTAGCAGGATGTTGACGTGGTTGATTCAGTTTGACCGTTTGCGCACGCCGTTCACTGTCAATGGGTTAGAAATGCGGGTGGCGGGCGAATTTGCTTTGCCCGAACGCGGTGTGACGTTGAAAATTGGCGGTATCATTGACCGTTTGGACGAAAAAGACGGCTCTCAGTATATTATTGACTACAAAACGGGCGGCAATGCCAAAGAAATTAAAGCCGTTGAGGACTTGTTTGAGCAAAAAACCGGTCGTGCTGCACATATTTTTCAGACATTTGTTTATGCCTCTGTGTTGCTCCAAAAGCAAGAAACGATGTTGCCAATCGTCCCGCAGCTGCTCTACATCCGTCAGGCGCACCAAGAGGATTATTCGCCAACGATTGTGTTTGGCAAAGAAAAGGAACCGATTACCGACTTTCGCGAGCTGCAGTCCGAATTTAACGAGCTGTTAATGAGTAAAATAGACGACCTGTTCAATCCCGATATTCCGTTTACGCAAACGGAAATTGCCAGAAATTGTGAATATTGCAGTTTTAAGGAATTGTGTGACAGATAAAAATGGGTGCACGACAAATTTTCCCTTTGGAATTGCACGCACGGGAATATATTTGAGACATCTTCATCTTCATATTTCAATTGTCTGAATCAGGATTTTCAAGATGAAAGGATTGGCAGGATTATCTTCAATCCTGTCAATCCTTTTGTCTGAACTTTGATTTTCGTATGATTTTAATGATTTGTATGATTGTTTTTAATCATACAAATCATCTTAAAATCACAGTTCAGACGAAAATCACAGTTCAGACGAACATCATGGTAGAGACGTGGCGCGCCACGTCTCTACTGCTTCACCACCTTCAAAGTTTGCTCACCTATCCGCAGCAGATACACACCATTCGGCTCGCCGGACAAATCTATGCGGCTTTCGCGGGTCGTTTGCAGCAATTCGCCTCTCAGGTTGTGCACTTTGATTTCTGCGCCGTTGGGGTTGTTCACATATACTACGCCGGTGGTGGGATTAGGATAAACCTCCGGTATGGAATTAACGGCGCGAACTTCGGTTCCGCCACATTCATCAAGCTGCGCCTGCAAAGTTGCTATTTGAGATTGCAAGGTAGCTACTTCAGTTTGCAAGGTAGTTATTTGACCTTGCTTGCTTGTGCTGTCTGTTTGCAGAGTACTTACATGCGATTGCAATGCACCTTTTTCGCTTTGCAATGCAGCCTTTTCTGCTTGCAAGGTAGCTATTTGCCCTTGCTTGGTTGTGCTGTCCGCTTGCAAGGCTGCAACGTGCGCTTGACAGTCGTCTAATGTCGCATCTATCGCATCACTAATAATTCTGCCAAACACACTGATCCAACTGCTATTGGCGTAAGCACCTACTGCAGAAGCAGGCACATAAAGAGTGTCGACACTCACCGTAAAATTATCATCGCCTAGTAATGGTGGTGTAGTGGCAAGGCAAGTAACGAAGGTAAGACCGCTGCATTCTCGAAAAGCATACCGCTCGATAGAGGTCACACCGCCAGGTATCGTCACAGAAGTTAAACCGCGGCAAGCATAAAAAGCAAACTCTCCAATGCTTGTAACACCGTCAGGTAGCATTACTGAAGTTAAACTATCGCAACCCAAAAAAGCTCTCGAGCCGATAGTATCAACGCTGCTCGGTATGGTATATGATGCGCCTTGCTTGCCTGAGGGATAGTGGATAATGGTAGTTTTGTTCTTATTAAATACAACTCCATCTACCGCAGAAAGACTTGCATTGGCAGCATCGATGTTTATGGCAGTTGGTCCAATAGAGGAAACTATATTAGCAATAGTCGTCAGTCCGCTACCTATGTTTATTTCGGTTACACCTGAGCAACCGGAAAAAGTAGACTGCTCGATAGAGGTAACGCCGTCTGGTATCGTCACCGAAGTTAAGCCAGTGCAATAACTAAAAGCACCAAAGCCGATAGACGTAACGCTATTAGGTATCGTCACCGAAGTTAAGCCCTTGCAATTAAAAAAAGCATTTACGTCAATAGTATCAACGCTGCTCGGTATGGTATATGCGCCTGTTTTTTTTGCAGGGCATTGTATGAGCGTTGTTTTATTTTTATTGAACAATACGCCATCTACCGAAGTGTAATTTGCATTGGCGGCGTCTACGTCTATGGCAGTTAAGCTATCGCAACCATTAAAAGCCCGTTCGCCGATAGATGTAACGGAGTTGGGTATGGTTATGCTCGTTAGAGGAGAGCAACCGTTAAAAGCCTGTTCGCCGATCGATGTAACGGAGTTGCCAATGGTTACGCTCGTTAGACCTCTGCAAAACCAAAAAGCGTAGTTGTCGATAAATGTAACGGAGTTGGGTATGGTTACGCTCGTTAGACCTCTGCATCCGGAAAAAGCGAACTTGCCGATAGAAGTAACGCCCTGCTCTATTACCACAGAGGTCATCTGCGAATAGTACGTACCCCACGGCGCAGTAGTGTGCTGTTGTGGATAACCTCTATTGTCGTCATAGTCGCTCATATCCCCTGTACCACTAATGGTGAGTGTGGTCGTTGGGGCATCATACGACCACGTTACTTCGGCATTAGCCGCCCCTGTTGTGCCGAGCAATACTCCCATCGCTACAAGGCACTTGAATGAATTTTTCTGTTTCATAATAAATGAATTTTTAATTTTTACTTTTTTTTTAATTTTTCAATTTTCTATTTTTTTACTAACTGATTTTGCGGGACAATCCCGCCATGAAGACATACGAACAAAGCCACACCAAGGCAAAAGCCCTGATGTGGCTGACTATATGTTGTCTGAACGAATTCTAATAATTTTGTATCCCATTGTTTTAAAAGTTTATGGACTAAACTCTTAAACTCTGCAAACTAAAAGCGTAAAACTGCTCGTGTGAATGCCTATTTCTATCGTCTGGCTCTAGTAATACCTTTTCCTCAAATAAGCACGAAACAATTTACGCCGGAGCGTAATTTCGCTAACTTATTCTCAGGGAAATTTACTAGATTTCGACGATATGAGAATAAGAGCTAAAAGCCCTATTATCCGTATTTTATAATTCTAACTTTTCATTTTTTGTTGTTTTATTTCTTTGTTCAACGCGGCAAAGGTACGCATTATTTTTGAATTGTGGATACGCTTAAAATATTTGTATCAAAAAAAAGCATTACCTTTGCCGAAAAATTTGGGCATTTGTATGCTTTTTTCGAGTTTGACATTTCTGTATGCATTCATTCCTTTGTGTTTTGGCTTGTATTTAGTGGCGAAACGCACCAAGCATCGCAATTATATACTTGTCCTTTTTTCGCTTGTTTTTTATGCTTGGGGGGAGCCGATGTGGATTTTTCTGCTGCTTTTTACTTCCTTTTTCAATTTTGTTTTGGGGCTTCTGATTGGTCGTTGGAAGCATTGTAAGCCCGTTATTGTGTTGGTGGTTTTGGCGGTAACTATCAATTTAAGTTTGTTGCTTTTTTTTAAGTATGGCGGTTTCATTTGGGACAATTTGGATGCGCTGTTTTCTTTGCCTTTTGCCCGTCCTACCAATACTTTGCCGATAGGCATTTCGTTTTATACATTTCAGGCAATCTCCTATCTTGTTGATATTAAGCGTGGTACGGTGGAGCCGCAGCGCAATCCGCTGTATTTTTTATTGTATATCTCCTTTTTCCCGCAACTTATTGCCGGTCCCATTGTGCGCTACAACCTTGTTGCCGAAGCACTTATGTACCGTAAAGTTGATTGGAACGATGTGGCAGCCGGTCTCAATCGGTTTTGTTTTGGTTTGTACAAAAAGGTGCTTATTGCCAATGTTGCCGGCAAGTTCGTTGCCTTGTATTTAGAAACCAACTTTGGCTCGCTTGCCTGTGCGGAAGCGTGGTTTGGCATCGCCATGTTTTCGGTGCAGTTGTATTTCGATTTCAGCGGCTATTCCGATATGGCTATCGGGTTGGCGCGCATGTTTGGTTTCCGGTTTGAGGAAAACTTCCGACATCCGTATGCAGCTATTTCCTGCGGCGATTTTTACAGACGCTGGCATATTTCGCTCGGGCAGTTTTTTCGCGACTATGTATATATTCCCTTGGGTGGAAATCGCCGCCACCACGAACGTAATATCTTCATAGTGTGGTCATTAACCGGAATATGGCACGGTGCCAACTGGAATTTTCTGCTCTGGGGAATGTATTTTGGCGTTTTTATGATTATTGAAAAAAAGATGAAATCAGTATTGGACAAAACCCCCGGCATCGTCAAGCACCTGTACACGCTATTCCTAACCGGTTTCAGCTGGTCCATTTTTTATTTTACCGATTTCAGCAAACTTAAAGCGTTTGTAATCAACCTCTTTTATTCCGAATCCGCCATAAATCCGCAATTTTTCACCGATTTATTGGAACACACTTTTTGGTTTGCCGGTGTACTCATCCTGTGTCTGCCTTGGGACGAATTTTTCCCTCCGAAATCGCGGGTTTATCGGTGGACTGCGAAAGGGTACAAATATCTGGCACCGGTTACGAATGTCGCCTTTTTGTGCGCCTCAACCGCCATGCTGGTTGGTTCAACCTATAATCCATTCATTTATTTTAGATTCTGATGAACAAATTTAGTGCCATATTGTTTTTTACGATTCTCTGCATCGGTTTTGCAAGTTACTTTGTGATTTCGGCAGACGATATTTCGTCGGAAGAAAAGCGGAAATTATCGACTTTCCCCCAAATGCAGTGGCAAAATTACATTCAAGGGCATCTGACAGACAGTATCGACAATTACATCGACGACCACTTCCCGCTACGCGAACGATTTATAGACATGGCAGATGAAATCAACTATTACAAAGGCTTACAGGCGAATAGCGGTGAAAAAATCGTCCAACCCATCGCCCAATCCATCGTCCAAACTGAACCCGATAATGACAAACAGGAAGATATTGACGATGCCGATGATGTCGGCGATACCGACGACTTGCCGACAACCGACAGCCCGAAAGAAAACAAAACAACAGAGAAAATCATCGTCTATGACAATATAAACGGTTATTTTCAGAACGATATGCTAATTTTAAATGGTGCAGCATTTCCCATTAGCGGCGGCACCCCAAGCAAAACAAAACCGTTTGCCGATGTGGTAAACGACTATGCGGAGAAATTAGCAGGGCAAGTGCGTGTTGTAACCGCTGTTGCGCCGCTCTCTTCGGCATTTATTCCCAATCGCAAATACTCCCATTTGAATGCTCAGAATCAGCTAACACTCGAAACGCTTCACAGTTATCTATCGCCGAATGTGCTGTTTTCAGACGTTTTTACGCATCTAAATGCACACAGCAACGAATACATTTTTTTCAAAACTGACCACCACTGGACTGCGCTTGGGGCATATTACGCTTACGAAGCATTTTGTGAAGCCACCGGAACAACGCCCGTACCCAAAGAGAATATGGAAAAACGCACAAAATCCCGTTTCCTGGGCTCGCTGTACTCTCTGACACATGACAGAAACGTAAAAAAGAATCCGGATAGTGTCGAGTACTATGTTCCACACATTGCAACAACCGCTTCCTATTTTGAAAGAGAAACCAATCGAGAAGTACGCAGCTCTGTGTTTTGTCAGAAATGTAAAGGCTATGATACCTTTTTGCGCATGGACTATCCGCTTATGCACATCAAAACGAATGCGAAAAACGGCAAAAAAATTGTGGTGATTAAAGATTCGATGGGAAATGCCTTTGTGGTGTACCTCATCAACCATTACGAAGAACTATGGGTGGTCGATTTCAGGTATTCAAAACACAATCTTATGAATCTCATCCGGAAACATAATATCACCGATATGGTTTTTGCCATTGGAATGTATAATGCACAAAGTCGCAGTGTTGCGAAAAAAATGACTCGGTTGGGCACACAAAATTTTTCAATCCAAGCAGCAAGCGACACTACGAGCAGGGCAATGCCGGTTGTCAACGACAGCATTATTGCACTGAGTGACACAATTAATAAGGACATGATTAATGAACACAACACGAAAAATGATGAAAAAATGGATTCTATTTATTAATTTAATTGCGTTCAATTGCAGCATTTTTGCCAATTTTCGGGACACATTGCCACCATCGTTGAAAATTGACAGGACGTATGACTGCATTCAATTTTACGATGCAGATGTTGCCAAACGGCTGGTAGCGCATTTCGACAATGTAAAAAACGACAAACTTGTGATTTTGCATTTTGGCGACAGTCATATCCAAGCGGAAAATGCCACAACTTACACACGCAACGAGCTGCAAAACGACTATGGCGATGGGGGCAGAGGCATGATAGTCAACTATTCCGCTGCAAAGACTTATACATCAGTCAATTACACAACCGATAAAACAGGGGAATGGACGTATGCCAAAAGTTTTCAAATACCGCCCAAATTACCGCTCGGCATCACCGGAATGACAGTTGAAACAACCGAAGACAGTACGGAATTGCATTTTGCCTTCAAGGAGCCTATCCCGGCAGCTGCGCATAAAATAGTCGTCTTTTTTGAAAACAACGACAGAACTTCCGCATTTAATTTATTGATTGACAAAACCTTATACACATTCACCAATCAACAGCTCAGGGCTCTAAACCACAATTATGTTGAAGTCTCCTATTTTGGTACTATCAATGAGATTTCGCTACACATTGCGTCTAACGGCACTGGTTCTGCGTTTTTTCGTTTTTACGGCATTGATATTGAAAAAACCGACAACAAAGGCATTGTTTATCATTCGCTTGGCGTAGGAGCCGCCTCAATGCGCTCTATGCTCTATCTCGATAAACTGCCGGAACAGGCAAAATTGCTAAATCCGGACGTGGCTGTGGTGGATTTTGGCACAAACGACATTTTGTATTACAATACGGTAGAGGCAAATCTTCCACCCACCATTAGTCAGATAATCAAGACATTACGAGATGTCAATCCGGAAATGCTCATCATCCTGACCTCCACACAGGACTTATTTCGCCACGGCAGATACATCACCGCAGGACCGAAATTTCGCGATTTGGTAGCCTCTGTTGCGCGTGCGGAGCATGCGATGTTTTGGAATTGGTACGATTTATCCGGCGGCTTACATTCCATACGCGACTGGTACAATGCCGGTTACGCACAACCCGACTGCATCCATCTGACAGCCAAAGGCTATGCCGCCAAAGGCAGTTTTTTGTACTCGTCCATCAAAAACACAATCGAACTTGTAAAACAAAATCCAACTATTCAACAACACACCGTCCCAATGAAAGATTATGCCGACATTCTCAAAAAGCATGCCGACGATTTCAGACCCTCAACCACATACAAAGTAAAGCCCGGCGACTCTCTTTTTGCAATAGCTCTCCGATACCACACAACAGTAAAAGCCATCATGCAGGCAAATAAATTGAACAGCGATTTTTTGAGAATAGGGCAGATTTTGGAGATTCCAAAGAGCAAATGAAAAAAAAATCACTACTTTTGTGCAAAATATATTGAAAAATTATGTCACATTTAGAACTGAAAGAGATGCAATTTTGCGCCTGTCATGGCGTGACGGCGCAAGAAAGGAAGGTTGGAAATACCTACATGGTGGATTTGAACATTTATTTTGACTTCACGCGCGCGACACAAACGGACGAATTGAGCGACACCATCAGTTATGCCACTATTTATGAGCTGATTGCGCGCGAAATGGCAATTCCGTCCCACCTCATTGAGCACGTGGCGGGGCGAATTTTGCGCCAAATCCACCTCGCTTTTCCGCAAATTGACCGGTTGGAAATTCGCTTGGCAAAGCAAAATCCTCTGGGAGGCGATTTGAAAGAAGCAGCAGTGTTTCTCAGAAGTAACCGGCGTGTATAATTGGTAAGTTCAGTCTATCAGGGGCAACGCATTAAATTTTTGCATTGCTACCAAATCCACTGAACAGGATATAATTTGAACACACTATCAGAGCTAATCAGCGAAATATGTTCAGATACTGCTTGGGCTATGATAAGTCGGTCGAATGGGTCTTTATGCACAAAATCCAATTTGGACAATTCCATCAAATGAGCAGACTTGATGGGCAATATCTCAAAACCGGCAATTATAGCCCTATTTATCATTGTTTCGATATTGCCGGATAATTTTAGTTTGCTCAAACTCATTTTGATGGTCATCTCCCAAAGGCTTGCTATGCTGACAATAAGAGTGCTCGTTACATCATTCATTGTTGCACAAATACCGGAGGGCAATTTTGCATCATCCTCAATAAACCAAATAAACGATTGGGTGTCTATCAGCAATTTCATTTACATATACTCTTTGAAATCATCCAACGGCTCATTGAAGTCGTCACTCATCCAAACAACGGTGCCTTTCATACAACCGGCGTAAGGATGCGGCTTCTGCTGTGGCATATTCATTCCGTATTTATACAACAGAAATTCAACATAATCTGCTACTTCGCATTGTGCTTCCGGGGGAAGTTGGCGCATTTTGTGGTGTACTTTGTTTTTTGCGACTAATGTATTCATATATTATTTCTTTTATTACAATGCCGCAAAGTTACAACATTTTTTCTGAATAAAAAGGGTTCAAAGCAAAAAACCGTCCGAAAGCGCAATCCTTCGGGCGGTTGAAAATCATATTTAGCAATTTTTATTTTGCCTCCACAAGTCGCTTATTTGACGATTCGCTTGATTTCATCAATGAAATAGGTTGCTTCTAATGGTTTGCACACAAAAATACGATTATCATCATTTTTCCATTGGTATGCCCAATCAAGGCAGTTCAGTGGTTCCAAAACCAGAAACAAATCCTCATCCAATGGGGTTATTTCTTTCCTGTGAGAGTTACAATATTGAGTGAATTTGAAATGATATTCCTCATTTTTTGCCGAATATGTTCCGATAAAGTAGGTTGTCGGATTATCTAAGCAATCCTCGGACAAAATGACAACGCCATTTTTATCAAGATATATACTCCCAATGCCACAATCCGTTTCTATCTCCGTGTCGCAAACATCAAAGTCCGCAGGAGCCCATCTGTAACATTTGCCGGAGGCTAATGTTAGATTTTTAATATCTGCCGGCGCAGTATCAACGCTCTCACCAAAACTCTCACCAAAACTCTCAAACGCAGTATCCAGTAAACCTGTTTCTGCGGATATGTAGAGTAAAAGAGCCACAATACCGACTACAACACTCCATATTTTTTTGAGTTTAGATTTCTCCTTTATTACAAGTTTTTCGTCGCACAATGGACAAATCGCTAACCCCTCTTCAATTTCTTCCGCACAAAACGGACATTCCACTATTTTTTTATTTGTTTTCATAATGTTTTTTACATTTTTAATTTATCCAACTCAATATTTTACTCACGACTCCCAACTTTTTAGAGAATCCACCTTCTTGTGCGTGAAGAATTTTAGCGATTTTCGCCCAATCTTCCTCTTCCAAATGGCTATAATCCCTGAATCTAATTTTCTTCCCATCTTCTGTTTTGACGGTATATTCAGTAAACGATTCATTCCGACTGTCATAAACATAGTGAGTAGAAGTCTTCTCAAGAGGTGCCTCAATAACATTCCCATTTTTAGTTTTGATGGTTACAATACCATTTTTCACTCGGAATAATTCCAAGGTTAAACTTTTAGGAATAATCCATAACCAGCCTGCTTTTTCCCATAGAGTAAATTCCCTCGGTAT
The DNA here is from genome assembly GCA_001417715.1 of Candidatus Symbiothrix dinenymphae. Lineage (GTDB taxonomy): Bacteria > Bacteroidota > Bacteroidia > Bacteroidales > Azobacteroidaceae > Azobacteroides > Azobacteroides dinenymphae. The sequence continues at coordinate 27,697 of BBRT01000158.1, forward strand.
AAATTCCACCTCAGACCCTGCATGAATTTTGTCTTCTTCGGACAACGTCACATTCGGATTGTTTACCAACATTGTTTTGCAATGTCGGCATTTAATCGCTTTCATCTTGATTTCCTCCCCGCAGTAGGGGCATTTTTTTGTTGTTACCATGATGTTTTTATGAATTTAATAATTTATAATTTATGCTAATTTTATTGCTTCTTGCAAGTATGGTGTGGATTCTTCGTACCCAAAAGTGCTTGATGCCGGATGAGATACCTGGCAAGCAGGTATTTCTTTGCCTTCCACAGGATAATAGTAAAACTTGCCTTTTCGTACTCCATTATCGGGCAGGTGCTTCCATAGCCGCTCGCCCCATGCAATAACTAAGTCGGGTTTATACTCTTCGAGCACTTCAAAAAAGGCAGGATAACTGTTTTTGAAATCCTCGTCCGGTGGCGATGTGCGCGAGCCTTTCGCTACTGCCTTTTGAACAAAGTTGTAGAAGACCACAGACTCCCAAAAGTCAATCATGGTTGCGTCATCAACCTGTTTGCCAATCACAACATTTGCGAATGTTGTGAAAGTGTTCATCCAATCTTCATGTTCACCTTGCCCGCGCTTATAATTCAAGAAGCGGTTTAAAACTACCTGAGTAAGGTCAGATTCGGTGTAAGCACCATGATGACTTTCTCCTAACACGAGAATTTTCTTCCCGTTGTACCCTTTTGTGGCATATTTTGTGCCAACCCAAGGACTAAATTTTACATTTTTCATATTTTTTATTTATTTATGTTTTCCTACTCTTACGGCTTTGTAGGGCTTGCCTATACGTTAATAAGAACTTGCTCGTTGAGGTCTAAATCGAAGAACTTTGTCAACCCATGTGCGCACGGGCTGTCCACCCATTTCGCCCGGCGACCAGCGTGGCATCTTTTTGATAATGCGGATAGCCTCCTTTTCAAGACTGGCATCAGGCGCAGTGAGCACCACAACATCGCCAATAGAGCCGTCCCTTTCAACCACAAATCGCAAGTTTACCACACCGCCGTTTGGGGTAGCCTCTGCGGGATACACGAGTTGCGTTTCTGTCCACGGAGAAAATTTATCATCTCCGCCGGGAAAAGAAGGTTGTACGTCCATACGATTATGTGCATAATAAATCCTATTCAATTCTTCCTCTCTTTGTTTTGCCTCTGCTGCCGCCTGTCTTTCTTTTTCCTGCGCCTGTCTTTCTTCTTCCTCTCTCTGTTTTGCCTCTCTCTGTTCTGCATCTTCTGCCGCCTGTTGTTCTTTTGAATAACTACAAACATATCCTTTCAGATGTGAATTATTTATTCCAAAATCATCGAATGAAAAAGTAATTTCTTTTTGATTTGCTAATGGTAAATTCAATCTGTATTCTGAATTATTATTCTTTATATCGGTTAGTATTATTAACGATGGAAATAAGTTGTTTTCAACAAAAACCCACTCAAAATTACTGTTTTTCACGGTTCGCTTTTTCCACGAATCTTTAAATTTTTCGGCATCTGCAAGAGGAACATTTACTTTAGTTTGCCATGGTAATTTTTCGTCATAGTTACCTATTTTGAATTTAACAAGGAACGTTTCGTCTTCAGAGTTATAAGATGATAAATCTCCAGCTCCATAGTCACTCGTATAAGCTTCATCTGCAGAGTTATAGGAAATTCTATTGTACCACATTTTACTAGTATGATCTTGTATTTGTTCTTGTATTTGTTCAATGCAAATTTCATCAAATATTTCCTGCGACTTGCTTGTTAATCGTTCTTCGTAATCACTTTGTTTTTCAAACTCCCCTTTTGTTTGCCATTCTTCAAACTTGCTTGTAATCTTTGTTCGAATTTTATAATAATCAGTTTGTTCAAATTCACGCTGCTGCCGTTCCGCCAATTTTTTTGCCTCTTTTTCTTTTTCTGCTTTTTCACTCTCTTGTTTCCACTGCTGCCGCTCCGCCATTTCTTTTGCCTTTTTTGCTTTGTCGCGTTTCAACTCAGCCGGTGTTTTCAATCTTTCGGCAGCTTTTTTTTCTTTGTCTACCCACGAGGCAACCTGCGCTCTTTTTGTGTTTGTGCCGGTCAGCATCTCAAGACTGGTTACTATACAGCACCGGGCTTAAGTCAACAGGAAAGCCCGTGATGCCGATTGTTTGTTTACCTGCGATGTTAGAGAAGACAGTTGTCCCGCAACCTGATGGTTGCGGCTATTTGAAAGGCAAGTAATGGCGACTGACCGTTCTTGCATGCAGTATCAGCAATGGAGTGTAGTTGGGCAAAGCCTTGAGCACCGGTCAGAGACCTGAAACAACCGGAGTTCTTAAGTTTGATTTTAAATGCCCGTATTGCTCGCTCCGAAGCATTGTTATCCGGAGGCACATTCTCATCTTCAAGAAAGTAAAAGAGGTAATCCCGATACTTTATCAGTCGCTTTTGCAAGGTTTTGATTTTTTCGTGAGCCTTGTCAATTGGTTCGTCAAGTAAGACTTGCAGTCGTTCTTGGATGCGGGTCGTATCTATTTTCCCGACTGCATCTTTTCTCAGTTGTAGGGCATCCAAAATCAGTTGTTTCATTCGTTTGCTCCAAGTCTGTTTTTCGTACAACTGGGAAGCATAAATCAGGTCGCGTAGAATATGAGAAGTGCATATTTGATGCGTTTTGACATTGGCACTAAAATAGCCGGCTAGACAATCTGTTACAAGCACTGACATCGGAAGTCCCTCCGGCATCATTTTCTCAAACTCTTCTTTTTTGCGCGTAAGTCCCGCTTTGATGTATGTGAGCTGCTTGTTTTGAATCACCCACGCCCACATTGTTTTTCCATTGACAGAACACGTTGTTTCATCTGCCCCAATAACAGGACTTGTGGTAAGACCAAGTCTGATGGTTTCGAAAGCCGGAGATGTGCGGTATACCATGCGGTCTAAAATGTTACCGATGGTGCCAGGGGACATAGATAGTCCACAAAACTCGTTCATCGTATCGGTCAGCCTTTGGTAAGGAAGCCGCTGACGGATATTGAAATAGGTGACGGCAGCTTCAACGCCGGAACCATAGCTAATCCTGGAATTAACCCCTACCGGAAATTCACCATCATTAACCCAACCACATTGGCAAACCTTACGCATTTTGTGATATTCTTTCACTATGGGACGAATGGGCGGAAGGTCTATTTCTTGACGAATTTCCAACATGCGTGCTTCCACTGCGGATAAATCCTCCCCACAATGAGTACAAAAACAGGCACAAAGGTCAATTATTTCATCCGGTTTTTGCATCGTCAGCGTTTTGCCTACATGTCCTTTTTGACCGCCAACCGGACGACCGGTCTTTTGGCGAAGGTTCACTTTTTGGGTGCCGATAGGGTCTTTACTGGAAGGAAGATGGCTATTCTGACTGGTTTTAGGGTGCTCATAACGGGACAAGCGTGCGCGTAAGTCGGCGATCTCCTTGTCTTGAATCTCAATTGCTTTTTTTTGAATCGCATTCTCCTTTTGTAAAGTTCGAACCTCCGCAATCAATGTCTTCACTAAAATCTCTATGTCCATTATATCTCCCATATTACTATAACGGGAAAAGTGTCGGTTTAGTATTTAAAGTTCAGGATGATTCGTTTTTTTTATTAGTCCGCTGTGGGGAGGTGCTGTATAGTAACCAAGACTGCCATTAAAAAGTTCTGTCACGACTACAGAATTTACATCAGAATATCCCAGTTTTCGGGCTGCCTCTTTCTGAATCTGCTCAATTCTTTTCTCGTAAGCCGTTTTCTGCTGCGTTTTTTGCTGCGTTTTTTGCGCATACATTCCATTTAAACTGCTTAACGCCACTAATACCATCAAACTCACTAAAATTTTTTTCATTTTTTTTATTATTTAAATTATTAATATTTTCTAAACTTCATTTTTACACATCAAAAAAGCATGGGTATCTTCTCCATGCTCTGTGGTCCCTAGTAATTACCTTTAATCCTAGAAAAGTAATACCCATGCTTGACACATAGGCATTTACTACTATTCTACAGGATTACTTTGTTGAAAATTTACTAGGTTTTCAGAGCATCTCGAATATATAGCAAACGCTATCTCATTTTCCAATAAGCTTTTGCAGTGTGCTTAACAGCACAATATGTCATTTTTACGTCTTCATAAATTCTATTTTTTATTGAATTTTCGGCGGCAAAGGTAAGCAAAAGATTTTAATTGACAAGCGAAAAATGCAAATTCGGCAAATATTTTTTATAATTCGGGCAAAAAATCTTTGTTCCGGTGCTCTGATGTGGTGGTGGCGGTGCGGGATTAAATCGTGGAGCTGACCGTACCGTCAAACAGCTGTGTTTCAAGCACATCGCCTGTTTTTAGGGCGGTGGTTGATTTGACTGCTTTGCCGTTTTTGCGGGTAATCGAGTAGCAAATGCGCGGCGTGTAAAAGCAAAATTCCATCACCACCACATCCGATTTTACAGGAGCTTTTGAGGCTGCTAAGACGCGGGAGGAGTTTATTGCGTTGATTAAGAGGTGAATTATTTCTCAATGCAAATCTAAAATGATAGCATTTAAGTCCAAAATATTTTTAAATCCTTTATCAGCTGTTATGAGTGTCAATCCAAAATGTATGGCTGTGGCTGCTATTAGTGCATCGGGGATTTTTATGGCACGTTGTTGTTTTAATGTTATGGCGATTTCCTTGATTTCATCGCTAACACCAATCATTTCACAATCTGCCAACAAACTGCGTATTTCATCGATTTCAGAAGATGAAATACCCTTTTTGCCCAACAATTCTATTTCGGACATTACCGAAACGGCGACTGAACAGCGCATAAACCCCTTCATGACAGGGTGTCCTTCCAATACATAAATAAGAGTATTGGTGTCTGCTACGAAATCAAAGCCATTCATTGCGCATCATTTTTTGATATTCCAGACCATCAATTCCACGTTTCAATTTTCCAAAATGCGCAGCAAGTGTCTTTCGGGGACGTTTGTTGAATTGAGCCAGCAGCATATCAACGTTGTCCTCCGTAATTTCTTTAACTTCAACTACCATAAATAAGATATTTTAAAATTTGTTTCGACTGCAAAGGTATGATATTTTTTTGAAATTGAAACGTAAAGCCTAAATCGGGCCAGGGCAACGCATTAAACCGTGGAGCTGACCGTGCCGTCAAACAGCTGTGTTTCAAGCACATCGCCTGTTTTTAGGGCGGTGGTTGATTTGACTGCTTTGCCGTTTTTGCGGGTAATCGAATAGCCTTGCGAGAGGATGTAATTGGGGGAGGAGAGTTTGAAAAACGCCTCTTTTTCTTTCCATTGCGTTTCTGCTTTGAAGAGAAACTGCCTGCCGGACTGCTGCAAATTGGTTTTTAGCGTGTCCAGCAGCATCTTTTTTTGTTCGATGGATGAGCGGACATACACTTGCAGGTTGTCTTGAAATGCCTTCAAGACCATCTGCTGGCGGTCGATACATGCCTTCGCCGAGACGGGCAAATAGTGTGTCAAGCGTTGTACCAACTCTTGCGCCACATTCAGCATATTTTCGGTTGCGCTGATGATAGTTGCTTTGCAATCAGTCAGTTGCGTGTATGTTTCCTCCATTTTGCCCACTAAATAATCGGCTACTGCGGTGGGGGTTTTGGCGCGGTGGTTGGAAATGAAGTCCAGCACGGTGTCGTCGCGCTCGTGCCCGATGCCGGTGATGATTGGCAACGGAAATTGGGCGCAGTTGGCAGCCAATTCGTAACTGTCGAACGAAGCTAAATCGGAGGTTGCACCGCCGCCCCGAATAATCACAACGGCATCAAACGCCTCAATATGTGCATAAATGCGGTTCAGGGCTTCGATGACGGACGGTGCCGTTTGCTCGCCCTGCATCACCGCCGAAAAAACGACCGGATAAAACACAAAACCCCGTTGATTATTGAGCAGATGATTCATAAAATCTTCATAACCGGCTGCCGTTTTGGACGTTATGACGGCGATACGCTGCGGCAAGGCGGGCATCGGAAGTTCCTTGTTGAGCGTCAAAATACCTTCCTGCTGCAGTTGGGCGATGATTTGTCGGCGGCGTTGCTGCATATCGCCCAGCGTGTAACTTGGGTCTATCTCGCAAACGCTTAATCCATAGCCATATAGCGGGTGCATATCCACCGACACGCGCACCAGCACTTTCAGTCCGGACGTAAACGCCTGCCCCGTTTGCGCCTCAAAATAAGGCTTCAATGTATTAAACGTATTCGCCCAAATATAGCCACGCGCCTTGGCAATAATCGCGTTGTCTTTTTTCTCGATAAACTCCAAATAACAGTGCCCATTGGCATTGTGGCGCACATCGCTCGTTTCCGCCATCACCCAATAGGTAGCAGGGAAAGCCTGTTTGAGCATCTTGCTGACGGACTCGTTGAATTGGGAGAGAGTAATATATTCCATCAATTACAATAAATATTTATGTATCTACATCAGAATTTGTGGCAAAGGTACAATTTTTTTTGTACCTTTGCCACCCTATTTGAGATTTGTAAGAACAATGAAAAGTTTGAACGACATACAAACCATGTATTTTATTGGCGCAGGGGGCATCGGCATGAGCAATCTGGTGCGCTATTTCCTTGCTGAAGGCAAAACGGTGGGTGGCTACGACCGCGTGGAGTCGGCACTCACCCGCGAATTGAACGCCGGAGGGGCACAAATCCATTATTGGGACGATGTGAATATGATTCCGGAGGCATTCAAAAACCCAAAAACGACATTGGCCGTGTGGACTCCCGCCATTCCGGCAGAGCATTCGGAACTGGTGTATTTCCGCACCAAAGGCTTTGAAGTGATGAAACGCGCACAAGTGTTGGGCGAAATCACAAAGACCAAACGCGGCATCTGCGTAGCCGGAACGCACGGCAAAACCACCACCTCATCCATGATTGCACACCTTTTAAAACAATCACACATAGATTGCAACGCCTTTTTGGGCGGCATCCTGAAAAACTATCACACCAATTTGCTGCTGTCCAAAAACAGTGACCTGACCGTCATCGAGGCTGACGAATACGACCGCTCATTCCACTGGCTGACACCCTACATGGCAGTCGTCACATCCGTAGCCCCCGACCATTTGGACATCTACGGCACAGAAAAAAACTACCGAGAAGCATTTGCGCACTTCACCTCATTAGTTCGCGAGGGAGGTACGTTGCTAATGGAGTCAAACGTCAACATAGAACCACGTTTGCAAAAAAACGTCACATTATACCGCTATGGTGATGCCACGTCTGACTTTTACGCCCACAACATCCGAATAGCCAATGGTGAGATAATTTTTGACTTCGTCACCCCCAAATACATCATCAAAAACATCCAATTAGGCGTGCCGGTCGAAATAAACATCCTGAACGCCACCGCAGCATTGGCAATAGCATGGCTCAACGGATTGACAGACAACGAATTGCGAACCGGCATGGCATCATTTGAAGGTGCAGAACGGCGGTTTGATTTTCACATCAAGACACGCGACACCGTGCTGATTGACGACTACGCACACCATCCGGAGGAGTTGGAGGCAAGCATTTCATCGGTGCGCAAACTCTATCCTGACCGCAAATTGACGGTGGCTTTTCAGCCGCACCTCTATTCGCGGACGAACGATTTTTATCCCGAATTTGCGGCGGCTTTGTCGTTGGCAGACGAGGTCATACTGCTGCCCATCTATCCGGCGCGCGAATTGCCGCTGCCGGGTGTTACCTCGCAAATGATTTTGGATTTGGTAAAAACGCCGAAGAAAAGAATTGTGGCATACAACGATTTTGTCGCTTCCATCGCTAAAAACGAGGTTGAAGTGCTGCTGGTGGCAGGTGCCGGTGATATTGAGTTGTTGGTTGAACCGCTTAAACAGAAATTGCAATGCTAAGAAAAGTCGCAATAGCCTCCGTATCGCTCGCCTTGGTAGCCTATTTGCTCTTCTCCGGTGTGTTTTTGAGTGAAAAATCGGCATCCGGCGAGCGGGTTTGCAAGGTGGTGCAGGTGGAATTGCTGAGTAAATCCAACAATCCCTATCTGAGCGAGAAGGACATTATTGCGTTTTTGGATGAAGGTCAGTTGAATCCGATTGGTCGGACGCGCGATGAGATTCAGACAGACAATATCGAGAAAATGTTGCGCGCCCGGGCATTGATTCAGGAAGTGGAGGTTTACAAAACGATGGACGGCGCGGTCAAAATAGATGTGGTGCTGCGGACACCGATTTTGCGGGTCATGACGGAGAACAAAAATTACTATGTGGATGACACAGGCGGTATTATGCCGGTGCCTGCGAACTTTGCGGCATTGGTTCCTGTCGCCACCGGCAATGTGAAAGAGGCGTATGCAAAGAGTGAGTTATATAAATTTGTTGTATCTTTGCAAGCCGATAATTTTTGGAACGACCAAATTGAGCAAATCCATGTGTTGCCCAATCTGGATGTTGAATTGATTGCCAAAGAGGGTAATCACACCATTGTGTTAGGCAAAATAGAGGATTCTAAAGAAAATTTGGAGAAATTGCAACTTTTTTATGAGCAAGGACTGAAACGAATGGGCTGGAATCGCTATTCAACGATAAATTTGAAGTATAAAAATCAGATAGTGTGTACAAAAAAAACAATATGATATGGAAGGATATGTAGCAGCAATTGATTTGGGAACGTCAAAAATGCTGGCGGTGGCGGCAAAAAAGGACAGTTTAAACAAATTGGAAATACTCGCCACGGAGTCGTCGCCCACAGGGGGCTGTATGGCACGCGGACGCATCGTCGAGATGGGCGAGGCAACCGCCAAAGTGCATTCGGTGGTGAGCGCATTAAGCAGTCAATCGGCTCTGACACACGAACTTAAGAAAATATATATTGGCATTGGCGGGCAGTCATTGCACTCGGAAGCGTATTCCTGCAAAAAGGAAGTGGACGGCAGTGTTACCAAAGCATTACTCGTATCATTAGAAGATGAATGTGAATGTTGGGAGAAGTCTGAATTGCTGGAAATCACAAAGCCGGAGTACTATTTGGACGGTATTTTGTCTTCTTTCCCCGAAGGGAAAACATGTAAAGAAATTGAAGTGAGGTGTTTGCGGCTATTAGAGCGGCAGTTTGACGAGGACAGAGACCCGATAGAAAAAATTCTCGATGACAATTCCATAGCCGTAGCTAAATTTCTTATTTCGCCCTTGGCAACTGCCGAGATTGCCTTGAATCGGTTGCAAAAAAAAGAGGGTTGCGCCTTAGTTGAAATTGGTGCGGCTCTGACATACGTGTCAATCTACAAAGACAGTAAATTGAAATTCCTGGTCACCATCCCCTTGGGTGGCGATGCTATTACGGCTGATATCAGCGCATTAGATGATTTTTCAGATGCCGAAGCGGTGAAAAAAAACAACGGCATCCTGCTGAACGAATCGGAAGCGGCAGAAACAACTGTGAATAAGGTGATTAAAGCGCGTGCATTGGAAATCTGTGCCAATATTGTCCACCAAATTAAACATTCAGGCTACGAATCAGAAATAAAAGACATCGGCATTGTCCTCACCGGCGGCGGTGCGCAACTCAAAAATTTCGACAAACTGTTGATACAGGAATCCGGACTGCCGGTTCAGTTCGCACCACTAAACGACCATTCGCAGGCTTGTGTGCAGGGTTTATTGCTTTCCGGCAAAGATAATTGCGCTAAAGATACCCCAAAATATGAGCCACCGCCACCATCTCCGCCGCCACCGCCGGTAGAGACACCACCTCCATCACCGGTGAAAACGCCTAAAAAGGGGAAAAACTCAATTATTGGTTTCATGCGCGGCATTTTCGATGAAAGTTAAATGACATATAAATACATATAGAAATATGGATGATATATTAAAAGGATTTATTTTTGAAAAGGTAGCGTTCACAGAACAGCCGGCGATAATTAAAGTCATAGGTGTGGGTGGCGGCGGTAGCAATGCCGTGAAACACATGTACGATGAAGGTATCAAAGATGTAACATTTGCGCTGTGCAATACCGATTTGCAGGCATTGATAAAGAGTAATGTGCCAAAAAAATTGCAATTGGGTCAAGAACTGACCGATGGAGAGGGTGCCGGAGCAGATTCTGAAGTAGGCAAAAAAGCCGCCGAAGAGAGCACGCTTGAGATTCAAGCCATGTTGCGCGATGGCACTAAAATGGTGCTGATAACTGCCGGCATGGGTGGTGGCACCGGCACAGGAGCTGCTCCCGTGGTGGCTCAAATAGCGAAAGGAATGGGAATATTGACCATAGGCATCGTTACCATTCCATTTATTTGGGAAGGTGCACCCAAAATATTGAGTGCCTTGCGCGGGGTGGAAGAAATGGAAAAAAATGTGGACGCACTTTTGATAATCAATAACGAACTGCTGAAAACGGTCTATCCCGATTTGGATGTGGATGAAACATACAAGCGAGCCGATGACGTGCTGGCAACGGCGGCGAAGAGTATTGCCGAGATTATCACCATTGAGGGCACGCAAAACTTGGATTTTGCGGATGTGAGAACCACCCTCAAAGACGGAAATGTAGCCATCATGAACAATGGTTTTGGTGAAGGCGAAGGGCGCGTGTATAAAGCCTTCAATGATGCCGTAAATTCGCCTTTGCTCAATAATAGAGATGTGTTTAAAGCCAAGCGAATTTTGTTTAACATTTGCTACAGTTCGGAAAAGCGGTTGCTGATGCCGGAAATGGACGACATAAAGGATTATATGCTGAAGTTTGACAAAAACATCCATGTCATCTGGGGGCTATCCAAAGACGAATCGTTGGGCGACAAGGTGAAAATCACTGTTTTGGCTTCCGGATATGATGTCAAAAGTGTTACAGAAGCCGACAGTTTTACCGAAACACGCAATCTGTTGGATGAGGAAGCAGTGAAAAAAGCACAGGAAGACGCCAAAGCAAAAGCCGCCGCCGCCGCAAAAAAAGCCCAGGAAGAGAAAGATAATGAGAAAAAGATTGGGAAATATTACCCTGATGCCCCAACGAAGCCGAAGTCGTTTATTTTCACCTCCGTTGCTCAAATGGATAATGATGAGGTGATTGAGGCTCTGCTCACTCATCCCACCTACGAGCGAAAGCCGGATGTGATGCGAAAAGCCGTTGGTTTACAGTGATTTAGTTTGCGATATACAAATTTTGCGTAATTTTGCGCTCAAATTTTTAAAAATATGGATTACAATTTCAAGGAGATAGAGGAAAAGTGGCAGGCGTATTGGGCTGAAAATCACACCTATCGTGTCACAGAGAATCTTAGGAAGCGGAAATATTATGTTTTGGATATGTTTCCCTATCCTTCGGGTGCCGGTTTGCATGTGGGGCATCCGCTCGGCTACATCGCTTCCGATATTTATTCGCGCTACAAGCGGCTGAAAGGCTTTAATGTGTTGCATCCGATGGGCTATGATGCCTACGGACTGCCTGCGGAGCAATATGCGATTCAAACAGGGCAACATCCTGCCATCACGACCGAGCAAAATATCACTCGCTACCGTGAGCAGTTGGATAAACTCGGCTTTAGTTTTGATTGGGACAGGGAAATTCGCACCTGCGACCCCGCGTATTACAAGTGGACACAATGGGCTTTTATTCAGATGTTTAACTCTTATTACAGTTACCGGTTATCAGTTACCGGTTACCAAATGGCTGCTAGCAAAACTAAAAAGCCGGTTGCCAAGCATCAGGATAGAGGCTATGTGAGTGGGGCTGCGCGACCTGTTTCGGAGTTAATTCGGCATTTTGAAAAAAATGGAACTGCGGGGTTGAAGGCGGCTTGCTCGGTGGAGTTGTCGTTTTCGGCGGCGGAGTGGAAGGCAAAGTCGGAGAAAGAGAAGCAGGAGGTTTTGATGAACTACCGCATTGCTTATCTGGCTGATACTATGGTGAATTGGTGTCCGGCTTTGGGCACGGTGCTGGCGAACGATGAGGTGAGCGAAGGCTTGTCGGTGCGCGGCGGTCACCCGGTGGAACAGCGCAAGATGCGTCAATGGAGTTTGCGCGTGTCAGCGTATGCACAGCGTTTGCTGGATGGTTTGGAAAAAGTGGATTGGACGGAGTCGCTGAAAGAAACGCAACGCAACTGGATTGGGCGCAGTGTGGGCGCAGAATTGAATTTTCAAATCACAAATTTTGAATTACGGGTCGCGGGCGAGAAGCCACAAATTACGGTTTTTACGACTCGTCCCGACACTATTTATGGCGTTACTTTTATGGTCTTGGCTCCCGAATCGGAATATGTGCAGCAGGTTGTTACGACCGAGCAACGGTTGGAGGTGCGCCGGTATTTGGATGCCGTCAAAAGCCGCACCGAGCGCGAACGCATTGCCGACCGCAAAGTTTCCGGCGTGTTTTCAGGTTCCAATGCCATCAATCCCGTAACGGGTGCGGAAATTCCTATCTGGATAAGCGACTATGTATTAGCCGGTTATGGCACCGGTGCGATTATGGCGGTTCCGGCGCACGACAGTCGCGACTATGCCTTTGCCAAGCATTTTGATTTGCCGATTCTTGCGTTGATTAGGGGTGCGGATGTGCGCGAAGAAAGTTTTGATGCGAAGGATGGCATCATGATTAATTCCGGTTTTTTGAATGGATTGACAGTCAAAGATGCTATTACGGCTGCTAAAAAATACATTGTTGACCATAATTTGGGACATGTGAAGGTCAATTATCGCCTCCGCGATGCCATTTTCAGCCGCCAACGCTATTGGGGCGAACCTTTCCCGGTTTATTACAAGGACGGGATGCCCTACACGGTGGATGAAAAAGATTTGCCGCTCGAATTGCCCGAAGTGGATAAATTTTTGCCGACAGAGACGGGCGAGCCGCCGTTGGGACGGGCGAAAAATTGGATGTATAGTGTCAATAAAAAAAGTAAAACATGAATTTAAATTTTATTGGGTGGTTTTCCCCTGCAATATTTGAAATTATATTTGCAGGAGTGTTTATCGTCGGATTGGTTTTAATCCTAAAAGAAAAACGAATTTCAACATTATCTAAAATACTGTGGATTTTGTTCCTGCTTCTTTTTAATTTTATTGCTTTAATTTGTTTTCTTATTTGGATACAATCCAAAAGTCAGAGAAACAGTTCAATAAATACATAGAACGGTTATTGTTGTTCATGGAATCATTATTAAAAACTAAGATTCAATATATCAGCCTTATGGCAATGAAATGGCTAAAATGCGCCTCTCCCCCTCCCCCGGTCTGAACCACGATTTTAATAAGATTTTCAAGATTAACATGATGAAAGGATTGGCAGGATTATCATCAATCCTGCCAATCCTTTTGTCTGAACTGTGATTTTCGTATGATTTCTGTGATTTTTATGATTGTTTTTGGATGACTAATGCCATGTATTTTCATCACCTCAAACACCAATATGAAGCGCATTTATTACCGTATTTGCATGATTAAATATCGGCAATACACTCGTTAAGTATCTTGTGCTGAGCACAATTACTAAAATATCAAAGCGCGTTTTTTTGCTTGTTATCTGTTTCTGTTTTCATATTTTTGCCAAATCTCTTTTCATTTTTGTAATCACATCAAGCAACGGAGGCACTTCGTTTAGGAGAACATCAAAAATTATATTGGCATCCACTTCAAAATAGTGATGTGCAATTATATCACGAAGCCCCATAATCTTACGCCAAGGAATAGACGGATACGCAGGCAGTAACTCTTTGTTGGAATGCTTGTCAAGATTTTTCACTTCTTCCCCTATGGCAAAAAGTCGCATATAGACACCGTCTAACATCAACATTCCTGACGGCGTAGTCAAAAAATCATCGCCCGTAGTAATGATTTCCGTACTTTCAACAAGCAGCAAAAGAGATTCTTCAATATGCTGCAGTGCTTCGTGCACCAATTCTTTGTCATACATAAATCATATCCCTCATTATACGTTGAACAAAAGTGGGGCGAAGTTTTTTGTGGCGATGCACAAGGTCCACAGGCACACCAAACAAATCTTTGAGGTCCATCACAATACCGCCCATATCTAACAAGCTGATAGTATCAGACTCCAAATACACATCCACATCACTACTTTCGGTTTGCTCGCCGCGGGCAACCGAACCGAAAATGCCCATACGCGCTATACCATACTCACGGGCATGTTCGTGCTTGTAACTGTCCAATAAACGAAGATATTCGCCGGTCGTTTTCATTTTCTTGTTGTTTTATTTGCCTACAAAAGTACATATAATTTTTGAATAACAAATTTTGACATGGATAGATGGCTCCACCACCGATATGAAGCGCATTGATTACCGTATTTGCATGATTAAATACCTGCTGTTTACGGTTTCGCCTTTACGTTTACGGCTAAATCTTTTTTTCAGGTGCTATTATTTCGCAAACGGTGCCGTGTCCCGCAGGGACAAATATACATAGCCTTTTATCCCGTAGGGTGGGGTGTAAAAAAGAATGTAAAATTTCATTATTTATTCGTTCTAAATATGTATCTTTGCAGCCAAAAAGAATAATAAATATGGATACAAAAGAGCAACAAAGTATTGAATTATGGAAAGCCAAATCAATTGAGCGTTCCAAAGCGATTAAGCGACTAAAAAAGCGAATTAAGGAAATAGAACACAGTCGCGACAGTTGGAAAGAAAAATCTTTTGCAAATAAAGAGCGTGCAGACAGGTATGAAAATGATTTGTCGCAGATAAAAAAAAAACTGAACGAGATAACAGCGTAGTATTATTGCCTTGTAAAAATCGTCCAAAATATCATCGTTATGACGATTTTATAATACAACTTGCATTATCGTTAGTATTGCGTGTTGGTGTTAGTTTCAGGGCTGCGAGTAAGATATTTTGCGAGCTTCATCTTTGCTTGCATTTAAATCTTGGGACTCCAACACATACTACCATACTGCTTTGGACTAAAAAACAAGGTGTAGGAAATTTTCGGGAAAAGGAATATTTTAACACCCAAAAATGGATTTTGATAGCCGATGAAAGTATTCAATTTGGCAACAAAAAATTATTGTTTGTAATAGCCGTTCCTGTTTCAATGGAAAACAAGGGTAGTTACTTGAAATACAATGATATAACTCCGTTGAAAATAAAAGTATCAACGTCTTGGAAGGCTGAAGAGATTGCAGAAGTAATAAAAAACACCATAGATATTAAGCAGATTGAATATGCTGTATCCGACCTCGGAAGCAATCTGACAAAGGCATTTAGTATTTTGAATATCAAACATATAGAAGATATAAATCACAAATTTTCATGGATGATGCAGCATCTTTTTGAGGAAGATGAAATATTTAAGAATTACACAAAAGAACTATCTGATATGCGTGCAAAACTTTCGATGGGTAAATGTGCTCGCATCGTGCCTCCCAATCAACGAATAATGTCCCGATACATGAACCTGACACCACTTTTCAAGTGGGGAGTAAAGATGCTTAAACTTTTGGAAAACAATTGTTTAACAGAAGACGAATGCGAAAAATTAAAATTTTTGCCTCTATACAAAACCTTTATATTAGAGACTTACGAATTGCTTTGCAGCATGAATCAGACACAAAAAATAATGAAGAAAAATGGCATGAGTACGGCAAGTATAAACGAAGCATTGCAATTACTTGACGCACAGAACAATGCGAACGCAGAGATTATCAAATCAAAATTTATAGAGTATGTTCATAAAATGCAGGTTAGGCTCTGCGCACG
>BBRT01000159.1 GCA_001417715.1 Candidatus Symbiothrix dinenymphae
CAATATAATCATATTCCACCCATAGCTTCATCCCAAATTCGCCATTGTCAAAATCATGGTCATAAGCACCCTGCACCGACGCACCCTGCGCCGACGCACTCTTCACGCCACACATTGCGAACAGCACAATTCCTAAAAATAATTTTTTTATCATATCTTTAAGCTTTTCAATTTCTTAATTATTTAATTTCCACTCCTGTCCGTTGAATTTCATCAATGAAGCCTGCACAATCGTTATCACGCGCAATGACATGGGGTTCAATGCGAAAATCAATCTGCTCTGCCAATTTCCAAATAGGAGGGATAACATCAAAAAAATCACCCTCGAAGTGAGACACAACCATCGCCACATCAATATCACTATGTTCGCGAGGCACCCCTTTGGCATACGACCCAAAAAGATACACTTCTTCAATCCGCATCGGAAACTGCCGTTGCACCAAAGCCACATACGCTCTCACTTTATCAATAATATTGTCTGTTTTATCCATTGTTGTAATATTTTTGTTTGCTCCAACAGTTCAACACACTTCAAATGTGTCAAACTTCTTGATATTTCCGTCTTGTATTCAGGATAACGCGCCTCTATATTGAGCGGGTCAATTGCCCTGATATAATCCCTTTGCTCTTCGCTCATCATCTCAAAAATACCGCACTGTTGGGCTAAGTAGGACAATTTATGAGTGTATGGCGGCGTATCCACCTTCAACTTAACGTATCCGGCTTTTAATATCTTTTCAATAGCTTGATGGCACATGAAAGCAACATATAAGAAATGACCGCCTTGAAGCAACGTCCTTCCGGCTTTTATATCTTCATCTGATAAATCTATCCAATACTTAATTTTGCCCTCATTTTCCATAACTATTTCTCAATTTCTTAATTTATTTCCATCGTGCTCACCAGCAGCGATTTCCCAAATCGCCGCGGGCGCGACAAGAAGAAGACCCTGCCGGATGTGATAAGACGGTGAATATTCTCCGTCTTATCAACATACAAGCAATCATCTTTGCGCAAATTCGCAAACGACTGTATCCCTATGG
>BBRT01000160.1 GCA_001417715.1 Candidatus Symbiothrix dinenymphae
TGAAGCGCCCGTAATCTTGCTTGATTTTGGTCGGCGGCAGGGCTTTTTTCCAGATGCGGACTTCGTCCATGAAGCCGGTGAAACCGGCTACTGAAGCGTTGCTCTTGCCCAGATAAATGCTGTCCGCAGTCGCAGTCGCGGTGGTAACGGCGGCGGTGGCGGTAGCCACCGAATCTCCGTTGATATACAATCGGGCGGTGTTGTCGGCAAACGTTACCGTAACATGCGTATATTGGTCTGCCTGTAGTCGTGCCGTGTCGGGCAGGCTCAGGAGAAAGTCGGTGGTGCCGACGGTGAGCGTGAAGCTCGCCGAATCATTGGTGCGCACCGCGTAATGTCCGGCATGAGTATAGAACAGCGAGGCGGTAGCCGGCACATCGTGCGGCTTCACCCAAGCCTGAAATGTGAACGCGGAGGGCGACAAAGCATTCGCCTTGATGGGCGTTGTGATATAATTCTGATGGTCGCTCGTGAACTCGAAAGCCTTGTTTGGGGGTTCCGGTGTGGTTGTAGCAGTAACCGTGGCTCCCTCCACAGAGGTGGAGCCGCTCTTAAAGGCAATCTGCCCGATGACTGTTCCGTAAGGCTGTTTATAGCCGGTGGAATGCTTCTCGCTGTGTTCTTTGATGTCGCCGTCGCAATCTGTCACGCCCACCACTTTATAGTCGTAGTAGATGCCTTGAACGGCAGATTTGTCTTCGTACATGTAGTTGGTAACACTGCCGGACGGTATTTCGGCGAGTGACTCTGCCGGCGCTCCGGCAAGGTTTTTAATCGCGCGCGACAGGCGGAAGCTCTTAAAGCGATGCCGCGGCGTCATGTCCCACTTCACCAGCACTTTGTCGTCGTAATAGCCTTTGGAGGCACTGAGATTGGCGATGGCGCCAATGCTGTTCAACCGCAAATTCATAAACAGAGTGCCGGTCTTAGCAAAAGGCTGCCCATATTCGCCGATACCACCGACGTCGTCACCACCATCAAACATGCGAACTTCGTAATAGAAAGGGGTACAGTCCACGGTGAATGAATCGACC
>BBRT01000161.1 GCA_001417715.1 Candidatus Symbiothrix dinenymphae
CGAAAATGTGCTCTATCACGGCAAAAAGATTTCGGTGATTTGGGACAAGACAGGCAAGAAATACGGCAAGGGACAGGGTTTTATGGTGTTTGTGAACGGCAAACAAGTCGCTACTTCCAAGCGTCTCGGCGAGTTAAAGGTGGATATTACTGCCAAACAGTGGAAGAAATACGCGAACAATCCTGTTCTCGGCGGAGTGGAACTTGGCACATGTTTCGATATCACCATGCTGCACGAGGACGGCAAATACAAGATGTGGTTCTCGTGGCGACCGAAAGACGCACTTGCCTACACCGAAAGCACTGACGGCATCAGCTGGTCGGAACCGGTCATCGTGCTCGCTCCCCTGAAAGAGCACGAATGGGAAGGAGGCATCAACCGTCCTGCCATTCTCAAAAAAGACGGCATTTATCACTTGTGGTACACAGGACAAGACCGTCCTCACAACAAAAGGTCGTATATCGGTTATGCGACGAGTACGGACGGCATTCATTTTGAGAGGAAATCGGACAAACCCGTTTTGACGGCAGAAAAAGGGTGGGAAAAAGAACTCACCGTGATGTGTCCGAACGTAGAATGGGATGCCAAGTCCAAACTTTTCAAGATGTGGTACTCCGGCGGAGAGACACACGAACCTAACGCGCTCGGCTACGCAACAAGTCCCGACGGGCTTGTGTGGACGAAATACAAAAATAATCCCATCTTTTCGTGCGATAAAAACACCAAGTGGGAACAGCATAAAGTGGCCGGTGCACATATTTTCAAACACAACGATTGGTACTTAATGTTCTACATCGGTTACGAAAACGAGCATCTTGCCCGCATCGGCATTGCGCGCTCGAAAGACGGCATCACAAATTGGGAACGACTGCCGACGAATCCGATTATTTCGCCCACCAAAGACGGCTGGGATTCTGAGGCTTGCTACAAGCCGTTTGTGATTTACGACAAGGCAGAGAAAAAATGGCGGCTGTGGTACAACGGTCGCAACCACCAATATGAGCGAATCGGACTTGTATTTCT
>BBRT01000162.1 GCA_001417715.1 Candidatus Symbiothrix dinenymphae
GTGGCTGTGTCCAACACAATCGTATAACTCGGTCCGCTGATGGCACCATACTCTGTTGCCTTTTCGCCAAACACAAGGTCGCTGTTCAACTCGCCGAAATTCGGGTCGTCTTTCATCAAGCGCGATATATACAGCGGTCGGGCGAGTGTTTTGGGGTCTAACCCCAATTGAGGCAAATTGTCGGCAAGCAGCACGCTATCGTTCCACGCCTGACTTTGCAATGGATCTGTGTTGGGGATGAAATAACTGAACAAACTCTGCTCTGCTTCCACCCACTTGGGCATCATGATATTCTCTATCTCATACTCCGTGTAGGCAAAACTTGTTTCAAAACTCTCCCCTATTCCCATGATAGAGGACTTACCGATGGCAAATTGACCCGAATACTCGTCGATCTTCAACCTGTCGCCGCTGCTGAAAGCCTCTGTCAGGTTTATCTCCACCGCATTGACCTTGCCATAGACGGTATTCACAGCCTGACCCACAAACAAATCGCCCGGGTCGCCCACAAACACATCGGCACCGCCGCCCATAATGGCAGGGTTGCCCATCGTGGAAAAGCCCTGGTTGAACTTGTAGGTCGTTTGCGTAGAGCCATTGCCCGATGACGTCCATGTACTCTCTATTCCTGCACCGAGTGTTCCATAAGCGGAGGCAGACGTGCCTATAACACCCAGCACCATCATCGTGGAATAGCCGAGCGAGAGGGCATTTTTAGAGGTCATGAACGTGCCTTCCGTCCATGAATCAAATTCCGTGTGCACCAGCGTTGTACCGGCATTGATATAGGCATAGCTGCTCGTGCCCGGAGGGTCGTGCAGCACAAAATCCACCTTCGGTGGCGCAACCGTCCGAAAATCGGTGCCGGTGGGCGTTCCGCCCAGCACATAGGCAGTCAAACCCTCTTCGCCAAAGGTGTCGGAATAGTAGGTTATGCCGCCAACAGAGAGCACCGTATTCATCGTCAATAGCCCGTTATCCCGATTAGGTGCCCCGCACAAAAAACTGTAACTGTAGG
>BBRT01000163.1 GCA_001417715.1 Candidatus Symbiothrix dinenymphae
TCACGCTGACCGCACCGCCCGCCAGTATAGAAAACAGCACCCTGCACATCGCGCTGCAAAATGTGCAAGACATCCACGGCAATAAGGCAGACCCGATAACGTGGACGGCTTATGTGAACACAAGCCGCCTGGTGTGGGACATCCGCGACAAGAGCATCACCAAAAATTATTTGGAGGAAGTAGTCTTTGAAGCAAAGATTGCCAACACGAGCGGGCTGCAGGAGACATGGTCTGTCAAGGGCTTGCCTGCATGGCTCTCCGTTTCAAAGAAAGCGGGAACCTTGCGCGCTTTGAGCGACGAGAGATTGACATTCACCGTCAGCGCGACCACGCCGATGGGCATCCACGAAGCCACCGTCTATCTGACGGGCAATGACGGCATAGATGCGCCCATGAAATTGCAGGTGGAAGTGACTGACCAGCAGCCTGATTGGACGGTCAATCCGGCGGCTTTCCGGTACAGCATGAACCTCATCGGCGAGTTGCTCCTGAATGGCGCGCCTATAGAGAACAGCAAAAGCCTTGTAGCAGCGTTTGTTACCACCGAAACCGGTGAGGAACAGTGCGTGGGTGTTGTTCCGCTGACACGCCGCGGAGAGGCATACCTTGTGGAGATGACGATATATGGCAACGAACGGGAGAAAATGCAGCAAGCGTTGCTCCATTTCAAGGCTTATGATGCCTCCGCAGGGGTTGTTTACAGCAAAGTAACGACCGAAAACCCGACAGAGATTCCTTTTATAGAAGGTGACACTTACGGCTTCGACAGCCCTGTCAGGATGAATATAGTACAGGAGTATGTAGAGCAGCGCGTGCATTTGGCAAGAGGCTGGACATGGGTGTCGTTGAACACCCTGCCGGTAGGCAACGACACTCTGGTGGCGTCCGTCTTTGCACCGGTGAAGGCACAAACGCTACAGGCAAAAGACCGCTATTATATAGTGCGCCCCACCGCCACCGGCTGGACAGGCAATATGGAGGGCGTAGGAGCCGGCAGGATGTACAAAATGCA
>BBRT01000164.1 GCA_001417715.1 Candidatus Symbiothrix dinenymphae
TCACATATTCGCCGGTGAGGGGGTTGACATAAATCGTCACATCATTGTCCTTAATTCTCATCTCCGTTACCTCTTGCTTGAACCCATCAAACTCAAAACCGTCGGCTTCCAATTCAGCTAAGTCCAACAAACGATTAACTTCATCGTCATCAAAAGAGTCTATGTCCTCTGCCAAAAAGTCGTCCAGATATCTCTCCAAATCAAAATCACCGTTTTCATCCAAATAGGTCAGCGGGATTTCGTTGTCCTGCATAAATCGTGCGACATCAAACACCCCGTTCTCGTCCTCATAGGCTTGCATACTCAACTGTTCTTCTGCGGTGAGAGGCGCATCCCAATCAATCGGGGGACTGTTCAGCCATGCTTCAAATTCCGGGTCTACCTCGTCGAGAGAATCGAGATAGGCATATTCCTGCGCTTCCACTTCGGGGTCGTCCAGCCACTCAGCAGGGTCGCCTTGAGCGCTGATATAACCTTCTGCATCCAAACCAAATTCTTTGGAGTAAAACTCACCAAACCCTCTGGAATTTTTGTGTATTATTTTATCCCAATCCACCTCGCCGTCGGCATCTACATATTGGGCAGGCCAATCCTCGGCAAATTCCTCTTCTTCTTCGCCTTCTTCTTCTTCTTCGTTCAAAATTTGTTCCACACTTGGGTTTCGCAGCCACCCGCCTTTGTCGTGCAGAACGAAGATAGTGGTGTCGCTTCCCATACGCAACAGAGACTGTTGCTTAGCCACAGCAGTAAACACTATTGAATCCACCCCGAGATTGTTTTTGCTCCAACCAAAGCCCGGAGGCGCACCGGCTGCCAGCGTTCCCCCCACAATATGCCCAACCACCTTCACGCGCGTCCGGTCATAGAAATGCACGCCGGAGCGGTCGCTCTGATAATCAAGATTTTGTCCGGTAGTCAGCGACAGGGCTTTGCCGTCTTTGGCAAACCAGTGCCCCGGCTTCTCCACCCTAAATTCGTGCACGCCGACAGGCACTTCCAACTCGTAGGTACCATTAGCAGCGGTCGTTATCGGCTTCCCGTTC
>BBRT01000165.1 GCA_001417715.1 Candidatus Symbiothrix dinenymphae
TACATTTCCAGAACAAAGGTAATGAAATTTGGGGGCGCGACACCCAAAATGGGTGTCGCAAAATCGCTTTTTAGCTGATTATCAGTGTTTTATGGAAATGTTAATTTATGTTATGACGAAGTCAGGAGATAGGCTTTAACCGTTTCGGCACGCTCTTGTCCCAGCACCTTATTATATTCCGGCGTTCCCACATTGTCGCAGTGTCCCTCAAGGGTGATTTCCCAATCGGGATATTTTTTTAGGATGCGTATTTTTTCTTCCAACACCCGTTTGAGCGCAATGATGTTGGCATCCAAAGCCTTTTTACTGTCATCTAACAGGTCGCTCCGGTTAAATTCAAAATAGATTGGCTGTTGCAACCGCTTCATATCCACCGTTTTTTCTATCCGTTTGGGGTCAGCCACAGACTTTTTGCGCTTCTCCTGCACAATTGGGAGCGTGTCGATGGGTAACTCCGGCTCAACTATGTCGATGGGCGGAGGAGGTGGAATGTATTGTGTGTAGGCAGGTTTTTTTACTCTTTTTCCGAACGCCAGCGTGAGTCGCAGGCCCGCAGAAAATGGTGACAACACCACTTTGTCAACAACCGGTTTGCCTTCGGTTGTTTTGGCAAACAACATTCCTGTGGGGCGGTAGTCAGCATTAATATTGCCTAAGTAGTTAGCTTTGGGTTCGATGAAATTGCGTTTTGCATTGTCAATTTCAACATTCATCTTATTTAGACCGCAATCAATATCAATGTATGCACCTGTGTAAAGCGACCATTTGTTTGAAAATTCCCATTTTATGCCCATTTCCAAGGAGGCAAAAATGGTGGTGCCCTGCTCTACTCTGATGCTGTCGCCCTTGATTATACCCTCGTTGCCAAGGTTCGAAAACGTGCCAAATCCCATATATTTAGGAGCTTCTATTGTATTGCCATCAGTAAGCTTGCCTGATGCTACCAGTTTGTCTATGTTACCCTTATAGGTGGGGTCGCTCGAAAGCGGAAAACCGCTCGGAAAAGGAAATCCGAATTTAACTCCGCCTTTAGCGTAAAATTTGCCGTTGGTGATAACGTTAGTTTCAAAATGTAGCAAGACCGGGATGGTAAGCAAGATAAGTTGCTGCGTTTCGGTGTAGTCGTGAGCGGTGTAATTATAATCTGTAATTGAAAACCCCGGTTCATACAGTCCGCTTGTTCCATCGAATGTTCCAGGAGTCACGGGATAACTTTCCTCAATCGTTGCGGTATATTTGCTGTTGAAGTGAGCTACACTTGCTCCGGTGGATACTCCCAATTGTTTTGTAAAAAAGTAAGTATAGCCCACACCTACATCATACAGCCCGATAACGAATTTGTTGCGGCTTCCCACGTTGGGGGTATAATCCAACGATGAAGAAACAACACTACCACCGGCATGGATAGAAATTTCGTACCGGAGCGGTGGCTTGCGCGTATAGGCGCGCACTTGTGAAACAATCGCCACTTCGGCAGTTATCATATCCGGATGGGTGAGAATCAAACGTCGTGCCGAAGCCGGCACGGTCAGCATAAATGAACCGTACTCATCAGTTGTGTCCCGGATAGAAAAATCTTCCTTCACCGCAACAACAACGTCACGCAGCGGTTTCTTATTCTCTCCAACAACCACCCCACTTATTGTCCTATCTTGCGCCAATGCCGGAGCAACCCCGATAAACAACAAAAACAATATGCAAAATTTTTTCCCCAATGTCAATCCATAATTTTTAATTACTCACTCTTCACTCTTCCCGAACAATCACTTTCACCATCTCCTCACCCACTTTCACCACATACGTCCCCCGCATTGATGGCATCGGTATTTGCATTTGCGTTTGCGTTTGTAGAGACGTGGCGCGCCACGTCTCTACCGCACGACCAACCACACGTCCGTTTAAATCGTAAGTTGCAATATTTTCTACACCTTCGGGGATACCTTCGATGGTGATTGAACTGCCTGCGGACACCGGATTGGGGTATATTTTCAATGCACTACTCTGCCCACTTGCTCCCCCTATCCATGAGTCGAGAGTGTTTATACTGCACTCCTCGTATGTTTCCAATATTTCTCCATTGGTACGGAGAATCGCTTTGTAACACGCATCAACATCCAATACATCGGTGCGATTGTCGCCCGCCGAATAGTACAATTCGGTGCTGATGTCCTTCCACACTCCATTTGTCTTCTTGGACCATACACAATTTGTAAAATTGTAACCACCATTGGTTCGCGAATCGTTGTTCACAAGCAGCAAGTTGTTATACCGTATCCTCGTGACGGAGCTGAATGAAACCATTTTTGGCCACTGCGCCGTCAAATGTATATTCCCTGTTGTGCCTGCCGGTATTGTATTGTTGTCGAGCCGGTTGTTGTTGTCATCAAACCAGCCATTAAAAGTGTAGCCGTCTCTGACAGGGTCATTAAGGCTGAGAGGCGTATCTTCTATGGTGTAAAAGTCAGGATTATCTGCGTTGTTTGTGCCACCTTTCAAGTCGTATGTGATAGTGTAGATAATTGCCCTCCAACTTGCCGTGAAGGTCTTTGCACCTCTGCTACCTGCGGGTATCGTGTTGCCCCCTCCTAACCATCCGGCAAAGGTATAGCCCTTTTTGGTCGGATCTTGTAAGATGATGTCCGCACTTCCTGTCGAATAAAGTGAGGGATTATTTGTATGGCCGCCGTTCAATATGTAGTTGATAGGGTATTCCAATGGTGGCTCATCCTCAAAGTGAAAGTCCCCCCAGGTAGGGTCACTTTTGTAGTTTGACAGTGCGGAAGGTGGCACAATGAGGTCACATTTTGTTTTGTCAACGAGTACAAACGCAGACTTTTCGATGGATATAGTGGAAGTAGAGTTAATAGTTACAGACATAAGATTGGTACAATTTCCAAAAGCAAGTGCTCCAATCCTTGTCACATTGCCGGTTATTACCACCGCTGTAATGTTGCCACGTCGAAGATACCACGGAGTAGTAGGATGCCCATGCTCATCTTCCGACCAATCTTGCATAGCCCCGCTACCACTGATCGTGAGGGTGCCACCGCTAAGTGTAGCAGTGACATCGGCTGCATTGGGCGAGCCGATGTGCCATGTTTGAGCAACTGCTGTGCTGCAAGCAAATAGCGCAATTGCGACTGTTGAATGAATTTTAAAAATTGTTTTTGCCATTGTTCGTAAAAGTTTATGCCCTAAACTCTTACTCTTCGGCAAACTAAAGTGAACGTGTAACTGCTCGGATTTGCTTATTTACGTTTTCCGGCTCTACCAAAACCAATGTGTTCAAATAAGTACCGAACAATTCACGCAAACAGCGCGAACTTTCGCTAACTTATCCTCGAACTCGGTTTGAAATTTGGTAGACTTCGAAAACGTGAGAATAAGAGCCAAAAGCCCTGTTATTTATATGTTACAATTTTAATTTTTCATTTTTGTTGTTTTTATCTTGTTTCAACGGCGCAAAGGTAAGCATTATTTTTAAAACATGCTGTTTTTTTTCAACAAGGCCCAGGCAAGCGCATCAAAATTTATGATGACTAATGTGAACCCGTTACCTTCACCTCAGCTTATAATTTGTTGTCAGCACTTTAAACTCTGTTCGGCGGTTGATTTGGTCGGCTGTGGCTTGTTGGATTGGGGGGAGGGTTTGGATGAATGCTTCGTCCAGCAGTTGTCCTTCGGGCAGGAAGTCGTATTTTTCGCTGAGTTTTTTGGTTACTGCCAGCGGGGCGGTTTTTCCGTAGCCTTTGGCTTCCAGGCGTTCTTTTTCGATGCCGTTTTGGATGAGATAATCGACCACCGATTGCGCTCTGCGTTGCGACAAATCGGTGTTGTAGTCATCCGAACCGATGCGGTCGGTGTGGGCTGACATCTCAATGGTTACATGCGGATTGTCGGTCAGCATCGCAATAAGTGCGCCCAATGCCTCCTTAGAATCCGTCCGCAAAGTAGTCTTGTTGAAATCGTAGAAAATGTTGTCCACCACCACCGGTTTTGTCATTGGCTGCAGGTAAAAATCGACAAAAAACGTGCTTGTCTGGTCTATTTTCGGGACAGTCAGCGTGTCTTTTTGGTTGAGAAAATCGGGTGCCGATGCCATCAACACATATTCTGTGCCCGATTTGATGTCCAGCACGTATGTACCATCCTCCGCCGCCAACACCCGCATATTGGAGCCGTCTTTCCCCACCAGCCGCACGCTCGCATCGGGAATCACCATCTCCTCATTGTCCACCACCCACCCTTCGAGGTAGGCAAAGGCTTCGGGCAACTCAAAGGAGTAGATGTGGTCGGCATTGCGGGCATCGTTGCGGTTGCTGCTGAAAAAACCCGACTCTTTTTTGGGGTAAAACGTGATGCCAAAGTCGTCTGCCATACTGTTGATGGGCGATTTCATATTGTTGACATGCCAATGCTCTTTGGCAAAATTGGCTCTGAAAATATCCAACCCACCCATCCCGGGATGTCCGTTGGACGAAAAAAAGAGCGTGGAATCTTCGCGCATATACGGGAAAAACTCATCGCCAACAGTATTGATTTCCGGACCAAGATTGTCGGGATAATATTCCCCAATCTTGTTTAGTTCCACGCGCCAAATATCCTTACCGCCATAGCTGCCGTAGGGATTATCGGACACAAAATAGAGGTATCCATCTACGCCCACAGCGGGATGTGCCGTGGTAACAGCCGAATCTTTGAACAGAGGAACCCGCGAACCGGCACCCCACTGACCACCCGAACGGCTGGACACGCGCACCTCTGCCGCCCCACCGCCATCGCCTTCGGGACAAAAGGTGTAATACATTCGGCTGCCATCGGAGGTGAAAGAGGCGGTACCCTCGTCAAATGTGGTGTTGAGCCCGCCATCAATGCTGTCCGGCAGTAGCCAGTTGCCGCGTTCGTCTTTTCTAATTGCAAAAAAGTTAGTGTTGATGATGCCTGTAATTGGGTTTTTCACCACTTCGGTCGCCCCCTTTACCGTGCGAGAGGCGGTGATATAGAGCTGGTCGGTGCCTAAGAACATCGGCGAAAATTCCCCGTCGCGCCCGGCCCATTTATCCATCTTTTTCACCGCATAGTGCGCGGGTGCTTTTTTCCACTCCTGTGCCAATTCACAGCCTGCAATGCCGTTTCTACCCATCCTGTTGCTGTCGGATGAGAGTTTCAAATAGTCATTGTAACGCTTGATTGCTTCGACGTATTTGCCCTGCTGGTGGAACATCTGTGCCTGCCGCAAGATGGCGACAGTGTCAGCATATTTATAGCGAATGGCATTGTTGTAGCCAATCAAAGCGCGGGATGTGTTGTTCAATTTACGGTACATTTCGGCCTGATGGTAAGCAATTTGTCCGCGCAATGCCGTCTTTTTGGGCGAAGTTTTGCTATATACTTTTCGGAACGTTTCGGCCGCCTGATAATATTCGCCTTGCGCCTCATATTCGAGCGCAGCCTTCATGGTCGCTGTTTTGCAAGAAACCAACGACAGCACACCCACAACGCACACTAATGTAAAAAAATAGCGATACATAGACTATATTAACGGGCTTTTGAGCAAATTGTTGTGTGAGTGAGGATTAACAGCGGTGCACAACCTGAACGGCGAACTGCTGCAAACGACCCGCAAAAGCCGCGTAGATTTGTCCGGCGAGCCGAATGGTGTTTATCTGCTGCGGATAGTGGTGAAAAAATAATCTGAACTGTGATTTTAAGATGATTTTATTGATTTGTATGATTAAAAAATTGCAGTAGAGACGTGGCGCGCCACGTCTCTACTCAGAAAAGATTGGCAGGATTGATAATAATCCTGTCAATCCTTTAATCCTGCAAATCCTGATTCAGACAAGATTGCCCAGACAAATTTGAAATCACCCCTACTTCGCCCCGGTGAATTTTATAGCCGTCCCTGCCGAGTAATACCCTGCGAAGTACCCCACGCCACCATTGCTGATATTGGTTTCGATGTTGGAGGCGGGACCGCCGAACATCGGATTTTCGCCGTCTTTCTCATTTTTGCATTGGCGGATGAAGTCGTAGAAGCCTTTGGGGATTAGGCTGAGGGTAACCTCGAGGCTGTCGCCCGATTTCAGGTAAATTCGGCGACTTTGCTCGTCTCCGTCACCCATATTCACTTCGTTTTCTCGGGTTGAAAAGTCGGCGAAATTGCGCACCATTTTATGTTGGTATTGCCCCTTGAACAGCCGTTCATTGTCGGAAATGGAATAACGGGAAAGTTTTGCCGTCAGCAAAGTATCTTTATAGTCCTGCGCCGAATCTTTGTAAATCGTATGGAGTAAATAATAATTTTCCTGCGGCGTGTCCTGAAAATGTATGGATAAAATATGAGTGCCCACGCCCATCATTGTCATCGTTTGAAACGTGAGAGAGTCCGGCATGATAGGGCGCAGAATTTCCGTTTTGGCGGTATATGTTTTACCCTCTACCTCCACTGATAGTGAGTAAGTTACTAAAGTGTCAGCGGCAAATGCGATGTCCGAAAGATACAGTCCCGGAACAGTGTCGTTTTCTGTGAAACTAAACGCATTGACCTTCACTACGGCTCCGGAAATGCCCTCGTTCGGCTCATCGGCGAAATAGGGCGATGAGCGGCTTACGTTCACTTCCTGATGTTTCAACTCATTGGTCAGTTCGCCGTAGATGACGATGACGGGGGGCGAATTGTCGGTGCGGATGTCGATGAGTTCGGTGCAATCCGCCATGAACAGCACCGCGACTATCAGGAGGGGATTGCGGGTCAAGCCCGCAATGACAGTTTTTTTCTTTTTCATTGTTTTAAAATTTGAAATTATACGTTATTGATGGCACTATGCCGAATAGATACATCATTTCGGCGTAGGGGATGCCTGTTATTTTATCCTGCGAATAATTGATTGTCCATGGGTTGTGCTGATTGTAGGCATTGTAGAGCGAGAAATTCCATTCGCCTTGCCAATACTTGTGTGGCTCGGAAATATAATTGAAGGACACATCCAGGCGGTGGTAATTGGGTTTGCGGTATTCGTTGCGCCCCGAATAGATGGGAAAATACTCCTCGCCAACGGCAAATCTGCCCGTAGGATAGGTGGTGGGCATGCCGGTGGCGAAGACCCAGATTGCCGAGAGGTTGATTTTCTTGGAGAATTTGTAGGTTGCCACGATGTTTACCGCGTGGGGCTTGTCGAAAGGCGCGAGGTAGGTTTTCCCGTGATTGACCTCCGCGATGGTGCGCTCCGAGCGCGACCATGTGTAATTGAGAAAACCGGTCAGGCGACCTGCATTTTTGCGCGCCATCAACTCTATTCCGTAGGCTCTACCCGTACCTGTGCGCACTTCTCCCTCTAAATCCGGGTTTAACAAAAGGTTGGAATGTTCCTTAAAATCAACAACATTCGTCAAATTTTTGTAATAGGTTTCAACGGACACTTCATAATTGTTGTCATCGAAATTGTGAAAGTAGCCGACGGAAAACAAATCCACCTGCTGGGGCTTGATTTGGGGGCTTGCCGTGAACCACACATCCAGCGGCGAGCCGGATGCCGAATTGTTTGCCAGCTGCATATACTGCGTGTTGTGGGAATAGCCGGCTTTCAGCGAAGAATTGTCAGTGAGTTTATACACCGCACTCGCGCCGGGTTCCAACGCCGTGTAGAGGTGCTTCACGTTGCCGATGTTTTGAAATGCCGACAGTCTGATGCCGTAACTGAGCGACCATTTGTCCGTCAATTTTTGCTCGTTCGACAAATAGGCACCATACTCCCACGCCTCTTTTCGGGACAGATTGATGGAACCGGTGCTGTCGGACATCCCACTGACGCTGACTTCACCGGGACGAAACGCATGATAAGTGCCTGAAACACCGTAAGATATATCCCAAAGCGGGCTGATGGGCTGATGAAAATCGGCACGAAACATCCAATCGGTGATGCGGGATTTCCAACTGGCATCAATCTCGTTCATATTGGCAGCCAAGCCGTATTGATAGTCCGTGAAATGCGCGCTGAATTTGCCAAACAGTTTATCCGACAGCACGCGATTCCACGTGAGCGAGGCGGCGGTGTTGCCGTAATCGAAATTGCCCATCGTCATCCCCATCTTGTCCAAACCGTTGTAGATGTTAAATTCTAATCTGTCTTTGTCCGAAAGGCGGTGCGTGAGTTTGCCGTTCAAATCGTAGAAATAGAGCGTGGCATTCCGCAAGTCGGGTTCGGAGGCAAATATCAGAAACAAATCCGCATACGTCCGCCGAGCAGCAGCCACCCAAGTCGTTCTTTCGCCCAAGGGACCTTGTATCATCAACCGGCTGGAAATCAGTCCGATGCCACCCGTACCGGTGATAGTCTCCGGCGCATCCGTGCGCGTGTACACCTCCAACAGCGAAGCCAACCGCCCGCCATGCCGAAAGGGGAAATGTCCCTTGTAGAGTTCAATCCCCTTAATCACATCATTGTTGAAAGCCGAGAAAAACCCCATCTGGTGCGAAGGGTTATAAACGGTCGTGTTGTCTAAAACAATCAGATTTTGGTCGGGCGAGCCACCGCGCACGCTGAATCCCGAACTGCCCTCGGAGGTAGTCTGCACCCCCGGCAACAACTGAATAGCCTTGAGGATATCCACCTCGCCCATAAACGCGGGCATCAGCTGTATCTCTCGGATACTCAGCTTATCAACACCCATAATGGTGCCGGTCACATTCAAATCTCTGCGGCGAGCAGAAACCACCACCTCCTCCAATTTCTTGTCGGATTCTTTGTCAGGCGCACTCGTGTCTTGCGAAAAAACAAGAGAAGGAAGGGAAAAGCAAAAAAGCAAAAGCCCTGTTTTCAGTAATGTCATATTTTGTACTTTCATTTGGGGCGCAAAGGTACGAAAACTATTTAAACAAAAAAAGTTTTTTGCATATATTTCGGGGAAACCATCTTAATTTGTGTTAAATAACGCAGTAGCAGTGCTACAACTATCCCAAACGGGGGGGGTAGCCGGTCACCGTTTGCTTTGCGGCTAAATCTTTTTTTCAGGTGCTATTATTTCGCAAACGGTGTTTTATCCCGTAGGGATTATAGCTCGGTAGAAATGGAATGCCTCCCCCATTCCTGCATCCCGTAGGGATGCAACATCATCCGCAATCGGTTGCATCCCTACGGGATGCAGGGTGGAGGTGAGGATTGGCTTTTCTACCGAGCTATAATCCCTACGGGATAAAAGGCTATGTATATTTGTCCCTACGGGATAAAACACCGTTTGCGAAATAATAGCACCTGAAAAAAAGATTTAGCCCCGTTCCCGTTTGCGTATATCAGAAATAGTGTTTATCTTTGCCGTCGATTGCAAATTAAAATTTACAGAGATATGGAAACAATGACAGGTGTACAGTATGAAAAGGGCACGCGGGGGCATGCAAGGTATGCGCGTATTGACCTTGATAAGTACAGCGTAACGATGGACGAGTTACAAGCGTTCTTAAACGGGATGATGTTGAACAAAAGCAAGCGGCGTGCCATTAATAGGGTGGAAGATAAATCGCCCTACAATCCCGAATATGTAAAGATGATTAACGAGCAGGAAAAACAGCCGGGCGTAAAGATAAAAATTGAAGACTTATGGAAATAGTTTTCAAGCCTAAAGCGCAAAGCGATAGGGAAATCATCAAGAAAAGCGGCTCACCGGCGACAAAGAAGCGGCTTGAACGCATCTTGACAGATATTTTGGAGCACCCTTATACCGGTTTTGCCGGACCCGAAGAGTTGAAATATGACCTTTCCGGTAAGCCTCTCGGCAAATGCGACACATTGACGATGTTTGTATTTGTCGAAGCCACAATGCGCCCTGTCATATCCACGATTTCCACCTTTTCTATCGGTTGCTCCGAGCTGATTTTGCGCAATGTGGGTTAATTTTTTGTTGCATATTACCTAAAATTAGTGATTTGTAATTGTTACTTTCGGTTTTGCCCAATATTCATCGCTGCGATAATATCGGAGTAAAAAATCTGCATTACGCAGCATGGTTGGCATATCTACCACAAACCGGGTGGGTGTGTTTTCAAATTCAACCAATTGGTTTTCCATCAGATAATCAATAAATTCCTTTGAAAAATCTGTTTTGGTCATCAACTGGTTAAACGGACATTTTTCGGTCGGGTTGTAAAACGGATTATCGCTATCACGAATGGTCTCGGGTATATTAAAATAGATTTCCAGTCCACGTTTAGGATTAAAAAACATGGCTATTGATTTTGTTTCTTTGCCAAAAACAGGCTTAAGTTTAGCTTTCAGATCGGCGAGGTGTTTTTGCAAGTCCTCTTCCGGTACCTTTGGCTGAACAATTCTGCACTGAATTTCATTTACTCGGTAATGAAAATCGCGATATTCCTCGTCACTACCCGCAAAAGAGAGTAATTTACCACCGGTAGCCTGTTTAAAAGCCTGCTCCATTGTCTTCAACAATTCATATTTAGGCTCAATGGCATCAAATGAATGCGCTCCAATATCTATCAAGCCCACTTTTTCGGAGTTGTCCACAGTGATTGCCACCCCCATCTGGTACCATAAATCACCCATTTTCACGATACCCATCAGTTGAGCAAATTTATCCGGCACCAACGTTTCCGGTTTAAACGTCCTTTCTTCCCGCGCAAGCGCAACAATGGTTTTTGAATGAACATGTTGAAAAATATCCCCTTTTTCTTGTTGCTCTTTGAACAGAAATACGCCATACTTGCGCTCTGATATGGTGCGAATGGTTTCATACAATGGGTGTGACTCCCCAATAATATCTGCCAATATCTCATTGTATCGCAACGCCAGGAGAGGCGCACGCCGGTTAAAAATATATTCCACACGTGTATCATACATATACCGTTCAAACTGCTCTACAGACAAATCTTTCGCTTTACTATAAGCAATGGCGCGTTCTCCAATAATTTGGTCGAAAATCATATAATTCAAAAAGGAGGAGGATGCTAAATACTCTATTCGTTTCCGAATGTCAAATATCGTTGCAGTGTCGTCCAATTGCAAAAACAGTTGCAAACGTTCGTTTTGAGGTGCATACTCAAACTCTTCATTCAATAAAGCGTAAATATCATTGATTGCATCCACCTCTTTTTCATCAGCGCAAAGTAGCGGGTCAATTATCTCATCGCGGTTAAGCATCGACAAATGATGCCATACGAGGAAATACAGGTCGTATAAATTAATCTCGTCTGCATAATAACTATCATCCAACTTGTAAAACGGTAAATAACTGCCGTACAGTTTTTTGTGGCGTTCGGTAAAGGCTGCAAACACCTTTGTTTCGCTGATAACATCCTGAAAATAAGCAACTAAGCTGCACGATAAACGGATTATATCGCGCTTAGCATCAATACTGTCCGCATAATCCGCGAAGTGCAGGTTGCGCAGGATGGCATGCACTTTACCGCATAATTTCAAATAATAGAAATCAACGTCAGCGGGCGTATCATAAGGCTGGTAGCTCAACCAGTCGGGCATGAAGGCTTTGTCGCCTAATGTGAACAGTTTTCTGATAATTGACATATTGTTTTTATTTGACGGCAAAGGTAGCAATATTTTTCCAAGCTCAACAAAAAAGCAACATTTTTTGATTAAAAAATAATTTCGAGTGCTATGAAAAATAAATCTACTGATATTTGTATGGAAAAATATTATGATTATCCGCAATCATACCACTAAATAGCGTTTCCTGCAAGCAATTTCCGGTTTTTGTCCCGCAGGGACAGCACTTTATTAACCGTAGACTTTAGTCTACGGGGTTTTAGGAATGGGTCGCTCGGTAGAAAACGCAATGACAGCCTTTTTGAGACTACTCCAAATAAGTATAGCCATACAGCCCTGAGCGGTAGTTTGACAGAAATTCGCGTCCCTCTTCGACGGTGATTTTGCCCGCTTTCATCGATTCCGTGACCCATGCTTCAACGGTGCGCACGAGTTTTTTCGGGCTGTATTCCACGTACTCCAAAACATCCGCAATCGTCTCTCCGTCAATGATTTGCTCTATCTGGTAGGTGTCTTTATTGACGGAGATATGCACCGCGTTGGTGTCGCCAAACAGGTTGTGGAGGTCGCCGAGAATTTCCTGATAGGCACCCACCAAAAATACACCCATATAATATGGCTCCTTTTTGTTCAGCGAATGCACGGGCAGGTGGTAGGCGTGGTTTTGCATATTGATGAAATTGTCGATTTTGCCGTCCGAATCGCACGTGATGTCCTGTATGGTGGCTGTGCGGTTGGGTTTTTCGTCCAAACGTGCCAAGGGGACTATTGGGAATACTTGGTCAATTGCCCACGAGTCGGGCAGCGATTGGAACAGCGAGAAGTTGCAGAAATACTTGTCAGGCAGCATCTTAGAGATTTTGCGAAGTTCTTCCGGTGCGTGCTTCATTGTGGAAGCCATCTGATACACTTCGCGGGCAATCGACCAGTAGAGTTTTTCCACCTGGGCGCGTGTCACGAGGTCGATAAGCCCCAGACTGAACCTGTCTAACGATTCTTCGCGGATTTGCTGGGCATCGTGCCACGTCTCAATCAGGCGCGGACCGTTCATATCGTCCCACAGTTTGTAGAGTTCTTTCACCAACTCGTCGGCATTTTCGGGCAATTCCTCATTTTCCTCCCATTCGGGCAAAGTCGTGGTTTCAAGCACCTGAAACACCAATACGGAGTGATGCGCCGTGAGCGACCGCCCCGATTCGGTGATGATGTTGGGCTGTGCAATATTGTTTTTGACGCAGGCATCCACGAGCGTCGAAATCGAGTCGTTGACATACTCCTGAATGGAATAGTTCATACTGCTTTCGCTGCCGGACGACCGCGTGCCATCGTAATCGACACCCAAACCGCCGCCAATATCCACAAATTTGACGTCGAAACCCATCGTGTGGAGTTGCACATAGAACTGAGAGGCTTCGCGCAACGCATTTTTGATGCGTCGAATTTTCGTTACCTGACTGCCGATGTGAAAATGAATCAGTTTGAGGCTATCCTCCAACTTGTTTTTCTTCAAAATATCGAGGGCTTCGAGCAGTTCGCTCGACGACAAGCCAAACTTGCTGACATCGCCGCCCGATTCTTCCCATTTGCCGCTGCCACTGCTCGCCAACTTGATGCGAATGCCGATATTGGGCACGATGCGCATCTTTTTCGACAGTTCGGCAATGAGTTTCAACTCGTTGAGCTTCTCGACCACAATAAAAATGCGTTTGCCCATCTTTTGTGCCAGCAGAGCCAGCTGAATATAGTCCTCGTCCTTGTAGCCATTGCAAATAATCAGCGAATCGGGACTGGTGTTGATAGCCAACACCGCGTGCAATTCGGGCTTGGAACCGGCTTCCAGACCGATATTGAACTTTTTGCCGTGGCTCACGATTTCTTCCACCACCTGCCGCATCTGATTGACTTTTATCGGATAGATGATAAAATTTTGCGCATCATAATTGTATTCCTGCGCCGCAATTTTGAAGCAGTTGGATATTTTCTCAATCCGATTATCCAAAATATCGGAAAAGCGCAACAGCACCGGAGCCGCCACATCGCGCAACGTCAGCTCGTCCATCAACTCCTTCAAATCCACCTCCGCCCCGTTTTTCTTCGGGCTCACCGTGATATGTCCCTTCTCGTTGATGGAAAAATAATCCAACCCCCAGCCGTAAATGTTATACAACTCAGCCGAATCCTCAACACGCCATTTTCTCATTTCGTTTCAATTTTACATTCAAAATTGGTGCAAAAGTACAAAATAGTTATGAGTTATGAGGGCAAATGTGCTTATTTTTTGGCTAAATCTTTTTTTTCAGGTGCTATTTTTACTTGCCCAGAGCGCAGTCCCATTATGGACAGAACTGTGCGGCTCGTTTTGTCCCGCAGGGACAGCACTTTATTAACCGTAGACTTCAGTCTACGGGAGTGACGGAGCCACCGCCTCCCCCAAGTCCCGCATGGGACGACACATCCTGACTTCGTCATAACATAAATTAACATTTCCATAAAACACTGATAATCAGCTAAAAAGCGATTTTGCGACACCCATTTTGGGTGTCGCGCCCCCAAATTTCATTACCTTTGTTCTGGAAATGTACGTGCGCAGGAAGCCTAACCGGTCGGGCAGCACAAGCGTGGTGGTGGTTGCTAAGTCACGCGGGAAGTTGCGTTACCTTGCCACCATCGGCACAAGTTCGGATGAGGGCGAGATAGTGAGTTTATGTCACCAAGGCAAGGATTGGATTAAGGGCAGAGAAGGACAAGGTGATTTGTTTGTTGCGCAAAAAAAAGCGGATTCAGAGAAACAACAGATAGAATCTCTATTGTCCAATGTCAAGAATATACTGCCCAACGGCATTCAACTGCTTTTGGAAAAAGTATATCGGTCGGTTGGTTTTGATGCGATAGAAGATACCATACTTCGCCAGTTGGTCATAGCCCGTTTGAGTCAACCCATGAGCAAGTCGGGAACCGTTGAGTATTTGAAGTCACATTTTGATGAAGATATTGATTTGTCTAAAATATACAGATATTTGGACAAGTTATATAACACACAGCAAGCAAAGATACAGCAAATTAGTGTGGAACATACCCGTCGCATTTTAGGCGGCGTGATAGGCATTGTTTTTTACGATGTTACCACGCTCTACTTTGAGACCGACTATGGGGATGACCTTCGTGCAACAGGCTATTCCAAAGACGGCAAACACAATCAGCCACAAATAGTACTGGGGTTGTTGGTAAGCCGCGATGGTTATCCGTTGAATTATTCCATTTTTAATGGCTCACAGTATGAGGGTCGCACCATGATACCGATAATTGATGATTTTGTTGTCAGGTTCAATTTGAAAGAGTTTGTCGTGGTAGCAGATTCGGGTTTGATGAACGCAAAAAATATCTCCCTGTTGGAATCAGCCGGTTACAAATATATAATAGGAGCAAGGATAAAAAATGAGAGCGAAGAAATCAAGCGATGGATATTATCCCGACAAAAGCAGGATGGAGAGTTTTATGAAATGAACAAAACGAAAACATGCCGTCTGATTATTAACTATTCGGATAAACGAGCGAAGAAGGATGCCTACAATAGGGACAAGGGCGTAAAACGTCTGAAACGGGACTATGGTAGCGGGAAAATATCAAAGGAGAACATAAACAAGCGAGGGTACAACAAGTTTCTTGAAATCAAGGACGATGTCAGTGTCAGTATAAACGAAAGCAAAATTACTGATGACGCACAATGGGACGGATTAAAGGGTTACATCACCAACACAGCTTTGGAGGCAAAGACTGTTTGCGAGCAATACAAAGGCTTATGGGTAGTGGAAAGGGCTTATCGAGTGACCAAAGGGACGATAGAACTTCGCCCCATGTTTCACTTTACCCCGCGCCGCATAGAGGCACACGTTTGTATCTGCTTCGTTGCGTATAAAATTTATAAAGAACTCGAACGTCTGCTGAAAGCGAATCAAGTGAATATGAGCGTGGACAAGGTGCTCGATGTAGCAAAGACGATAGCAACAATAAGCATACAAGTACCTTTGACCGGAGAAACCATTACGAAAACCATGTTCCTGACTCGCCTACATAAACTCATTGAGCCTCTGTTCAGAGACGACTTCTATGAAAAATGATAGCCTCTGCCGACATTCCATCTCCTCCTCCGGAAAAATATTACCCCCGCGAGAATCGAATGGCTCTAAAAAAAACTTCGCGCTTCAAATATCCGATTCTCATGGGGTTAAATCAATTTTGGGTGTCGCAATGACGAAGTCAGGACAATCCCTGTGGCATCAATGGCTACCATGTAATACTTGTTTAGTAAGCGGCTGTTACGCAGGCACTTCTGATTGAATAAATCGCTCATCAGTTCCATTTTAACCTTTTCTAACTGTTCGGGCGGGAGTTTGCGAAGCACCTTTGCTATCGTGTCCTGATGCGGCAGGCGAAACCCCAAAGTCCGTTCGCAATGGGCTACAAACGACTCTTCGCGCCGTTTGTTGTTCAAATTGTTGCGGGAGCCAAACTTGAGTAAAAATAGGAAGATGCCCCCCATGGCCACATCTTCCATCTCGTAATTTTTTCGCTTGCGAGTGTCCTTCAACTTGGACAGCAAGTCGGGTAAGTCCCCAAAACGATGTTTGAGGACGTGCTGGTAGCGGGACAGAAGTACCTGTCCGCGCTCCCCTGCTGATGTTTTTTTTCTCTGTTCTTTCTTAGGGTGGCACAAATAGTCAAAAAATATTTGTGATAAATATAAAAATAAATTGCATTTTAATAAAAATAATTTCACTTTTTTTTTGCAATTAAGAAAATTATTTGTACCTTTGCAGCGTTAAAACGACAGCCGCAAAGGTCGTCCAAACAACACCCTTGCGGCTTTTAATTTTTTTTAACATGAAAGAACACTGCAGTTAAAAGCTCAGCCTCCACTAAAGGGGCGAAAGCCCCTGCCTTGCGCTTACACGGTGCAAAGATAGCCGGAAATTTTTATTTTTGCAAGTTTTCTATACCATTCATTTTCAATGAATTATTTTTTGAGGCTGAATTGCTGATCATCTCCTGTTCTGTGGGCGCTGAGGGACTCGAACCCCCGACCCTCTGGGTGTAAACCAGATGCTCTGAACCAACTGAGCTAAGCGCCCGATGACCTTTTTTTTTCGTAAGGCGGCGCAAAGGTAGAACTTTTTTTTGACACAGCAAAATTTTTTTGAATTTTTTTTTTAATCTGTCATTGCGGGCTTGACCCGCAATCCCCTGAAGAGGAGTCGAATGTAGGGCAACAGCGCAATGTAGGACAGGGGATTGCGGGTCAAGCCCGCAATGACAAGGGGGAATCATGAAAAAATAATCCATAATTCATTATTTAATCGTACCTTTGCGCCCCTAATTTAGAAAAAGTAAAAAATGAATATGCAAAAAATTAGAAATATCGCCATTATCGCGCACGTCGACCATGGCAAAACAACTCTTGTGGACAAAATGCTGCTGGCGGGGAAACTTTTTCGCGACGACAAGGCAGAGTTAGACCAGTTTCTCGACAGTAATGATTTGGAACGCGAGCGCGGCATCACGATTCTTGCCAAGAACGTGTCTATCAACTACAAAGACACGAAAATCAACATCATCGACACGCCGGGTCACGCCGATTTTGGCGGCGAGGTGGAGCGCGTGCTCAATATGGCAGACGGCGTGTTGCTGCTCGTGGATGCCTTCGAGGGTCCGATGCCGCAGACCCGGTTTGTGCTGCAAAAAGCCATCGCGCTGGGGTTGAAGCCCATCGTGGTAATAAATAAGGTGGACAAGCCCAATTGCCGCCCCGACGAGGTGCAGGAACAGGTTTTCGACCTGATGTATTCGCTGGATGCCACCGAAGAGCAGTTGGATTTTCCAACGATTTACGGCTCTGCCAAGCAGGGCTGGATGAGCACCGATTGGAAAAAGCCGACGGACACCATTTTCCCGATTTTGGATGCGATTATCGAGCATATCCCTGCGCCGGAGGTGCTGGAAGGCACGCCGCAGTTGCAAATCACATCGCTGGACTATTCGAACTATGTGGGGCGAATCGCTGTGGGGCGCGTGCATCGCGGCGAATTGCGCGAGGGGCAGGATGTGTCGCTCTGCAAACGCGATGGCAAGATTGTGAAGTCGCGCATCAAGGAAATTAACGTGTTTGAGGGGCTTGGGCGCACGAAAGTGCCGTCGGTGAAGTCGGGCGACATCTGCGCCGTCATCGGCATCGAAAACTTTGAGATTGGCGACACGCTCGCCGATTTGGAAAATCCCGAGCCGCTGAAACCCATCGACATCGACGAGCCAACGATGTCTATGTTGTTCACTATCAACAACTCACCGTTTTTTGGCAAGGAAGGAAAATACATCACTTCGCGCCATATTTTTGAACGCTTGACGAAAGAATTGGATAAAAACCTCGCCCTGCGCGTGCTGCCGTCCGACAGTGCCGATGCGTGGATTGTCTATGGTCGCGGGCTGCTGCACCTGTCGGTGTTGATTGAAACGATGCGGCGCGAAGGCTACGAGTTGCAAGTGGGTCAGCCACAGGTACTTATCAAAGAAATCGACGGCGTGAAATGCGAGCCGGTCGAACAATTGACGGTCAATTTGCCCGAAGAATACGCCAGCAAAATCATTGATATGGTGACGAAACGCAAGGGCGAAATGGTGTTGATGGAGAGCAAAAACGACCGCGTGCATTTGGAATTTACCATCCCCTCGCGTGGCATTATCGGCTTGTCTAACAACGCATTAACAGCCTCCGCCGGCGAAGCCATCATCGCCCACCGCTTTTTGGAATACCAGCCGTGGAAAGGCGACATAGAAAAACGGCAAAACGGCTCCATCATCGCAATGGAAACGGGCAACGCTTTCGCCTACGCGCTCGACAAATTGCAAGACCGCGGACGATTTTTCATCAACCCGCAAACGGACATCTACGCAGGACAAATCGTGGGCGAACACAGCAAGGAGGGCGATTTGGTGGTGAACGTCACCAAGTCCAAAAAACTGACCAACGTACGCGCCTCCGGCTCCGACGACAAAGCCCACCTGGCACCGCCGGTAGTGTTCAGCCTCGAGCAATGCCTCGAATACATCAAAGAAGACGAATATGTGGAACTCACACCCACATCAATGCGCCTCCGCAAGATTGTCCTCGATGAGAATGAGCGGAAGCGGCAGAGTAAGAAATAAAAAATGCCCCCCCCAAAAAGCTTTTTGTTTCGAAATTATTTGTACCTTTGCCGCAGAAAATGCAAGATAAATACTGAGTAAAATCTAAGTTATGCCCGAACAACAAAACATAGAATACAAACAAAGTTGGCACGACGACTACCTCAAATGGGTATGCGGTTTTGCCAATGCGCAAGGCGGCAAAATCTATATTGGCAAAGATGATGTCGGTGCGGTCGTTGGCGTGGAAGATTCCAAACGCTTGATGGACGAGATTCCCAACAAAATCAAAAACCTGATGGGAATTACTGCCGAAGTCAATCTTTTGCAGGAAGACGACAAACACTTTATAGAGATTATCGTGCAGCCCTATTCCGTGCCAATTTCATTACGCGGACGGTATTACTACCGCAGCGGAAGCGTGAAACAAGAATTGACTGGTGCGGCACTGAATGAATTTTTGCTCAAACGTAGCGGTCAAACTTGGGACGATGTTGTAGAGCCGCGAGCCACATTTGCCGACATTGACGAAAAATCGTTGAAAGCGTATATTGTGATGTCAAAAGAGAAAGGTCGTTTGCCCGATGTGGAGGGCTTAACTACCGCAGAAATACTTGATAAACTGCGCCTTACCGAAAACGGACAGCTCAAACGTGCCGCAATCGTTTTATTCGGCAAAGACCCCGGTCGCTTTTATCCGAATACTTTTGTCAAAATCGGTCGTTTTGCCAAAGACGATGCCGATTTACGGTTTCAGGAAGTCGAAGAAGGCAATATTATTGTGTTGCTACGCAATGTTTTAGAGCAGTTAAACCACAAGTTTCTCATTCGCAATATTGAATTTGAAGGATTTTTTCGTGTTGAAAAAGGCGAATATCCTGTGGCTGCCCTTCGCGAAATGCTGCTCAACGCTTTGGTACACCGTAATTATATGGGCAGTTTTATTCAAATTCGTGTTTATGACGACAAAATCAATATTTGGAACGAAGGAATGTTGCCCGAAGGCATCAGTTTGGAATCGTTGCGGCGGTCTCATTCGTCCAGACCGCGCAATCCGCTTATTGCCGATGTATGTTTCAAAGGTGGTTTGATTGATGCCTGGGGGCGCGGCACAATCCGTATCATCGACACCTGCAAGGAGGCGGAACTTCCTGAACCCGAACTCACGGAGCGGGACGGCGGATTTATAGTAACGCTTTTCAACGACCTCTTTTCAGAAGAGCAACTATTACAACTGGGCTTAAATGAAAGGCAGATAAATGCCGTGCTGTATGTGAAAGAGAACGGCGAAATAACAACTTCGGCATATGCAAAACTATATGCAGTTGCAGAGCGAACTGCGAGAAAGGACTTAAACGAATTGTCTGATAAACAGATACTTAAAAGAGTTGGCGAAACAAATCTGGCAAAATATATTTTGAACTAAACAAAAGACATTGCCGAAGTTTTGCCGAAGCTTTGCCGAAGATGCCGAAGTGTTGCCGAAGTTTGGAATATTGATTTATCTCCGAATTTATCACTACCTTTGCACCGAATTATTTCAAAAAAGCATGATGAAAAAAATCCTTGTTCTTTGCTTCCTTTTTGCCGGAATGTCTTTGTGTTATGCCCAGACTGCGGCTGAGAGGGATTCGCTTGCTGCTGTGATTGATTCGCTGGATGCATTAGCCGACCATACGCTGGATGAGGTGGTGGTGAGGGCGCAGAAGTCGCTGGTGAAGGTCGATTTGGACAAAATCACTTACGATATGGCGGAAGACCCTGAGGCGAAGACCAACAATGTGCTGGAAATGCTGAAAAAGGTGCCGATGGTGACGGTCGATGGCGATGAAAATATCCAAGTCAAAGGCTCGTCCAATTTCAAAATTTATATGAACGGGAAACCTTCTAACTTGTTGTCTAACAACCCGAAAGACGTGCTTCGGAGTATGCCTGCCAACACGATAAAATCCGTAGAAGTCATCACCGACCCGGGCGCGAAATACGACGCGGAGGGCGTGACCGGCATCCTCAATATTGTAACACATGACAATTCATCGATGGGTGGCTACACGGTGTCGCTCAACACCTTTGTGGACAATCTGGGCAGTTTCGGCGGAGGCACCTATTTTTCCGTCAAACAGGGCAAATTAGGGCTTACAGGCAATCTGAACGCTAACAAGCGCCGCAATCCAATCAACGACACCCACAGTGAGCGAAGTGAAATTAAAGGTTCCACGTTGCTGACACAGGACGGCTGGAGCAAAAACACGTTCAACATGATGTACGGCTACGGCGAATTGAGTTACGAAATCGACACCCTGCGCCTGTTGAGCGTGTCCTACAACCAATTTAGCGGCAGCAACAACTCTGAAAGAGAGATGGATGTGGATTTGAAAGAATTTGGTTACGGCAACACGAATATCATCTACAACTACAAACAGCGGACAGACGGCACAAATGCCTTTGGCGGTCCGTCGGTGCGGGCGGATTATCAACGTTCGTTTGCGGGCGTAAAAGACCGTTTGCTGACATTTTCCTACAATTTTAACACATCGCCGCAGAAAAGTTCGGGAGAAACTACGATTGACGACGTGCTCAACAACAGGCAATCGACCGATGGCTCGAGCTCTGAGCACACGCTGCAATTGGACTTCACCACACCTGTCAATAAAATTCACACCATCGAGGCGGGCATCAAATACATCAAACGCATCAACAAAAGCGAGAGCGAACACTCTTTGTGGACAAATGGGCAATGGCTACCGCTGGTGTCCGACAACGATATATTTTTGCACAACTCCGACATCCTGGGGGCTTATGCGGGGTATAATGTGAAAATCGACAAATGGGGCTT
Organism: Candidatus Symbiothrix dinenymphae; assembly: GCA_001417715.1. Classification (GTDB taxonomy): domain Bacteria; phylum Bacteroidota; class Bacteroidia; order Bacteroidales; family Azobacteroidaceae; genus Azobacteroides; species Azobacteroides dinenymphae. The sequence continues at coordinate 21,526 of BBRT01000165.1, forward strand.
CAAGGCGGGATTGCGCTTTGAGGGCACTTGGTTGGACGCGGAATTTGCTAAAAACGAGGCAATGAATTTTGGTGCCGATTACACCAATTTGGTACCGAGCACCACAATTACCTACCAGATTACACAGGGTCAGACCTTGCGCCTGGGCTACAATCTGCGCATCCAACGCCCCGGCATCTGGTATCTCAATCCCTATCGCAACACCACCGACTCCACCAATGTGCGATTCGGAAATCCCTATTTGGATGCCGTGAAAGCGCATAATTTCACGCTCAACTACAGTTTTTTCAACCCCAAATTCAATATGAACGCCAATCTGTCATATCAATTTGCGAACAACACCATTGAGGAACGTTCCTGGATTGAAAACGCCATCACCTACACCACCTACGAAAATCAGGGCACCAATCAGGGCGTTGTGCTTTCCACCTATCTGAATTGGAGTCCAAACCAGAAATTTCGCATCTACGGCAACTTCTCCTGTCAATACTCCAACATCGAATCCAAGCAATACAACTTGCAAAATGAGGGATTTTCCGGCAATGCCTATAGTGGCATCCAATATACTCTGCCCAAAGATTTCACACTCAATGTCCATGAATATTACCAAACCCCGTGGCTGCAGTTGCAAGGAAAAGGCAGCGCATACTATGGCTACGGGCTATCCGTATCCAAGTCGCTGCTGAAGAAAAAGTTGACGTTTCGGGCATTCATCGACAACCCATTCACGAACCGAATGAAATCGACCAGCACCACTAAAACATCCGATTTTGTGATGGAAAGCACCAACTGGCGCAACCAAAACACCCGCTTCGGTCTGAACATAAACTTCCGCTTCGGCGAAATGAAAGCGCAAATCAAAAAAGTGTCGCGCGGCATCTCCAATGACGACAACATGAGCGGCGGCAACTCCGGCGGCGGCGAAAGCAGCAGCGGCGGCGGAGGCAATTAATTCCACTTTTTTGTTTATGTCTTTTTTTTTACTAACTTTGCCCCGTCAAAACAAAATTTACGTTTGACACAGATAATTTAAATATCCTCTATGGACACAGACGACCATTTACAAATCAGTGCGATACGGAAGGATTTTCCAATCCTTTCACAAACTGTGTATAACAAGCCTTTGGTGTATTTCGACAATGCGGCGACAACACAGAAGCCGCTGCAAGTCATCCAAAAAATTGACACGCTTTACACGACTATCAACGCCAATGTGCATCGCGGCATCCACCACCTCAGCCAACTGATGACGGAGGAGTTGGAGAAATCGCGCCAAACGGTGCAACAGTTTATCCACGCACCCCACGCTAAGGAAATTGTATTCACAAGTGGGACAACAGCCTCTATCAATCTGGTGGCGAGCAGTTTCTGTCATTCGCATTGCAAAGCGGGCGATGAGATTATCCTCACGGCGATGGAGCACCATTCCAATATCGTGCCGTGGCAGATGCAGCGCAACATTTTGGGCATCGAACTCAAGGTCGTGCCGGTGACCGAAGCGGGCGAAATTCGCTTGGAAGACGTCGAAGAATTGATTTCGTCCAAGACCAAACTGATTGCGCTGACTCACGTTTCCAATGTGCTGGGGACGATTAACCCGATTGAGAAGATTATTGCGATGGCGCACGGCTACAATATTCCCGTGCTGGTGGATGCCGCCCAGTCGGTGCCGCATATTGCGATTGACGTGCAGGCTCTTGACTGTGATTTTCTGGCTTTTTCGGCGCACAAAATGTACGGACCAACGGGCGTTGGCGTACTCTACGGCAAAGAAAAATGGCTGCACCGGATGCCGCCGTACCAGGGCGGGGGGGAGATGATTGCCCACGTGACGTTTGAACACACCACCTACAACGAATTGCCCTACAAATTTGAAGCCGGAACGCCTAATTATGTGGGCATAGCAGCCCTTGCGGAGGCTATTCACTACATCAACACATTGGGACTCAACAACATCCGCGAACGCGAAGACCAATTGCTACGCCACGCCACCGCCAAGCTGAGCGAAATAGAAGGCATGCGCTTCGTAGGCACATCGCCAACCAAAAGCGGCGTCCTCTCATTCCTCGTAGGAGCCATTCACCCTTACGACATGGGGATGCTGCTCGACCAATTAGGCATTGCCGTCCGCACAGGGCACCACTGCGCACAACCGCTGATGGATGCGCTGGGCATCGAGGGCACAACACGCGCCTCGTTTGCATTCTACAACACCGAAGAAGAAATTGATGTGCTCGCTGAGGGTATCCGAAAAGTGGCGGGGATGTTTGCCTGAGCTCAACATTTTTCAACCGCAAATCCCGCTTGCTTCAAATCTTCCCAGTACTTGGGATACGATTTTGTGACCACTTGCGGGTCTGCGATGCGGATTGACTCTCCGGCGAGGCATGTCGGCGCAAAAGCCATTGCCATGCGGTGGTCGTCGTGAGTGGCAATGACGGGGTTTTTATCCGGCTTGCAACGTTCTCCACTCCAATACATTGTGCTGTTGGAAGTCTCCACCGCATAACCCAATTTGTGCAGTTCTGTTTGCAAAGCGGCGATGCGGTCGGTTTCCTTGATTCGCAGACTTTGCAAGCCGGTGAAACTGAACGAAATGCCTAAAAGACAGCACGTTACCACCAATGTTTGCGCCAAATCAGGCTCGTTGGTAAAATCATGCTTCATTGTCGTTGCGCTTGTCGTTGCGGTTTTGATGCGCAATCCTTCGGTGGATTGGGATTGACTGTCAGGGGATTGCGGGTCAAGCCCGCAATGACAAGGCTCCGTTTCAACGCCTAATTGTTCAAACAGCAACTGCACTTTGGCATCGCCCTGAATGCTTGAAGGCTTCAACCCCGGCAGGTCAATCTGAGTGGATTGGGGTGCCAGAGCCGCTATCTCGTACCAGTAGGAGGCGGCAGACCAGTCGCTTTCGACCGTGAACGGCACCGGTTTGTATGTTTGCGGACGTATCGTGATGGTTTGACCGCTCCAATTGACAGTCACGCCAAACTCTTCCATCAGGCGAATGGTCATCCACAAATAGGGCGTCGAAATAATTTCGCCCTCCAGAGTCAATTCCAGCCCGTTTTCAAGCTGCGGCGCAATCATCATCAGCGCAGAAATATATTGCGAACTCACGCCGCCTTTCATGGTAATTTGACCCCCGCGCAGGGTGTGCCCCGTAATTTTCAATGGCGGGAAGCCCTCGTGTGCGAGATAAGAAATGTCCGCACCGAGTGCACGAAGAGCCTCAACGAGCAACTTAATGGGTCGTTTTTTCATGCGTTCCGACCCGGTAATTGTCCATGTGCCCGGCTGTTGTGCCAAAAAAGCAGTCAAAAAACGCATCGAAGTACCCGCAGCCCCCACATCAAAATCCCGCCCGGGAGACATCAAAACCCGCTGCAGCACCAAAGTGTCATCGCTATCAGACAAATTGGAAACCGGCAAAGAGCAATCACTAACCGGTAATTGGCAGTTGCTATTTGCCATCCGGTTCAGGAGCAACACCCGATTGCTGATGCTCTTGGAAGCCGGCAACCGGATAGCAGCGTTAATAGAACGAGGTGCTGTTATTTTGTAAATCATGGCGCAAAGGTATAAAAAAATCCGAAAAAATAGTTACCTTTGCACGCAATTGTTAAAAAAAAAAGAAAAATTATGATTGTTAATGAAATCAAAAAATTGAGGTCTGAGAAAAAAGCGGTTATCTTGGCGCATTATTATCAGGAGGCTGCTATTCAGGATGTTGCTGATTATGTGGGCGATAGCTTGGCGTTGGCGCGTTGGGCTGCGGCAACGGATGCCGATGTGATTGTGCTGTGTGGCGTCCATTTTATGGCGGAAACGGCAAAGATATTGTGTCCCAACAAGCGCGTTTTTTTGCCGGATATGGCGGCAGGGTGCTCGTTGGCGGATTCGTGTCCGCCGAAAGAATTTGCGGATTTTGTGAAAAAACACCCCGACCACACGGTGATTTCATACGTCAATACCAGTGCGGCGATTAAGTGTTTGACGGATATTGTGGTTACGTCATCCAATGCGAGGCAGATTGTGGACAGTTTTCCGGCGGATGCGCAGTTGATTTTTGCGCCCGACCGCAATCTGGGCAATTATATCAACAGTGTCACGGGGCGCAATATGGTTTTGTGGGAGGGGGCTTGTCATGTGCATGAGCGTTTTTCGCTGGAGAAAATGCTTGCGCTGAAAAAGGAACACCCCGATGCGTTGATTTTGGCGCATCCGGAGTGTAAGGGCGTGATTTTGAAAGTGGCTGACTGCATTGCTTCCACCTCCGGACTGTTGGATTTTGCCACCAAATCGACAAACGAAGAGTTTATTGTAGCCACCGAATCGGGTATTTTGCACGAGATGCAAGAAAAAAATCCGCAAAAAACATTCATCCCGGCACCACCCAACGACAGCACCTGCGCCTGCAACGAGTGTAACTTCATGAAACTAAACACCTTAGAGAAATTGCGCGACTGCCTGAAAAATGAATCGCCCGAAATAGTGCTGGACGCAAAAACAATGGCAGCAGCAGCAAAACCCATCCGGCGAATGCTGGAATTATCGGCGAAATTAAGGTTGTGAGTAAAAGTTTTTGCCATTTTTAACACTTCATTGCATTGTTATTCCAAAAATAATATCTATCTTTGCGGCATAATTAATTGATGCGCAATGAAAGGAAGTGAAGTCTTACGAAAATTAACAAAAAACGGTTGTTTTCTTGATGCACAAGGTTCTAAACACGGGTGGTGGTATAGTCCAATGACGGATTTACATTTTCCGGTTCCGCGCCACCCATCACAGGAGATTGCAAGCGGAACGTTGCAAAACATTTCTAAATTATCGGGCGTTAAGTTTTAACATTAAAGAATATGAAGCAGAAAGTAAAAGTGATTGTTGAAAAAGGTTCAGACAATAAGTTTAGCACTTATATGGATTGTGAGACCTTTGAACATGGATTTGGTTTGTTGGGATATGGAAATACGGCTCAAGAAGCCATCAACGATTTTTATATCTCTTACGAAGAAGCCAAAGCGATAATGCCTGAAAAAGGCAAGGAAGTACCTGATTTTGAATTTGATATTCAATTTGAAGTCTGTGCATTTCCTGACACCACGCGCCGCCTACAAAAAAATGTTCGTCATTTTGCTCAAAATCGACGTCAAGTGCAATTTGCTTAATTAGTGCAAGGTGAGTCAGGTTAAGGGCGATGCCCTACGCTATTGCTACAAGGCTTTCAGCCTTAACCTGACGGCTATGCTACGGGATGCAGGAATGCAGAGTAAAAGTTTTCAACATTTTTAACACTTCATTGCATTGTTATTCCAAAATTTATATTTACCTTTGCGCCCAGAAAAAAAACTTATATAAAAAAATAAAAATAATGAGAAAGACAATTAGATTAACCCTCTTAACGGGTTTGTGTGTTCCCTTTTTCGCGGGTTGCGTTGCTACGGAGCCGCTTGATTTTGACCAAGCCATGAAGAAAGGGGTTGTGAGTGTGGATTGGGCTCTTGAGGGAAACCTCTTGCAATCGAGTGGCTTCACGCTCGACAGTTTGTTGGCAGGAAAAACAGGTGATAATACCGAAATTAGAGCCAATGAGGAGGGCGTTATCACTATGTATCTCAAAGCTTCAGATCCACAGCCCTTTAATATGAAAGAAATCAACAGCAAGTTTGGAGCATTCAGCGCGGGAATGGAGAATTTGAAACCTGCAGACAACTTATCGGCTGACCTTCAGGCAGTAATAGATATTTTTGGAAGTGTACCCATACCGGTCGGATCAACACTACCCAACACAACATCTATTGCACTTGATTTTAGAGAAAAAGACCCAGACCCACTCGTCGACACATTAATGACAGACACAATAAAAAGAATTCATCATATTGATTTCAAAGCAGTGACAATTACAATAACATTAACAATCGACGACCTTGATATAGAAAGCGACACTTTTTTGACGATGACATTGGAATTTCCACAATTTAATAATACCACCCCCTACAGAATACCCATGCGAGTGGATCCCGACGATATCAACGATCCCGCCAAGCCCAACGCAGAATGGCTTGGCGGTCGCACAATAAGATTTACCGAATCTGATGACCACTCATTTGTAATGGATTGCACCGATAGCATAAGGGCTATATTTACAATTACCGGTGATGATAAAACACGTATTGAAACCACCAGCAATATTGATGTGGGGCTTGAATTTGCCCCCCAAACTTATGTAACTTATGGCTGGTTTAACCTTGAAATGCCGGAAGAAAATACAGATATAAATAGTGAGGAACTGCTCCCCGATATGTCTGCTTTACAGAACAGTGTGCTGGTCTTGTCTGACCCCAAAATCCGATTTGCTATTGTTTCTACTTTGGGAACGCCTTTGGAAATAAGTTTGGCACCATTGGCAGCATACAAAAATGACGAACCGGATCCATCGGTTCCATTGGAAATCCCTTATAAATTTACAGTCCCGCCTGCTGAAGAAGGAGCAGGACCGGCTAATAAAAACCCCTCCCTTGATAAAGATTCCATCGATGATGTAGGGCATAAAGCTACATTTGTGCGAATGATATCTTCCAATTTGGATAGTTTGCATGTAAATTTCAAATTGGGAACACCACCAATTGATGATTTTAACAATAAAACGGTTAAAGACCTTTTTGACGACCCCCGATATCCCATACAAAGCCTTGCTTCGGATGCTATATTTTCCTTGCAGCCCAATATAGAAATGCCTTTCACGTTGGGTCCGGAGAGCCGGATTATGTATGCTGACACGATTCCGGATGTGGGTTTTGAAGACCTGTTTGGAGATTCGGCTTATACGATTGGCATCACACTCATTTTGGATTTGAAATATACAAATGAATTGGAAATTCCTTTGAAGGTTGAAATAATGGGGTTGGATGCAAACAACGACTCTGTTGCAGTCTGGTCATTTGATATGCCCGCTACCGAAGGAGAAACGTGGAGCTTGATTGCAGATGGAAACACAAAAAATAAGGTTGGCGATAAAGACGTTATATATCAGCCTCTTGTGTTGAAGAAGGATGGCTTCGGAAAAGCAAAATCCTTGGTGCTGAGATATGATTCCGGTCCGTTTGGAGTGGACAGGACGTTGAAAGCAGGTGCTAAGGTTAGCCTTGCTGTCGGCATGCGTGCGGAGATTACAGCAGATATTAAACTTGACAATTCTAACAACAACGAGTGAAAATGAAAATAAAAATGAAAATGAAAAAGATAAATCTATTATTGATAGCCGCCGTGTGCTTGTTCGGCACGGTAGCAACTGCGTGGGCGCAGCAAAACAACACCGTGTATTTCATCAAAGGCATTCCGGAGCGCAATGTCTATAACCCTGCCTTTCAGCCGTATAACAATGTTTACATTGATTTCCCCGTGTTCCCCAATTTTCGGTTGGATTTGGGCAATAACTCGTTGAATGCCAACGATGTGATTTTCAATAAAGATGGACGGACGATGCTGTTTTTAGACAAAGACGCGGGCAGTCATCGCAACAGTTTTTACGATGCGATGTGGGATGTGACCCGCATTGGGCTTGATTTTGAATTGAATATCATTGGATTTGGGTTTCGTGTGAAGAAAAACTATTTTTCGTTCGACATTTCCGAACATATCACAGCAGGCATGACTTTACCGAAAGATTTTATGAACTTAGCCTTAAATGGGATGAAAGAGCAAAAGGTGTTTGATTTTACACACTTTGGGGCGCGCGCCATGGCATACACGGAAGTGGGCTTTGGCTGGTCGCGCAAACTCAGCAACAAAGTGACGGTAGGAGCCAAACTGAAATACCTGATGGGACAGGCAAACGTGCATACCGATTTTGATGACTTAACACTTACCGCTTCCGGCACTCAATGGTCGCTCAACGGCACCGGCGGCTTATATATGTCGTTGCCATCAATAGTGGGCACTGTTAAAAACACCGAACCGGACAAAAACGGTAATTACTATCCCGATTTTGAGAATATAGCAGATGGTCCCAAACTCGGAAACGGACCGGGGGAACTCCCCATGGGGGATTTTATCAAAGAGATGCTGACCGCCAACAAGGGGTTTGGCATCGATTTGGGTGTCACTTACCGCCCTTTGTACAATTTGGAACTGTCGGCAGCCATCACCGACTTGGGTTTTATTCGCTGGACAAATAATGTGGTCAATGCCAATTTGCGAAGCGGCGTTGTGTTTGATGGTCTTGAGGGCATCGACTTGAACGACATCAACCACATCTCCGACCAAATCAGCGCAAAAGTGGATACTTTTATGAATTTAGTGGAGAAAAACTTAGCCCTGAGCAGCAATCCCAAAGCCTACACCACCGCATTGCACACCCGCATCAATCTTGGCGCGGAATATAGCGTGTGCAACGACAAAATCGGCTTCGGTCTGCTGTCGTCCAATTTGATTATCGACAACACGATTTATCCCGACATAACGGCTTCGGTCAATTTTCGCCCCGCCAAGTGGTTTAATCCCAGCTTTTCGTATTCTTTCATGAATGGCGAATGGCATTCGCTCGGCTTTGGTAATTCATTAGCAGTGGGTCCGTTCACCATGTATCTGGCTATCGACAATATCCCACTCAGTTTCACGCCATTGGCAGATGAGAGCATCCCGCTTGGCTTGCCTGTTTACATGAAAGGGATAAACCTGCAAGCCGGTTGGGTGTGGGCATTCGGCGGTCCGAAGAAGCCGCGCAAGCCACGTCCGTCCGACTTCAAAGCCAGCGTGGCTCCGCTTGCGGTGCCTGAGCCTGCGCCAATCCGTCCCGAACCGCTGCGAGATGTTGTGGGTATTGTGCTGATTGAAGAAGAAGAAGTGGTTGAAGAACCGATTCCGGTGGTTGAAGTGACACCGGTTGAAGAACCGGTTGAAGTGGCACCGGTTGAAGAACCGGCACCGGTGGTTGAAGAAGTGGTCGAAACAGTTCCGGAAGTGGTTGTACCACCGGCACCGGAGCATAACGACACCGTATATAGAGTGCAAGTGCTCGCCCGCAAAGACACCCCGCTTGCAGATTATGCGAACTACTTCCGGGAAAATTATCAGTTAGACGACATTGTAGAAGAGAAATACAGTGTGAACGGCAACATCTACTATCAATATGTGTGCACAAAAGAATGCACCACGAAAGCGGAAGCCCGCAAATGGCGGTTAGAGGTAACAGCCAGAGGCGTTTCCACAGCATGGTCTATCCTCTACAAAGGCAAAGACCGCATACTGCCAAAAGGAGAAATACGACTGAATTAGAGTTTAGTTATTAGAGTTTAGTTATGGAATGCCTTTCATTTCTGCATCCCATAACTAAACTCTAAACTCTAATAACTAAACTCTAACTCTAAACTCTAACTCTAAACTCTAAACTCTAATAACTAAACTCTAAAAAAGGCTTTTACTATTGCTTTTCCGTGCGGCGTGAGGACGGATTCGGGGTGAAATTGCACGCCGTGTACATCGTAGGTGCGGTGTTGTAATGCCATGATTTGACTTTCGTGGTCTATCGCGGTGATTTGCAGGTCTTTGGGAAAGTTTTTGCGGTCAACAATCCATGAGTGGTAGCGACCTACTTCCAAAATTTCCGGTACATTGTTGAAAATGCGGTCGGGTTCCGTGATGCCGATTTGCGTGGAAATGCCGTGATAGACATCCTCCAGATTGATGAGTTGCCCGCCAAAGGCTTCTGCGATGGCTTGATGCCCCAAGCACACACCCAAAATAGGCTTTGTCGGCGCAAAACGTTGGATGAGAGGCAGCAGCAAACCGGCTTCCGAGGGGATGCCGGGACCGGGCGAGAGGATGATTTTATCAAATCGTTCCACCTCGTCCAACGCGATTTTGTCGTTGCGATGCACCTCTATATCCCTATAACCCAGCTCTTTAACCAAGTGCGCCAGATTGTAAGTGAACGAATCATAATTGTCAAACAGTAATATCTTCATCTGTAACTAATTTGTCCTAACTTTTCGGGTACAAAGGTAAAACATATTTTTGCATCTTCCTATTTTTTTTGCGACTCTGTTTTTATCCCGTAGGGATGCGGCTCCCGCCCAATGTCATGTTTTACATTGCTCTGTTGCCCAACATTCGGCTCCTTTTCAGGGGATTGCGGGTCAAGCCCGCAATGACAGACTTTTGAGTGGACGCTACGCCGAACCGGAAAAGGGCGATGCTAATACAAAGTATATGGCTTGCGATATTGGTAGTTGTAGAGCCGGTGGTTTGCTGCTTCCGTGTCGTCGCCATAACTGAGCGTTGCCGGATTCCACAATACCGGGCGTTGCAACTCGGTGGCGATGTTGGCATTCACGCACAGGATGTTGGTGCTGCAGCCAACCTCTACCGGCGCAATCGGATTTTTGCGCGACCGCACGGCATCAATAAAATTCTGCATGTGCGGCGAACTTACCTCGTATTGTCCTTGATTGACTTCCTGCTCAACTTTGGTAAGAAGTTTCTTATCGGAACATTCAATATAGCCTCTCGCCACTTTGAGCCATCCCTTGTTGGTGGTATTGAAGCGTAAGCCTTTTCCACCTGCTTTGTCGCCGAAGGGCTGTTCGGTCATAACGATGCCATTGGCGTATTTCATGGTAAGATATTTCGCACCCTTGTAGCCTTTGGGGATAAATTCGCAAGGACCTGAGCCGTCCATTCCAATGGCTGCCTGCGCGATATCGAACATGTGGGCGCCCCAATCGGCTGTATAGCCGTTGCCTGTTTCGCGGTACCAGCGCCAAGCCCCCCATAAAGTTTCATTCTTGTCAGGGTCCAGAGATATCGGCGGACATAAATTCGGATGATAATGTATTTTAGGGTCATTCAAAGGTCCCAACCACTGGTTCCAGTTCAGATTTGACGGAACAGGTTGCTCGGGCAAATTAAGTGGTGTGGGAGTATCGCCTACTTCGGCGTAAATACTTTCCACATGACCCAAGGCGCCGCCGCGAATCAGGGCTATCGCCCGCTGAAACTCTGCGTCGGAGCGTTGCTGACTGCCCACCTGCAACACAGCACCGTTTTCGCGCACGGCTTTCACCATCTGCAAACTCTCGGTGATAGTGAATGCCAACGGTTTCTGCACAAACACGTCTTTTTTGGCGCGGCAAGCCTGAATGGTAATCAGCGCGTGCCAATGGTCGGGCGTAGCAATAGCCACGGCATCAATATCTTTGCGAGCCAGCAAGTCCTCATAAAACTCATACGTGTCGCATCTGACAGGCACGTCCTGCGCTTTTTGCCAAGCCTCCACCCGCCTTTTGAAGCGTTCGCGCTTGATGCTGTCCACATCGCAACAGGCAACGACCTGCACGCCCGGACAAGATGTAAAACTTCTGAAATCGGAAAGCCCCTGCTGACCTAATCCGATAAATCCCATCACAACTCTGTCGCTCGGAGCCAAGCGACCACCGGCAGCAAACACCCTGCTCGGAAGAATTGTCAGCCCCGCCAAACCAAGGGCAGAACAGCCCAAAAAGCGACGCCTACTCATTGCGTTCAAATCTTTTGTATTCATATCTTCTAAAAATTTTATGTTATTTTCGCCGCAAAGGTAATAAAAAATTACAAATTACAAAACATTCGGCTCCTTCGCAGGGGATTGCGGGGCAAGCCCGCAATGACGATAACAACGAAATTAACAAACATTAACATATTGAAGTGTTAAAGTTTAGAAAATCCATTGTCAATTCAAAAACATTCTCTACCTTTGCCGCCGAGTTGTCATAGTGGCAATTCACAACAAAAATTGTTAAACATTAAAAGTTATTTTTATGAAGAAAAAGTGCAAAAACAAAAAGTTCGCGAACTTTGCAAAGTTTGCAAAACCTTTGCTGCTAAGCAGCATCCTCTTGGGGGGGGGGGGGGCAAAGAATTTGCGCTGAAGCAGCGCATGAGGCGCCTCAAGAGTCGCCACAGATTATTGAGGTGGCGATTCCCTCGTCAGGGACGAAGACCGTTACCGGTTTCGTGTACGACGAAGACGGAGTTGGAATCCCCGGTTCCACCATCACCATCAAAGGGAGCTCTCGTGGAGTAGTGACCGACGTGGATGGTTCATTCAAAATAGACGTTTCGCCGACGGATGTTTTGGAAGTTTCTTTTTTGGGCTATGACGTCTACACCGTGACGGTGGGCGACAAGGCGAGTTTTGTGATTCCGCTCAAGCCCAAAGCGAATGAGTTGGACGAAGTGACTGTGGTCGCTTTCGGCAAGCAGAAGAAGAGCAGCGTGATTGCCTCCATTGAGACTATCAAAGCCTCCGACCTGCGGGTGCCTTCCTCCAACCTGACCACCGCTTTTGCAGGGAAGATTCCGGGAGTTATCTCCTACCAAACAACGGGTGAACCGGGCAAGGACAATGCCAAGTTCTTTGTGCGCGGCGTTACTACTTTCGGCTACAAAACAGACCCGTTGATTCTTATTGACGGCTTTGAGGCGACCACCGACGACCTTGCCCGCATGCAGCCCGACGACATTGAGAGTTTCTCTGTGTTGAAAGACGCTTCGGCAACCGTGTTATACGGTGCACGAGGTGCCAACGGTATCATTCTGGTATCCACTAAGTCGGGACGTGAAGGTCCTGCAAAAATCAGCGCAAGGGTGGATGTCAATGTGACTACACCCACAAAACTGCCTGAACTGATGGACGGGGTGGCTTATATGCGTTTGTATAATCAAACACAGCTGTCCCGCCGTCCCGATGCGACACCGGTTTATAGCGAGCAGAAAATCTATTCTACCGCTCGGGGAGAAAATCCGATGATTTATCCCAATGTCAATTGGTACGATGCGCTGTTCAAACAGCAGACCACTAATACCAAAGCCAACCTGAACGTTTCAGGCGGTGGCACGGTGGCTACCTATTATGTTGCCGGAGGGTTTGAGAACGAAACAGGCTTGCTGAAAGTGGACGGGCGGAACAATTACAACAACAATATTGATATCAACCGGTTCCACGTGCGGAGTAATGTCATTTTCAAACTGAGTAAAACCACTACATTGGACACCCGTATTCAGGGACGTTTCGAAAAATATACCGGACCCTACACACCGGCAGATGAAATCTTCAATATGGTGATGAATGCCAATCCGGTGGATTTTCCCGCTGTATATGAACCGGACGAAGCCAATCGCTATACAAAGCACACTCTGTTTGGAAGTAGTACGAGGCTCAGTGCTACCCCGCAAACCAATCCTTATGCCGAAATGGTGAAGGGATATGACACTCGGGACGAAAGTACGCTCACCACACAAGTAACACTGTTGCAGGATTTGGATATGCTGACCGAAGGATTAAAATTTCAGGCAAAAGTTTCTGCCAATACCTGGGGATGGTCTCAGAACCGTCGTACTCACATCCCGTTTTATTATACAGCCGATAGCTACAATCAGGTTACGGGTGAATACACCTTGCTGAATCTCAACCCTGCCGGCACCACCAACGGCGGGCAAGCTTTTCTTGGACCTATGGTAGGCGACCGCAAAGCCACTACCCATTACTATTACGAAGGACGGCTGAACTGGGACCGTCAATTCGGTAATCATTCCGTAGGAGCAATGGCTGTGGGTATGGCTGAGGAATACCTGCTGACAGACGGTAAAGGAGGCACCATCTACCAAACGTTGCCCGAAAGGAATGCGGGGCTTTCCGGCAGGGTTACCTACGATTACGATACCCGTTACTTTGCCGAATTTGCATTCGGTTACAATGGTTCCGAAAAGTTCGAAGGAAGTAAGCAATTCGGTTTCTTCCCCTCCATAGGTGTCGGCTGGTTGGCTTCCAACGAGCAGTTTTGGGAGTCGATGAAAGAAGCCGTCAGTTTGTTGAAACTGAAATTTACATACGGACAGGTGGGCAATGACGCCATCTCTTCACGTGACCAACGGTTCTTTTTTCTGTCGGATATAACCATGGGCGGCACTCCGACACCCGGCTATACATGGGGCTCAACGTTCGGCAATACCTACAACGGCTATACCATCAATCGTTATGCCAATCCCGACATCACCTGGGAGGTTTCCGAAAAATACAATCTTGGGTTAGAGTTAGGCTTTTTCAAAGACGGAGCCTTGAAATTGCAGATGGATGTATTCCGCGATTACAGGAGCAACATTTATATGGACAGAAATAATTTCCCCGTATCAGCAGGTCTGGAAGTCGCCAAATTGCAAGGCAATGTCGGCAAGTTGCAATCGCAGGGAATTGACGGCTCCATCGACTATCAGAAATTTTTCAACACCGATTTCTGGCTCACCGGACGGGCAAACATGACGTATGCCGTCAATGAATACCTTCAATTGGACGAACCAAATTATAAGGACAAATATTTGAGTCATGTAGGGAATAGCTTCAGTCAGCTTTATGGATATGCCGCCGAAAGACTCTTTGTGGACGAAACGGAAAGAAACAATTCGCCCGACCAACAGTCCGTGGGAGGAGCAGGAGTTATCATGGCGGGCGACATCAAATATACTGACATTAACGGTGATGGAAAAGTAAATTCTAATGACATGATTCCCATGGGTTACCCAGATGTGCCGGAAATACAATACGGTTTCGGACTGTCGGCGGGATACAAGAAATTTGATTTTTCCTTTTTCTTCCAAGGGAATGCAAGGGTTTCATTTTTCATTGACCCCAATGCTGTTTCACCGTTCTACGGTGGACGCAATGCGCTTTCCTTCATAGGGGAAAATGCATGGACGGAAACCAATCCCGATGTGCATGCTTTCTGGCCCCGCTTGTCAGTAGATTATGCGGTGCCCAATAATACGGTTGCGTCCACATGGTGGCTGCGCGACGGCTCGTTCCTTCGTCTGAAATCAGTAGAACTCGGCTACAACCTCCCGAAAATAGCAAAAATCGGGATGCAAGGTTGCCGGATATACTTCAGCTCCGAAAATCTGCTCACGTTCAGTTCATTCAAATTATGGGACCCTGAACTTCGCGGCAACGGACTTGGCTATCCGCTTAACAGGAGGTTCAACGTGGGATTGCAAGTATCATTTTAACAATTAAAAAATTAAAAATATGAAAAAGAATATTTATAAAAAAATCATGGTTGCCGCGATGTTCGTCATGCCGGCGTGCTCGGATTATTTAGACATTGTTCCCGACAATACCCTGACGATGGAGGATATTTTCTCGGTAAAAAACGAAGCGTATAATGCATTGGCAAAGGTATATTATTATATGCCGAATGAAGTAATGGTTAATAATACCTCCATTTGGCTCGGAGACGAATACACGCCAAACACCAGTATCGTAAGCAGTCCTGACGATGTTTTATTCCTGCATGTAATGTTAGGAGCGAATAACGCCAGCACTCCCGTCATGGGTTATTGGGCAGGCTATTTGAGAGGTTGGGCGGGAAATCCAAACGGACAACCTTCCATGTACAAGGCAATTAACAGTGCTCATGTCTTTATCGCCAATATCGACAAAGTACATGATATGGACGAGGCGGGAAAAGCCGACTGGAAAGCACAAGCAAAATTCTTGCTTGCCTATTACCATTTCTTGTTGTTGCGACAAACGGGACCTATTGTGCTGAAAGAACACGAAACAGCGTCAACCGCCATGGGTGAGGAACTTTTTCCGTACCGCGCTAACATAGAGGACTGTTTTGATTTTATCCTCCGTTACATGAATGAGGCCATCCCCTATTTGGAGGAACGACGACCTGCTGCAGATTTGGGACAGATTGACCGCGTAGGTGCTGCCGCCATAAAGGCACAAGTGCTTGTTTACAGGGCAAGCCCGTTTTACAATGGCAATAGCGAATTTTACAGTGGTTTTCTCAATCACGAAAATGAACACTTTTTCCCGCAAACCTACGATAAAGAGAAATGGAAAGATGCCATTGATGCCATAGACGAGGCTATCGCCTTGGCTAAAAAAAACGGGAAGGATTTATTTAGCAGCACTAAACCGCCATATCCCCACGACCAGGAAGATTTTGTAAAACAACCGGTCAGAATGCAGACATTATACGATTTAAGTATGCTCTTCCCTGAACCATGGAATCAGGAACTGCTTTGGGGAAGCGCGAAAGGTGTAAATCTAAATTGGGATTATGCACTGGCAAGTGGTACCCAGATTGAACTGCGTGGGGACCTCGACGCGGCCTACCCCGGCATTATCCCTCCCAGAAGCGAAGTCACCAATACGGGAGGAGCTTATCACTGGACAGCCGGAACTTATGCCATGTTGGAACGATTTTATACGAAAAACGGTCTCCCGATAGACGAGGACCAAACCTTTAACCGGTCAACCATGTATAATGTGGTAACTACTCCGGCTGATGGAACCCCTGCGTATGAAGACTTTCGAGGTTATCTACAGCCGAGCGAGGAAACACTGGAAATGTATATGAACCGCGAACCGCGCTTCTATGCCGATATGGGCATCACCGGCGGATATTGGCGTTCGCATAATACTCGTATCCCAACCATGTTCTATGCCGGCCAATTCGGAAGTACGAGACATGGCAGCAGAATTTTTTCCACAGGAATAGGAATTCAAAAATTAGTTCATCCCGAATCAACAGCAGGCAACTTCCAACGAATAGTCAGAACACCTTTCCCCATTATACGTTTGGCAGACCTGTATTTGATGCAGGCTGAGGCATTGAATGAGTATGGGGGTCCTACTCCTTCTCAAGAAGTGTATGACGCCATCAATCTCGTGCGCAGAAGAGCGGGCATACCGGATGTGGAAGCGTCATGGGGCAATCCGGCATGGGCCCGAACGCTGAACAAACATAGAACACAAGAGGGGATGCGCGAAATAATCCTACAGGAAAGAAGTATAGAACTGGCTTTCGAAGGACAGCATTTCTGGACCATGCACCGCCACAAGAAAGCGCATACCGAATTTACGAAAGACGTAATGGGATGGAACTATCAAGGTCCTGATGCAGCGTCATTCTTCCAACTCACACCGAAACAGGCGCGCATATTTACCATGAGGGACTATATGTGGCCCATCCCTGTCAGTGAACTGAATATAAACTCAAATCTTATTCAAAATCCGGGATGGTAGTCTGAACCACGATTTTTACAAGATTAAGAAGATTAACAAGATGATAGAGAATAATAGATATGAATTATCTTGGCAATCCTGAAAATCTTATTAAAATCAAGGTTCAAGACAAAAGATTAATAATTAAAAAAAATAAAAGATATGAAAAAGTTTAGAGAAATAGCAAAAACAGCCCTTTTGATGCTGTTTGTAGTAGCGGGTTTTTATGCCTGCAAAGAGTCGGACAGGCTCACTATCGGTTCGGACGATGGTGTTGCGCCCGGACCACCCACATTGGTTGATACGATGCTGCTCAACGGTGGTGTAAGGATATATTATACTATTCCTTCCGACGAAGACCTGCTGAGCATTGACGCCGAATATACCGCCGCCAACGGCGAGGTAAGACGCTTCTCGGTCTCTTATTACAAAGATTCGCTGGACGTTTTGGGGATGACCGGGGAAGAAACCGTCCGGCTGTATGCTATGGACAGGGCAGGGAATAAATCGACTGTCGTTCCGATAATCATTAAACCGTTGGAGTCGGCTGTTTCACAGGTTTTTGATTCCCTTGACGTAAAAGCAGGGTTTGACGCATTGGCAGTGAGCTGGAAAAACCTGCAGCAACAACCGGTGAGTGTGTTTGCGAAAATCAACTATACGCAGCAAGGCGTCGCTCGCGAAGTAACCTCCGTGTTTACCTCTCGCAATTCTGTTGAACGACAGTTCATCAACAACCTGACAGGCGTTAATACAGTTGATGTGACCGTATATGTGGAAGACAGATTTGGTAATGTGTCGGCATCGCGCAACAAACAGCTTCAACTGTATCAGGACGTATTGATTCCCAAGGACAATTGGACACTGCCTAATCCAAATGATACCCTTGGAGGTATTCCCATGGCGTACGGAGACCATCAAGAAGGTAAAAACCGGAACGTAATAGATGGTATTATTGACTTCGGCGATAATGTCAACTATATGCATACAGGCCATTGGCAGGGTCGTACAGGGAATGAAGCTGACGGAAATCTGTGGAACTTTATCATTGATTTGGGCGACACTTACGAACTGAGCCGTATCGTTACCCATCAGGGGCATCGTGTTGGCAACACCAACGATCCCAACCTGCAAAGGGGTGACTATTACCAAGGCTACAACGTAGCCATTTACAATATGTATGTGTGGGTTGGTGCCGGAGACCCGCGGCAGGAGCCATGGAAATACGATGAGTCTAAATGGGAATTTGTTTCACGACACAGAATTGATACTCCTACAGGAGTAACCACTGCTCAACTCGTTAAATTGGGACATGCAGGAGATGAAGCGATTCTGCATCCTGATAACCCTCGCTTCGCATCACCAACCCGCTGGTTCAGGTACGAGGCACTCAACAGTTTCTCGGGCAATTATACCGACCCTTATGGGTCCTTTCTTTCGGAAATAACCCTGTATGGTAAAAAGAAGTGATTAAGTAATGTAAAACAATAATTAAAAATAAATGAAAATGAAACGAATAGCATTTTTTGTTTTGGGAGCCATATTATCAGGCTCGTGTAACGATGATATGGGCGACTCTGTTAAAAATTTCGTCACAGATGAAACCGTATATCCGGCAAAATTCGATAAGGCGGTCGCATATACCGGTTACGAGAATGTAGAAATAGACTTGTTGAACGCGGGACGCATTCCGTCGAGCGAAATACATCTGGCTAAAGCCAAAAAAACACTTGTTGTATATGGCGATACAGAATTGGTGATTGACAGCGTCTGCTCGTGGGTAAAAATCACCGGTCTCACGCAACGCACCACCTACAAGTTCATTGTTTACACCATGGATGAGAAAGGTAACAAGTCAGTGCCGGAGGAAGTGTTTCGGGCACCTTTTACCGCCGCCGACAAGGAACTTTTAGCTATTCCTGTTCCGGCAATAAACCGTATTACACCGACACAGGCAACGGTAGAATGGAGGCAGGATATAACTTCCGTTTCCCTGAAGTATCTCGGAAAATTGGTTTATTCCTATACGGATAAAGACGGTATGCCGAGAGAAGTTACTCTTGACGATACTCCGGCACAGCCCTCATTCACAGTAGAGAATTTTCCGGTAGCCGGCGATACTCTACACATGCAGTACCGCGTGATACCGAAAGTAAGCAATGTGCAAATCATAGACACAATATGGTTAGAGCGAGCATTGGTTATTCCCGCATTGTAAATGTATGAGGCGCACGATAATGTTAGGGGCGCACCTGTATGTGCCCCTAATTATTGTTGAATATATTTTGTACCTTTGCGGATATTTTTAATAATGAGAAGTCATGAAGAAGTTACCAATTGGTATTCAGTCGTTTGAAGATTTGCGAAGCAATGAATATCTTTATGTTGATAAGACAGAAGATATTTACAGGCTCGTTACGTCATCAAAGATAGTTTTTCTTTCGCGTCCGCGCCGCTTTGGGAAGTCGTTGCTCGTTAGCACGCTGGGAGAACTGTACAACGGTAAAAAATTGTTGTTTGAAGGTCTCTACATTTACGACAAATGGGATTGGACCCGGTGCTATCCTGTTATTAGGATAGATTGGGCAGGTATCAAGCATAATAGTAAAGAAGAGATGGAAGCAGATATGTCAGATTATCTGCAGTCAATAGCTACTGTCAACGACATAATACTTACCCGTCGGTTTGCCTCCGGTCGGTTTGCCGAATTGATAGAGTTATTGCACCGCAAAGACGGCAATAAAGTGGTCGTACTTATTGACGAGTACGACAAACCTATACTGGATGCGATAGGCAAGCCGGAAGCAGCAGATATTCGTGCGTTTCTTCAGGAATTTTACGTGATATTGAAAAGTGCCGACGACCACCTGAAATTTGTTTTTATGACAGGCGTAACAAAAGTGGCCAAAGTATCAATATTTTCAGCATTGAACAGCCTCAAAGATATCTCATTAAGTGAGCAATTTCCTTCTATTTGCGGTTATACCCAAGAAGAATTGGAACGTGATTTTTCGGAATATATAGACAATACCGCAGTCCACGTGAATATGACAAGGGAGGATTTGCTGGCAAAAATTCGTCAATGGTACGATGGTTACACATGGGATGGCAAAACATCGGTTTACAATCCGTTTTCTACCCTGCCGTTTTTTGACAACAAAGAGTTTTCCGATTACTGGTTTGCAACGGGTACGCCCACTTTTGTGATTAATCGGCTCAAAAAACACGGTCTTGCCAAAACGGTATTAGAGCCTGTTATTGCTGATTCATCGGCTTTCGACAGTTACGATCCGGATGCGCTTGATGATGTGCCTTTATTATTTCAGGCAGGCTATCTGACTGTCAAAAAGAAAGAAATGATTAATGGAGAGCCTGAATACACGCTTGGAGTTCCCAATCAGGAAGTGAGAGTGTCGTTGATGAAGCATCTGTTAGGTGCATATACCCAATACCCTGTGGACCAATTGGGAGTACTTGGAAAAGCGATGTTGCAACAAATCCTTGCTTTCGATGCGGAGGGCTTTACAAAGAATATGCGTATCATGCTTGCCGGTGTTTCCTACACTTTGCAGCCGGAAGACACTCTGAGCGAAGACGCCAATGAAGCCCGTTATCACATCATCTTTCAAATGTGGATGACCATGCTGGGTTTCAATATTCAAAGCGAAAGGATGACCAACCGGGGGCGTATGGATGCAGTTTTGCTGCAACCCGGACTGGCGATAGTGGTAGAACTGAAATATCATGCCAAAACGAAATTGAAAACTTTGCTCAAGCAAGCAATAGCACAAATTTATGATAAACGGTATTACGAGCAATGCAAAACCGGAACATGCTGTTGCGTGGAAATTTCTGATGGACAAAAAGCATTTTTACGCGCCATTTGGTCCCACATTTGCAGAACAGTCGCATCCGCAATTCACGATTTCCTACAAAGGTCACGAATGTCAGTGGAATGGTCCCACGTGGCCGATGAGCACCTCAATGACGCTCCTCGGTCTGGCTAATTTATTGCAAACGGAGCAGCAAAAGGTCATCACGAAGAAAGATTATCTCGACCTTCTGAAAGTGTATGCCCATTCTCATCACCTCAAAAAGGACGATGGGACGGTTGTGCCGTGGATAGATGAAAACCTGAATCCGTTCACCGGCGACTGGATTTCCCGCACAAGGCTCAAAACGTGGAAAAACGGTACATGGTCGCAAGAAGCAGGAGGCGTGGAACGCGGCAA
>BBRT01000166.1 GCA_001417715.1 Candidatus Symbiothrix dinenymphae
CGCACCACTTCGGCGGCACTTTGGCAGTTCGTTCCAAACGCCATGCCGCCCTGTTTGACGATTGGGCAGGATATATTCAGTTCAATGGCGGGGATGCGCTCCAGCGCATTGATTTTTTCTGCGCAGGCAACGTGATCTGCCACCGTTGAGCCGCTCACATTCACCATCACGTTGGTGTCGATGTCCTTGATGTCGGGGTAGATGTAATTGATGAAATAATCCACGCCTTTGTTCTGCAAGCCCACCGCGTTCAGCATTCCCGATGGCGTTTCTGCCATACGCGGATAGTCGTTGCCCTCGCGGGGTGCGAGGGTCGTGCCCTTGACGAAAATGCCGCCGATGCGGGATAAATCCATAAAATCGGCATATTCGATGCCGTAACCAAAAGTGCCCGAAGCAGTTAGCACCGGATTCTTAAAGTTCAAATTTCCAATATTTACGCTTAAATTTGCCATATCTCATTGATTTATATTAGTTTACGCTTAAAGTTGCCATGTCAATTGATTGATATTAAAAATCGGTCCTGCGGTGCATACGCAAGCATTGCCGAAAGTCGTTTTTTCCACGCAGCACAAACACGCACCGATACCGCACGCCATCCTGTTTTCGAGCGATACTTCGCACGAAACATCATTTTGTTTGGCAAGTTTGGCAACTGCCAACATCATCGGCTTGGGTCCGCATACATAGATAGTGGGGTGTAAGGTGGATGGTGAAGGGTGTGTGAGCGGGTTGTTATACATTTGTGTTTTATTGAAATGCTTTTGTGTTTTATGTTTGTGCGATTGTATATCATTAAAATACGTTTGTAGAATGTAGTGATTAGTCACAAATACCTTTTTGCGGTGGCTACGGGCTTCGGTGGTAGTATAGACATCGCCAGACTGCTCGAATTCAGACAGTTGCAGGAACGGATATTGATTGGGCCGGCCGAATAAGAAGGTAGGTTGATAGCCTAAATCGCAGAGTTGTTTGCCCAGATATAGCAGGGGGGCAAT
>BBRT01000167.1 GCA_001417715.1 Candidatus Symbiothrix dinenymphae
TAACAATTACCCCCAATGATACGTTTATGGTTTATGGAGAGGCAGTGCCGACATTTACATGCCGATATTCCGGCTTTGTGAATGGTGATACAGAAGATGTATTGACATCTTTGCCACAATTTTCTGCCGGTTACGGTTCCCTTGATGTAGGTAATCATATTACATCTTCATATCCTTATGCGGCGGCGGCTAATTACGATTTCTCTTATCAAACAGGGACATTGACCGTCAACAAAGCCAATGCAGGAACCATTGATTTTTGGGAAAATGATACAACGGTTACTTACGACGAAGTTTCGAGTTTTGCATTACCGAGCGCAACCGACAGGGGGCGGTCTATCACCTATACCAGCGACAATGAAGATGTGGTAAGTTCTTCAGGCTATATTTACAAAGCAGGTACGGCTCGCATCACAGCAACGGTAGAGGAGAATGAGAATTACACTCCCGTGGCTCCGGTAACTCGCACCGTGACTGTGAACAAAGCCAATGTAGTCATTGATTTTTGGGAAAATGATACAACGGTTACCTACGGCGAAGGTGGGGCGTTAGAATTACCGTTTTGGACAGACAAGTGGCAGATTATCACCTATACCAGCGACAATGAAGATGTGGCAAGTTCAGGCAATTATGTTCACATTTACAAAGCAGGTACGGCTCAAATCACAGCAACGGTAGCGGAGAATGAAAATTACACTGCCGTGGCTCCGGTAACTCGCACCCTGACTGTGAGCAAAGGCAATG
>BBRT01000168.1 GCA_001417715.1 Candidatus Symbiothrix dinenymphae
TGATGGCACCCGCCTCCGTTGCCCGTTCTTCAAAAACAGGGTCGCTGTTCAGCTCGCCGAAATTCGGGTCGTTTTTATCCAAGCGCGATACATACAACGGTCGGGTGAGTTTTTTGGGGTCTACCCCCAATTGACGCAAATTGTCGAACAGCACGCTATCGTTCCACGCCTGACTTTCCAATGGATCTGTGTTGGGGATGAAATAACTGAACAAACTCTGCTCTGCTTCTACCCACTTGGGCATCATGATGTTCTCTATCTCATACTCCGTGTAGGCAAAACTTGTTTCAAAACTCTCCCCCACCCCAATTGGCGAGGACTTTCCGATGGCAAACAGACCTGCATTGTCCGCTTTCAACAGGTCGTTTCCGCTGAAAGCTTCTTTTCGTTTTATCTCCACCGCATTGACCTTGCCATAGACGGTGTTCACCGCCTGACCCACAAACAAATCGCCCGCATCGCCCACAAACACATCGCCACCGCCGCCCATAAGGGCAGGGTTGCCCATCGTGGAAAAGCTCTGATTGAACTTGTAGGTCGTCTGCATAGAGCCATTGCCCAACGACGTCCACGTACTCTCCACTCCTCCACCGAGTGTTCCATAAGCGGAGGCGGACGTGCCTATAGGACCCAGCACCATCATCGTAGAATAGCCGAGCGAACCAGTAGCTTTAGAGGACAGGAACGTGCCTTCCGTCCATGAATCAAACTCCGTGTGCACCAGCGTTGTACCGGCATTGATATAGGCATAGCTGCTGGTGCCCGGAGGGTCGTGGAGCACAAAATCCACTTTCGGTGGCGCAGTCGTCCGAAAATCGGTGCCGGTGGGCACTCCTCCCAGCACGTAGGCGGTCAAACCCTCTTTGCCAAAGGTGTCGGAATAGTAGGATTTGCCGCCAACAGAGAGCACCGTACTCATCGTCAATAGACCGTTATCCCGATTAGGCGTTCCGCACAAAAAACTGTAACTGCAGGGTCCGCTGC
>BBRT01000169.1 GCA_001417715.1 Candidatus Symbiothrix dinenymphae
GCCGTAAGATGCTGTAATATAAACCGAGCCTGCCCCGTGTATGGTTGCCGTAGTATCCGAAAGTGATACTATATCATTATTGCTGCGAATAAAGGTAATGGGCGCAGGTGCTGTACTGGTGGCAACCAATGCAAACGGCGCATTGCCATAAGCTTTCTGAGGCAACTCATCAAAAGTAAGCGTTGAACCGCTCAAATTAACAGTCAAATAACATGTTACCGTGGCTGCCGCGTAATTGGCATTACCTTCCTGCGTAGCCGTAATCTGAGCCGTTCCCATGCCGGTTATATGCACACGATTACCCGTAACGGTAGCCACCGATTCATCATCGGAAGTATAAACAATCGTCAATCCCCGGTCGGTCGTTTCCGGCAAATCAAAATCGTCATCGCCGTAAGTTTTTGATGGGATGTCGCCCCAAGGAATGTACTGATCGCCTTTCTTGACAGTCAATGTCTGCGTTATCGGTGTAGCGGCAATGAAATTTGCATTACCTGCCTGGGTGGCAGTAATATCCGTTTGCCCTGCACCCGTGATAGCTATCATTATGTCGTCTAAAATAGTTGCTACAGCCGTATTGCTACTTGTAAATATAATCGGCTCAGGCGATGAACTTGTGGCTGTCAATCCCATGTAGTCATTATAGCCGTAAACCGCGCTTGGCAGTTCATTAAAAGTTAAGATTGGCGTTTGCATCCATTTTGCCGTGAGTGTGAGGTTGGTGGTTACAGGCGTGTTGAAGTCATACGCTGTTTCGCCGTCGTACCAGACTCCGTGGTCCCAGCCTATGTGGTACCAGCCTCCGAAAATGTAGTCATCGAGGCTGGGCGGGTCCGGTTCAGTGGCTGTGCTACCGTGAGTTATAGTTTGCGTGGCTATACCGCCCGTGCGATTCACACCCGAGTCGGTAACGATAAATGTTACTTCATAAACCCCGTGTATTATAGTTATCGTGTACACACGTTCTCCTTCTTCGCCTG
>BBRT01000170.1 GCA_001417715.1 Candidatus Symbiothrix dinenymphae
CCTACGGGATGCAGGGTGGAGGTGAGAATTGGCTTTTCTACCGAGCTATAATCCCTACGGGATAAAAGGCTATGTATATTTGTCCCTATTTTTTTTTTACATTCCCGCTGCGATAATTAGCCCCAAGCCTGCATATCATCATTCCCAACAGCACCGAGGCGGAAATTCTGTCGGGCATAAAGGTAAGCGATTGGACAACGGCAAAAGCCGCCGCGACCGCTATCAGTGCCAAAGGGGTGGACATCGTTGTGCTGACGCTTGGCGCACAGGGAGCACTCATCAAAGAAGGCGACCGCTTCCACGAAGTAGTTGCCGAAAAAGTAAAGGCAGTGGACACTACCGCTGCCGGAGATACTTTCTGTGGTGCATTGTGTGTCGGTATTTCCGAAGGACTGTCTGTGCTTGATGCGGTCAAAATAGCTTGCAAAGCCGCAGCCATCTCAGTAACACGAATGGGGGCACAGGCATCAGCACCTTACAGACAAGAATTGAGAATTGAAAAATGCTCATTTATCATTAAAAATTAAAGAATATGTTTATCGTTAATAATTATCTTTTGGCAATTATTTTTTGCTTTATTACCATGTTGTGCTGGGGGTCGTGGGGAAACACACAGAAGCTGGCAGGCAAAACATGGCGTTACGAGTTGTTTTATTGGGATTATGTG
Source organism: Candidatus Symbiothrix dinenymphae (assembly GCA_001417715.1). Classification (GTDB taxonomy): domain Bacteria; phylum Bacteroidota; class Bacteroidia; order Bacteroidales; family Azobacteroidaceae; genus Azobacteroides; species Azobacteroides dinenymphae. The sequence continues at coordinate 668 of BBRT01000170.1, forward strand.
ATTGGAATCCTGTTGTTTTCGTTGCTTTCGGCTTTTACGCTGGGCAGTATCGGCTCTGAGGGGCGCAGTTTTATTCCCGATTTGGCACAGGCTGAATGGGGGAATATCGGCAGTGCCTTTCTGGGCGGCGTTATTTTCAATGCAGCGAATATTCTCTTATCGGCAGCCATCGCCATTGCCGGCTTGTCGGTGGCATTTCCCGTTGGCATAGGGTTGGCATTGGTTTTGGGTGTCATCATCAATTACATCGGACAGTCAACAGGAAATCCGGGGTTGCTTTTCGGCGGAGTAGCCGTGGTTTCAGCCGCTATC
>BBRT01000171.1 GCA_001417715.1 Candidatus Symbiothrix dinenymphae
CGTCCGCTCACCCTTAGCTGCATTTTATGAACATACTCTATAAATTTTGATTTGATAATCTCTGCGTTCGCATTGTTCTGTGCGTCAAGTAATTGCAATGCTTCGTTTATACTTGCCGTACTCATGCCATTTTTCTTCATTATTTTTTGTGTCTGATTCATGCTGCAAAGCAATTCGTAAGTCTCTAATATAAAGGTTTTGTATAGAGGCAAAAATTTTAATTTTTCGCATTCGTCTTCTGTTAAACAATTGTTTTCCAAAAGTTTAAGCATCTTTACTCCCCACTTGAAAAGTGGTGTCAGGTTCATGTATCGGGACATTATTCGTTGATTGGGAGGCACGATGCGAGCACATTTACCCATCGAAAGTTTTGCACGCATATCAGATAGTTCTTTTGTGTAATTCTTAAATATTTCATCTTCCTCAAAAAGATGCTGCATCATCCATGAAAATTTGTGATTTATATCTTCTATATGTTTGATATTCAAAATACTAAATGCCTTTGTCAGATTGCTTCCGAGGTCGGATACAGCATATTCAATCTGCTTAATATCTATGGTGTTTTTTATTACTTCTGCAATCTCTTCAGCCTTCCAAGACGTTGATACTTTTATTTTCAACGGAGTTATATCATTGTATTTCAAGTAACTACCCTTGTTTTCCATTGAAACAGGAACGGCTATTACAAACAATAATTTTTTGTTGCCAAATTGAATACTTTCATCGGCTATCAAAATCCATTTTTGGGTGTTAAAATATTCCTTTTCCCGAAAATTTCCTACACCTTGTTTTTTAGTCCAAAGCAGTATGGTAGTATGTGTTGGAGTCCCAAGATTTAAATGCAAGCAAAGATGAAGCTCGCAAAATATCTTACTCGCAGCCCTGAAACTAACACCAACACGCAATACTAACGATAATGCAAGTTGTATTATAAAATCGTCATAACGATGATATTTTGGACGATTTTTACAAGGCAATAATACTACGCTGTTATCTCGTTCAGTTTTTTTTTTATCTGCGACAAATCATTTTCATACCTGTCTGCACGCTCTTTATTTGCAAAAGATTTTTCTTTCCAACTGTCGCGACTGTGTTCTATTTCCTTAATTCGCTTTTTTAGTCGCTTAATCGCTTTGGAACGCTCAATTGATTTGGCTTTCCATAATTCAATACTTTGTTGCTCTTTTGTATCCATATTTATTATTCTTTTTGGCTGCAAAGATACATATTTAGAACGAATAAATAATGAAATTTTACAATCTTTTTTACACCCCACCCGTAGGGATTATAGCTCGGTAGAAATGGAATCCCCCTCCATTCCTGCATCCCGTAGGGATGCAACCGATTGCGGATTATGTTGCATCCCTACCGGGATGCCGTGAGGCGGTGAAAATTAGCATTTCTACCGAGCTATAAATCCCTACGGGATTGCAATATAGTAATATAATCCTACCCTTTTTGGTTTTGAGCGACAGACGGGACTCGAACCCGCGACCCCCAGCTTGGGAAGCTAGTGCTCTACCAACTGAGCTACTGTCGCATTGCGGGTGCAAAAGTAGAAAAAATTTTATGAATTGCAAAATTTTTTGTACTTTTGCGCAAAATAATTTGAGATGAAAAAAGGAAGTTTTGTTTCTATCGCGGACTGCTCAAAGGAGGATATTCTCCAATTGATGGAGGAAACGGCTCGTTTTGAGCAAAATCCCAATCAGGATGTGTTGGCGGGCAAGGTCTGTGCGACGCTCTTTTTTGAGCCGTCTACGCGCACCCGTTTGAGTTTTGAAACGGCTGTCAATCGCCTTGGGGGGCGTGTGATTGGGTTTAGCGATGCCTCTACCACGAGTTCGTCCAAAGGCGAAACGCTGAAAGACACGATTAAGATGGTCAGCAACTATGCCGATGTGATTATTATGCGACACTATTTGGAGGGTGCCGCGCGTTATGCCTCGGAAATCACGGACATTCCAATCATCAATGCCGGCGATGGTGCCAATCAGCACCCTTCGCAGACGATGCTGGATTTGTATTCGATTTACAAGACGCAGGGGCGGCTCAGCAATCTGATTATCACGATGGTGGGCGATTTGAAATACGGGCGCACGGTGCATTCGCTGCTCAACGGGATGTCGCACTTCAATCCGACTTTCCATTTTGTCGCCCCCGAAGAACTCCGCCTGCCCGATATTTACAAGCAATTTCTCGATACTCAGGGCATTTTCTACGAAGAGCACACCGATTTTTCGCCCGAAGTTATCAACAAATCAGACATATTATATATGACGCGCGTGCAACGGGAGCGATTCACCGACCTGATGGAATACGAAAAAGTGAAAAACAGCTACATCCTGACCAACGAAATGCTGGACAACAGCAAACCCAATTTGCGCGTGCTGCACCCCCTCCCCCGCGTCAACGAAATAGCCTACGATGTGGACGACAATCCGAAAGCATACTATTTTGAGCAGGCAAAAAATGGGTTGTATGCACGGCAAGCGATTATTTGTGAGGTTTTAAACTTGTCATTGCGGGCTTGACCCGCAATCCCCTGAAACACGAGGGATGGCGGGTCAAGCCCGCCATGACACATAAAAAAATATGAAAATTATGGAAAAGAAAAAAGAATTGCAAGTGGCGGCATTGGAAAACGGGACGGTCATCGACCATATTCCGAACGACCAACTGTTTAAGGTGGTGTCGCTGCTTGGCATCAAAAAATCGACTACGCCGGTGACGATTGGTTACGGTCTCGACAGTAAAAAAATGGGCAAAAAAGGCATCATCAAAATTGCCGATAAGTTCTTTAAAGCCGATGAAATCGACCGAATTTCGCTCATCGCGCCGAGCAGTCAGCTGAATATCATCCGCGATTATGAGGTGGTAGAGAAAAAATTAGTCGGATTGCCCGATGAATTGGTCGGAATTGTGAAATGCAACAACCCCAAGTGCATCACCAACAACGAGCCGATGCGCACCCGCTTCCAAGTCATAGACAAAGAAAACGTGACCCTAAAATGCCACTATTGCGAAATGAAAACAAAAAAAGAAGACGTAATAATACAATAACACTTTGTCATTGCGGGCTTGACCCGCAACCCCCTGAATATGAAGCAAAATTGGAAACCCGGCACACTGATTTACCCGCTCCCCGCCATCATGGTGAGCGTGGGCAGCAATGCGGCGGAACACAACATCTTGACAATCAGTTGGGTGGGCACGATTTGCTCCGACCCTGCGCTGTGCTACATTTCCGTGCGACCGGAGCGGCATTCTTACGCTATTCTCAAAAAAAACATGGAATTTGTGCTCAACTTGACGACCGAAAAATTGGCGCGGGCAACGGATTGGTGCGGCGTGCGCTCGGGAAAAAATTGCAATAAGTTCGATGAAATGGGACTTTCTGCGGGAAAATCCGCAATCGTGCAAGCCCCGTACATTGTAGAGTCCCCCCTAAGCATCGAGTGTCGCGTGAAAGAAATCCTCCCGCTGGGTTCGCACGATATGTTTATAGCTGAGGTCGTAAACATCTTGGCAGACAATGAATTTATCGACCCTGCGACAGGAGCATTCGATATGGAAAAAGCCAAATTGCTCGTCTTTTCGCACGGAAAATATTACGGAATGGGCGATTTCATCGGGAAATTCGGGTGGTCTGTGCAGAAAAAGAAAGGTGGGTGAAAGTTGATATGATTTTGCCAAAAACATTTTGCAAATTTCAAAAAAAAACATTACCTTTGCGCCCGATATTCGCTCCAGATAATGAACGCGCGAATACGGACGGATGTTTGCTCGAAGTGAAAGAGCGAATACGAGTGATTAACAGATTAAAAATAAGGACTATGGACAAAAAATAAATAGTTTATAAACAACAAATAACAAAAGAAAAAAGATGATAAAAAGAAAAATAATTTCACTGTTGAGGGAACTGTTCCCCTCTCTTATGTACAAAAGGTCTTCTTATTCTCAAGATGGAGAAGATATGCTGTTAAAGTTTTTTTATGGTGATTTCCATTACAAAGGATTTTATGTAGATGTGGGAGCGCACCACCCCTATCGGTTTTCCAACACCGCCCATTTTTACAAGAGGGGATGGAGCGGCATCAACATAGAACCGACTCCCACTATGTTTAACTCGTTTGTTCGCTACCGAAAGCGTGATATAAATCTTAATATTGCTATTTCAAATACAAATGACCCGCTCACTTTCTATCAATTCGATGAAGCAGCACTCAATAGTTTTGATGAAGCCTCGTCTATAGAGATAGACAAAACGACTGCCTATAAAATAGTAAAAAAGACAGTAATTAGACCATTAAAATTAGCAGAAGTTTTAGAAAAATATATGCCGAAAGGACAGAAAATTGATTTTTTGACGATTGATGTTGAGGGGTTAGACTTGGAAGTGTTGAAATCAAACGATTGGAACAAGTTTGTCCCGGATTTTATATTAGTTGAATGCAATCGAGGGGAAAGTGAGGGGCAAGAGAAGGATGCAATTTACACTTTTTTGAGAGAAAAGTCCTATAAGTTGGTTGGAAATACACCAAGAACGTCTATTTTTCAAAAACAAAAATGAGGATTAACTTTTTTAAGTTGAATCTGAGTTTAGACAAAAACAGGCTTAACGATTAAGCCTGTTTTTGATTTTTCCATACTTACCGGGCGATTATATCTTTCTACCTAATAAAATGGGCGGTTTCATCGATAAATTTGGCTGGAATGTGCAAAAGCGAAAATGATGCAATTGCTTCAATTTAAATTTAAAGTTTAAATATATCTTGCTGTTGTTTAGCATATTATGCTTTAAACCAACAGTTTAGGCAATTTTTCTTCCTTTTTTTTCAAAAACTGCTTATGCTTCCGGGGTGCAGGCTGAAAGCCTTTGAGCAATAGCGTAAGGGCATCGCCCAGTCGTGGTCGGAAGATTTCATTACGGGCTGAAAGCCCAGCATATCCCAGCCCAACGCATCGCGTTGGGGTAAGGCGCACACAATCATTTATCATCATTCCCCAACGCGATGCGTTGGGCTGGGATATGCTGGGCTTTCAGCCCGTAAATTCAACATCTAACCAATCTATGGTCTTTTGCTAAAAAAGGGAAAATTGTCGTGCACCCATGCTTTCGGTCAAGTAATTGTTTTTTAATGAAATTTGCTTACCTTTGCGGAAAGATTGGTTGAAAAAAATTGTTGATTTGGCGCGAAAAAATAAATAACAATAGTAAAATTCATTAAAAAAACACGATGAAATGGGAAAAATTGCAGACAAAAAAAGGCGAATTTTGAGAGGTATTTTTGGCGGACTTTCTTTGACCGCTGTAGCTTTTGTTTTTGAGGCGTGTTACGGAATGCCCGAAGACTTTGGGCTGGATACACGTATTGATGGTGTTGTGAAGTCAAAAACGACAAATGAACCGATTGAAGGAATCAAAGTTTCAATTGAACACGAAGTTGATTACTCCACTTTGACCGATTCCAATGGGCAGTTTGTGATGTTTGTGCCAATGGAAGACCGGTATGAAGTGAAATTTGAAGACGTAGATTCTATACAAAACGGCATTTTTTTACCCAAAGACACTACGCTTATCCGAGATGCTTATGGTGAACTAACCCTCAATGTGAGTTTAGAAGATGCTCAATAGGCTATCCCAATCTATTTTCAACCTCTTCAAGGCAAATGAAACCCGGTTGCATGAGCTGAGTTATTTGTTTTGGGAATGTACGCAACGTTGCAATTTGAAATGCCGACATTGCGGGTCGGATTGCACTGCCAACTCCGCCATTCGCGATATGCCTTTTGATGATTTTTTGCAGGCTATTTTGCCGTTGAAATCGGCGTTTTTTGCGAAAAATATCACCGTTGCCATCACCGGTGGCGAGCCGCTTTTGCGGAGCGATTTGGCGCAATGTGGTAAGGCGTTGCGACAAAACGGCTTTCGCTGGGGCATCGTTACCAATGGCTATGCCTACACGCCGGAGGTTCATGCGCAATTGCTGTCCGCAGGCATGGGGGCAATCACGTTGAGCCTTGACGGACTGCACGATACACACAATTGGTTGCGGGCAAACCCGCATAGTTTTGACAACGCCGTGCGCGCATTGGATTTAATCGCATCTTCAAAACGCTTGTTTTATGATGTTGTAACCTGCGTTAATCACCGAAATATCAATGAATTACCGCTACTGAAAGAGTTTTTGATTTCAAAAAATGTGAAAGCATGGCGTTTGTTCACGATTGCACCGATTGGGCGGGCAAAAGACAATGCCGATTTGCAATTAACACCGCACGAACTGACACAGTTGATGGATTTTATCGCCAATGCACGCACGGACAAGCGAATAGACACAAAATTCAGTTGCGAAGCCTACGTGGGCAAATACGAACGGAAAGTGCGCGATGCCTGTTTTTTCTGTCGCGCAGGCATCAACATCGCCTCCGTACTGATAGACGGCTCCATCTCAGCCTGCCCAAACATCAACCGCCATTTCGCACAAGGCAACATCAAGCAAGACAATTTTCTCGACGTCTGGAACAGCCGATTTGAAGTGATGCGTGACCGCAGCTGGACAAAAACCGGAATATGCGCCAAATGCCGCGATTACCGAAATTGCAAAGGCGGCGCAATGCACTTGTGGGATGAAAAGCAAGATGCAGTGATGGGCTGCATTCATCAGAAAATAAATGACATTGCAGAAAAAGAAAGGTGGGTGAAAGCCGAATGATATGGTATATTGAAAAAATGTGTACCTTTGCGCCATGAAAAAAACAGATGTTATGAATGTGCTTGGAAAAGCACCGGAATCGGTAGTTGATGAGGTGTATCGCTATACACTTTACCTGATTGAAAAGAGCAATGTACCTGTTGCCCAATCGTCCAAAGCATCTATCAACGATGCGATTGATTCGTTGCGTGGTTCAATAAAGCATAATGGCACTGCGGACGACATTCGTGCAGAAAGGCTCGGTTTAGTATGATGAAAGTATTGCTTGATACGAATGTTGTAATTGATTGGCTGATTGATAGAATGCCATTTGCAGAGGCTTCTACGGCTGCATTAAAAATTGCCGCCAATAATGGAGTAGCGTATGTTTCCGCATCCGCGATAACGGATGTATATTATATTGTTCGAAAGTTGGATGGTGTAGATGCTGCAAGAATGTCTATTAACAGAATACTTGACATTCTCAAAATCGCCGCCATTGACGAATACGACATTATTGCTGCAAGATATTCTCTATTTGCAGATTTTGAGGATGCCGTTCAGTTTACTTGTGCAAAAAAACTTGGTGCTGATTACATTATTACCAGAGATACCGCAGATTTTGAACTATCCACTATTCCGGCAATATCTCCGGAAAATTTCATAAGTCATTACTTAAAGTAAAATTTTTTTCATACCTTTGCGCCCGATATTCGCTCCAAATAATGAATGAGTGAATACGGACGGATGTTTGCTCGAAGTGAAAGAGCGAATACGAGTGATTAACAGATTAAAAATAAGGAGATTAGATTATGAAAACGTAAATTAATGCGGTAGTACGCACATTTTAAATTGGAAAAAGCGTTAAGCTTGTATCTTGCTTATTGAAACTTAGACAATTTCATATCATTCAAGAGTAAAGTGAAGACGCTCACGCCGTGTGCGTGGGCTTAACTCATTTAATTTGAATGATAGGTAGTCTAAGACCTCAATAAGCGGATAAAATTCGAGTTTTGTCTGCGTTTTTTTATGCTGCGTATCTGAAAAAGGACAACAGTTGTCCAAACAACTGGTATCAAACTTGGGGCAAGCCCTACATTGTCGATTTGAGTAGGGAAAATGTTAAGTAATAATGTCAAATTTAAAAATTAAAAAAGATGGAAAAGTTTAAAAATGTGTTTTTTATGGCTGCTATGGCAGCAAGTGTGAGTGTGTTTAGTGGGTGTGGTGATGATGGTGACCCAAGTGAAGAGCAAAGCAGTGTCTTTGACGATCAAGGTCTAACAAGCAGTGTCTTTGACGGTAAAATTCAGGCGACAGTGGCAGGCGGAGATAGTCTCAATTCAAAAATTGATTTTGTCAAGGTGCTTGTTGGTATCCATCCTGCCAATGAGTACTATAACTATGAAGTGGCAAGTGCTCCGTATGTCAATGGCGGCTTTACGCTCCAATTATCGGAAACGATGCCTGCTGCTCTTAACAAATTCCGGTTGCCGGAGAGCATAACGGTAAGCGATACAACAGCTAACATTGTTGAATGTAGCGAAATTAGGGCGTATAAAGGTGCAACCGAAGTAGGTGCCTTTTATTATGTTTCTGAGTCAGATGATTTTGTAGGTTGGGCGGCAATATTCGTATATGCTGATAAAGATGTCAGCGTGACGGGCTCAGGTTTGCTCGACAACGAAGTTCGAACATATAGAGTTTCTCTGAAAAGAGGATGGAACAAAGCGTATGTTAGGGGGAAAAATACCACACCCTCAACGCGGGAATACTCATCCACAGAGCCAAGTGGTCTGAAGTGGATTTTTTTGCCTAATAATAATTTTTAAAAATTTAAAAAAATGACAAAGTTAAAAAATGTATTTTTTATGGCTGCGATGGCAGCAAGTGTGAGTGTGTTTAGTGGGTGTGGTGATGATGGAGACCCAAGTCAAGGAGAAGGTCAAAACAGCAGTGCCTTTGACGGTAAAATTCAGGTGACAGGCGGAGATAGTCTCAATTCAAAAATTGATTTTGTCAAAGCGTTTGTTGGTATCCATACTGCCAATGGGTATGACTATGAAGTAGCAAGTGCTCCGTATGCCAATGGCGGCTTTACGCTCCAATTATCGGAAACTATGCCTGCTCTTAACAAATTCCGGTTGCCGGAAAGCATAACGGTAAGCGATACAACAGCTAACGTTGCTGAATCTGAAATTAGGGCGTATAAAGGTGCAACCGAAGTCGGTGCCTTTTATTATGGTTATGAGTCGGATGATTTTGCAAGTAGGGCAATATTCATGTATGCTGATAAAGATGTCAGCGTGACGGGCTCAGGTTTGCGCGACAACGAAGTTCTAACATATAGAATTTCTCTGAAAAGGGGATGGAACAAAGCGTATGGTAAATGGATCAAAAATACCACACCCTCAACGCGGGAATACTCATCCACAGAGCCAAGTGGTTTGAAGTGGATTTTTAGGTCTAATAATAATTTTTAAAAATTAAAAAAAATGACAAAGTTAAAAAATGTGTTTTTTATGGCTGCGATGGCAGCAAGTGTGAGTGTGTTTAGTGGGTGTGGTGATGATGGTGACCCAAGTAAAGAGCAGAGCAGTGTCTTTGACGATCAAGGTCTAACAAGCAGTGTCTTTGACGGCAAAATTCAGGTGACAGGCGGAGATAGTCTCAATTCAAAAATTGATTTTGTCAAAGTGTTTGTTAGTGTTCATGGGGCAAATGACTATGAAGTAGCGAGTGCTCCGTATTCCAATGGCGGTTTTACGCTCAATTTACCGGAAACGGTGCCTGTTCTTGTCGGATACGAGCCGCAAAAGGGTTTAACGGTAAGCGATACAACAGCTAAATCTGTTGGGTTTATCGGAATTAGGGCGTATAAAGGCGCAACTGAAGTAGGTACCTTTTATTATGATTATGAGTCTACTGATTTTGTAAGTAGGGCTACATTCATATATGCTGATAAAAATTTCAGCATAACAGGCTCATTTTGGCCCAACAACGACGAAGTTGTGACATATAATAATGGAATTTCTCTGAAAAGAGGATGGAACAAAGTGTATGTTAAAGGGAGCAAAAATACCACACCCAGAACGCAGGAATTCACATCCACAGAGCCAAGCGGGCTGAAGTGGGTTTTTGATGAGCATGCTACGCCGTCGTCCACTGTCTTTGACGACCAAGGTCTAACAAGCAGTGTCTTTGACGGTAAAATTCAGGCGACAGTGGAAAATGCGCCAAGCAACGCACAAGTTGATTCTGTAAAAGCAATTACTCGTTATACAGAGGAGTATGTATTTGCAGCAGGCAAGTATGAGAACGGTAGTTTTACGCTCAATTTACCGAAAACTATACCGGAACGATTATTGATGGGTGCTGCATTAACCGACACAATCGAAGGCGTGACGATAAGTTTTGATGCCAATGCCAAATGTACCTCGTTTGAGATGCTGTCTGAGATTCGTGCGTATAAAAATGGATTATCAGTCGGAAGTTTTTATTATGGTGATGAGCATCTGGATAGGCACACAGTCTTTATGTATGCCACAGGAAATATCAGCATAAAAGGTTCCTTGATGTTGAAAGATGATGATCCCCCTGGTGGTGGAAAAGCGGACGCTCATATAATGATATATAATATACGTTTGGGAACAGGATGGAATAAAGTGTATCCAACGGGAGCACGCGAAACAGATAATGCGGAAGGTACAACCACAGAACCCAGCGGTCTGAAGTGGTATTTTGAGCCTAATAGTAATTTTTAAAAATTTAAAAAGATGAAAAAGTTTAAAAATGTGTTTTTGCTGGCAGCAATGGCTGTTTCAGCGGTATTCGTGGGCTGTGACAAGGAAAACGACCCAAGTAACGATGACCCTTCTGACCCTTCCGGTGGTCTAACACCTCCCACTGTCTTTGACGACCAAGGTCTAACAAGCAGTGTCTTTGACGGTAAAATTCAGGCGACAGTGGCAGGCGGAGATAGTCTCAATTCGAAAATTGATTTTGTCAAAGCGTTTGTTAGAGTTCATGGGGCAAATGACTATGAAGTAGCGAGTGCTCCGTATTCCAATGGCGGTTTTACGCTCAATTTACCGGAAACGGTGCCTATTCTTGGCGGATACGAGCCGCAAGAGGGTATAACGGTAAGCGATACAACAGTTAAATCTACTGAGGTTACCGGAATTAGGGCATATAAAGGCGCAACCGAAGTAGGTACCTTTCATTATTATTATTATGAGTCTGCTGATTTTGCAAGTGGGGCAACATTCGTATATGCTGATAAAAATGTCAGCATAACAGGCTCATTTTTGCACGACAACGAAGTTGTAACATATAATAGAATTTCTCTGAAAAGAGGATGGAACAAAGTGTATGGTAAAATGAGCAAAAAAACCACACCCCAAACGCTGGAATTTACATCCACAGAGCCAAGTGGTCTGAAGTGGATTTTTTTGCCTAATAATAATTTTTAAAAAATTAAAAAGATGAAAAAGTTTAAAAATGTATTTTTGCTGGCAGCAATGGCTGTTTCAGCGGTATTCGTGGGCTGTGACAAGGAAAACGACCCAAGTAACGATGACCCTTCTGACCCTTCCGGTGGTCTAACACCTCCCACGGTCTTTGACGACCAAGGTCTAACAAGCAGTGTCTTTGACGGCAAAATTCAGGCGACAGTGGAAAATGCGCCAAGCAACGCACAAGTTGATTCTGTACGAGCAATTGTCCGTTACACTGATTCTGCAAAAGCAACAAACGGTTATACAGTGTATCATGTATTGGCAGCGGGCAAGTATGAGAACGGTAGTTTTACACTCAATTTACCGGGAACTATACCGGAACAATTGATTCTTTTTTCAGTTGCCGACATACCAGTAGGCATGACGATAAGTTCTGACGCAAATGCCAAAATGACCGAGATTGACATGCTGTATTGGTTTGATGCGTATAAAGATGGAAAATCAGTAGGAGCTTTTTATTATGGTGATGAGCATTGGGCTAAGGGCATATTTTTATCCTTTGTGTATGCCACAGGAAATATCAGCGTCAAAGGTTCCTCAGGTGTACTGATATGTGATATGCGTTTTGGAAAAGGGTGGAACAAGTTGTATAACATCCACACGGAACAAAACGGTGAAATAACCACGACAAAGCCCAGTGGTCTGAAGTGGTATTTTGAGTCTAATAGTAATTTTTAAAAATTTAAAAAGATGAAAAAGTTTAAAAATGTGTTTTTGCTGGCAGCAATGGCTGTTTCAGCGGTGTTTGTGGGCTGCGACAAGGGAAACGACCCAAGTAACGATGACCCTTCTGACCCTTCCGGTGGTCTAACACCTCCCACGGTCTTTGACGACCAAGGTCTAACAAGCAGTGTCTTTGACGGCAAAATTCAGGCGACAGTGGAAAATGCGCCAAGCAACGCACAAGTTGATTCTGTACGAGCAATTGTCCGTTACACTGATTCTGCAAAAGCAACAAACGGTTATACAGTGTATCATGTATTGGCAGCGGGCAAGTATGAGAACGGTAGTTTTACACTCAATTTACCGGGAACTATACCGGAACAATTGATTCTTTTTTCAGTTGCCGACATACCAGTAGGCATGACGATAAGTTCTGACGCAAATGCCAAAATGACCGAGATTGACATGCTGTATTGGTTTGATGCGTATAAAGATGGAAAATCAGTAGGAGCTTTTTATTATGGTGATGAGCATTGGGCTAAGGGCATATTTTTATCCTTTGTGTATGCCACAGGAAATATCAGCGTCAAAGGTTCCTCAGGTGTACTGATATGTGATATGCGTTTTGGAAAAGGGTGGAACAAGTTGTATAACATCCACACGGAACAAAACGGTGAAATAACCACGACAAAGCCCAGTGGTCTGAAGTGGTATTTTGAGTCTAATAGTAATTTTTAAAAATTTAAAAAGATGAAAAAGTTTAAAAATGTGTTTTTGCTGGCAGCAATGGCTGTTTCAGCGGTGTTTGTGGGCTGCGACAAGGGAAACGACCCAAGTAACGATGACCCTTCTGACCCTTCCGGTGGTCTAACAGGCAGTAGTTTTGATGGCGTGATTACGGCAACAGTGAGTGGCTTGGCAATTGATGAAGTAAAAGCAATTGAATATATAAAAGGAGTTGTTGAGTTTGAAATGGCGAGTGGAAAGTATGAAAATGGTGGTTTTACGCTCAATTTACCATCAACTATACCTGCTCAATATCTAGTAGCGTTTGCAGGCACTGTGCCAACCGGTATACAAATAAGCGATGCTAATTTCAAAGGGTTTATCGGAGGAAATATTTATGCCTATAAAAATGGAGAACGTGTAGGTCAATTTGTGTATGGTGCAGAAATTGACGATGACACTAAAATTAGTGTTTCCTTTATCTATGCGGACAGAAATGTTACCATAACAGGTTCATATACGACAGAAAATGAGTGGGTTACAGAGATTGTAACATATAATAATGTAACATGGAAAAAGGGATGGAACAAGGTGTATTTCACAAGTACCCAATCACAAAAAAATGGCAAACTCACTATTAAAAGTGACTGCACAACGATAGAGCCAAGCGGACTGTATTGGTGGTTTGAGCCTAGTAACAAATCCATGAATAACTAAAAGGGAGCTTCGTCTTCCAATCGAAAAACAGGCTTAACGCTTAAATGTTAAGCCTGTTTTTTTGTCTTTCAAGCCGTCCGCTCTTTCTACCTAAGAATAGGCGGTTTCATCGGGAAATTTGGGTGGAATGTGCAAAAGCGGAAATGATGCGATTGCTTCAATTTAAATTTAAAGTTTAAGTATATATTGCTGTTGTTTAGCGTATTATGCTTTAAACCAACAGTTTAGGCAATATTCTGCAATTTTGCTGCCGTTTGCTACGCCGGAAGGCGTTAAATTTCGATAACCCCGTACAAGCGAAGCGCAGATTGGTGAGATGCTGAATTTACGGGTTGAAAGCCCGCCATAACCCTTCATATTTATTGTTTGTCTAATTCAATAGATATTCGTTTAATAAATTCTTCTGCTTGAGGACGGATGACGGAAATTTTCTCATAATCATAGTGTAAAAAATCATCATAATCACCACTAATCCTATCATTAAACAATTGAGAGTAAAATCGCGAATATGTATTTTCAATTTTTTTTGTCACAATAAAATGCAACGAAAACATCTGTTTTACCCCTTGATGCGTTTGGGCAGAAATATCATTCTTGATTAAGAGTGCTATAACTGCATAATAGCAAGCATAGTAAAGTCGATTGACAGCGGCATTATAAAATTTATCTTGAATGAGAACATCTGCCTCCAGCAATGTTTCTTTTGCTCGTTGCAAGCGATAATTAGTCAATGCCTGCTTACTTTCAATATCCAAAAATTGCTTCATAACTTATTGTAATTTAACCCCTTCATTCATTACATTCAGAAAAAAAGGCGTTTGAAAAGGGCGATTATACCATTGCTGGCGGGTATAAACCAATGGGCTTATAGTAATTTTGCAATCATTTTTCAATTCCAAATCATACAGAGGATAAGTAATCTTTGTAATCTCTTGATTAGATAGACTTTCTTTATCAACTAATATCAGCAAATCTATATCACTATCGAAACGAGCGTCACCACGAGCCTCAGAGCCATACAAAATGACCTCCGCTTTGGGGTCGGTATTTTGCATTACGTCTTTAATCTGTTCTATGTAAGTAACTCTTTTCATGGTGCAAAGGTAAGCAAAATAATTTTAAAAGCGTGCTAAAAATAAAAAAAAGTCTTTTTCATTGTTTCGCCTTTGCCATTTTCCGGTGAAAGCCTGCTTTTGTGCCGTTTTTTTCTTCCGACCTGATGGATGATGGAATGATGGATGGTGGGGCAACATAATGATATGTTGCCCTTTCAGGGCGAAAACACACAAAACCCATTACCCCAACGCGATGCGTTGGGCTGGGATATGTTGCCCTTTCAGGGCGAAAACGTCGTGTACGGGGATTGCGGGTCAAACCCGCAATGACAAATTAGCCCCCAATCACATAAATCATAAAAATCACCCTAAAATCACAGTTCAGACAATCACAAAAATCACCCTAAAATCACAGTTCAGACAATCAGACAAACAACCCCTCGATTTCACCAAGATTTAGATTATTCAGCGGATTATTGGATGTGATAAACGTTTCCGACAATTGGCTTTTTTCATTTTGCAGATGCAGGATTTTTTCTTCGATGGAGTCGTTGGAAATGAAGCGATAGACCATCACTTTTTTGTCTTGTCCTATGCGGTGCGCTCGGCTTAGTGCCTGCATTTCGGCGGCGGGGTTCCACCATGGGTCGATGATGAAGACGTAATCGGCTGCTGTTAAGTTTAAGCCGGTTCCACCGGCTTTTAGGGATATAAAAAAGGCGCTTATATCGGTGTTGTCGGTGAAACGGGCGATTTCTGCTTCTCTGTCTGTTGTTTGTCCGGTGAGTACGGCGTATTTCCAGCCTTGCGCGTCGAATGTTTTTGCCAACAGTTTGAGGGATTTTACGAACGAGGAGAAAATCAGCACCTTGTGACCGCTCCGTTTTATGCTCTCGAAGTAGAGGATGATTTGGTCAAATTTGCCCGAATCTCCGGTGTAATCGGGCAAACTCAGTGTCGGATGGTTGGACAGGAGGCGGAGGCGGGTCAGACTTTGCAGTGCGACCAGATTGTTTTTCAGGAACTGCTCCTTGTTTTCCAACATCCTGTTGCGGATGCTGTTCTTCTCCGTCGTGTAAATTTCCGCCTGTTCATCGGTCATGTCGCAATAAACAATTTCCTCCGACAGCGGCGGCAATTCGGGTGTTACCTCCTCTTTGGTGCGCCGAAGCAGGAACGGCTGAATCATCCGCAACAGCGAATCTTCCACCGATTTGTTCTTCTCTTTGACGATTTTTGTAACAAAATTCTTCTTAAACGACGACAAATTGCCCAACAGACCGGGGTTGATAAAATTGAACTGCGCCCAAAGGTCGGACAGCGAATTTTCGATAGGCGTGCCCGTAAGCACCAATTTATGCTTGGCAGACAGTTTTTGAACCGACCGATAGACGATGGAATCGGGATTTTTGATGTATTGGCTCTCGTCCAAAATGATATAATGAAAGGGATATTTGACGAACATCGCCACGTCTGAACGCATCGTGCCGTAAGACGTGATAATAATATTGTAAGGGTTGCACAACTCCTCAACGCGGGCAGGTTTCAACCGTCGCTGCCCCACATGAATATAAACGCGCAAGTGTGGAGCAAATTTTTTCAGCTCATTTTTCCAATTGTGCAGCAAAGAAGTAGGCGCAACCACCAGCGATGCGGACAAATTCGACTCCAATTCATCGAAAAATGATAATTGCGTCGTCATTGCAGGCTTGCCATTTGTCATTGCGGACTTGCCATTTGTCATTGCGGGCTTGCCATTTGTCATTGCGGACTTGCCATTTGTCATTGCGGGCTTGTTACTTGTCATTGCGGGCTCGACCCGCAACCCCCTGTCAAGAGAAGCACTGTCGTCAGGGATAGCACTGTCGTCAGGGGATTGCGGACCCAGCCCGCAATGACAATAAACCGAATCCAGCAACGCAATCGTCTGCAACGTCTTACCCAGCCCCATATCATCAGCAAGGCAACCACCAAAATTCATTTTGCGCAAATGCTCCAACCAATAAACACCCTCTTTCTGATACGGTCGCAGAATTTTTTCCAAATGTTCTGCAATTTTTGGCGCATCCACCGGCGTTTGTGTCAATCGTGCCAAGTCTTTTTTGCGTTTGCGCGGGAAAAACTCATCTAATGAATCTTGCAAAAAGCTGGTGTGCATCTTATTTAAATGAAGACCGGTTGTCGTATCTTCCGTATGTTGAAAAAGCTCATGATAGCGGTGAAACCACTCTTCCGGCAAGATAAAAATGGTGCCATTCGGCAAGACATATTCGGGATTTCCATCCAAAATATGCCGTCTAAAGCGGTTGAATGGCAGGCTAAAACCTTCAAAAACGACCGCAATATCCAAGTCGAACCAGTCAATTTTGTCGAGCACTTGCGATTGCAGCTTGATGGTGCCCTGATAATAGGTTTTTTCTGTTTTTTGCTCAATATGAAAGTCGGTCAGTTGCGCTAAATTGGTTGTCATCCAATCAATTAGACCGTAGCGTTGCGTGATTTCGGGGTTGTTTTGCAGGTAAAATTGGTTGTCGCCTTCGAGTTGCAAGCCCAAATCGAGCAAGCGTGTGGCGAGTTTGTTCTCCCAATCCAAATCGCGGTCGAACCAGCAAATATTCTCCTTTCCACCGATTTCTTCCAATGCCACCACCCGCCGTTTTCTCGGATTCATCGTGGGGCGAAAGCGTTGGTCATCGTACTGAAACCACAAGGAGAAAACCAAACGCGCATAAAACACATCTTCTTCCAACACCAAAATGGCTGATTTTATTGGGCTTCTCTCGCTCATTTCAATGCCTTCAATCCGCACATCGAACTTGGGAATGGTTTTGAGCACAAACGTTTCAATGTACTTTTTCTCCGCATTCATCGGCACATCAATATGCGTTTTGGTGAAAAAAGGCAACAGCTTTTTGGCATCAATATTTTCCACGCGATGGATTTTGTCGCCCAGCAGCACCACGCACGGCTCTTGCGCCAGCACAATTGCCGGTTTCTGTTGCAGCAAAATCTCCTCGTCGCGATTGGTGAATGCGACAAAATAGCGCAACCCCCGCTTGTCTTTGATGAAATTGAACAAACAGCGGCTCGGTTCCGGCAACAGCGTAAGTTGGTTGTGTGAAAACAGCATTTGTCCGGCAGTCGCATCGCGCAAAAACACCAAAACGCCCGCTTTCAACGCCAATTCCAATATTTTGGAACAGTTCGTTTCAAGGCGCGGACGAATCAAATTGTCGATGGTGGATTGGGGAATTTTTGTTTTGTCTTTTTCGCGCGAGTAGGCTTTCAGCAACGCCTCGTCCGAAACCTCATCAACGGCTTTCAGTAAAGCAATTTCCGCCTCCGAAGCCCCTCTCTCGCGTTCCGCCTCCAAGTTGGGAAGCCCCAAAATGCGATAGCTACCCCCATCCTGCAACGAAGCAGCATAAAGGTAAAGTTTCCACCCAAATTGGCGGTGTGGGGCAACGACTAATAACAAATTATTGTTCACAATACGAGTTTATCGCGGCAAAGGTACGAAATAATTATGAATTACGATTTTTTTCACTACCTTTGCGGCGAATTTCTTAAACACATAAAATAAAAATAGCGATGAAAAGGGACGATTTGATTTTTAAATTGATTGAAGACGAGAAGCGACGCCAGACACAAGGCATCGAACTGATTGCGTCTGAGAACTTTGTGAGCGATGAGGTGCGGGAGGCTGCCGGCTCGGTATTGACCAACAAATATGCCGAGGGCTATCCGGGCAAGCGCTATTACGGCGGCTGTCAGGTGGTGGACGAGGTGGAACAGTTGGCTATCGACCGCCTGAAGCAGATTTTTAAAGCCGAATGGGTAAATGTGCAACCCCATTCGGGCGCACAAGCCAATATGGCAGTCTTTATGGCATGTCTCAATCCGGGCGACAAGTTTCTCGGCTTGAACCTTTCGCACGGCGGACACCTCAGCCACGGCTCACCTGTGAATTTCTCCGGCTTAAACTACACGGCGTTGGAATACAATGTGGAGGAAGCGACCGGATTGGTCGATTACGCGCAGTTGGCAGAGGTGGCGCACCGCGAGCGACCGAAGTTAATTATCGGCGGTGCCTCCGCCTATTCGCGCGAGTGGGATTACGCCAAAATTCGCCAAATTGCCGATGAAATCGGCGCAATTTTCATGGTGGACATGGCGCACCCGGCAGGTTTGATTGCGGTAGGACTGCTGAAAAATCCGCTGCAACATGCGCACATTGTTACTTCAACCACGCACAAAACGCTACGCGGACCGCGCGGAGGCGTTATCCTGATTGGCAAAGATTTTGAAAACCCGTGGGGCAAAACGACCCCGAAGGGCGAAGTCAAAATGATGTCGGCATTGCTGGACTCAGCCGTATTTCCGGGCATTCAGGGCGGACCGTTGGAGCACATCATCGCCGCCAAAGCGGTCGCATTCAACGAGGCATTGCAACCCGAATACATCACTTACCAGACGCAAGTGAAGAAAAACGCCGCATCCATGGCAGCCGCACTCACAAAAAAGGGCTACACCATCGTATCCGGTGGCACGGACAATCACCTCCTGCTGGTAGATTTGCGCTCAAAATTCCCCGATTTGACCGGCAAAGTGGCAGAATTGGCACTCGTGAAAGCCGACATCACAGCGAACAAAAACATGGTGCCGTTCGACAGCCGCTCGCCGTTTCAAACCTCCGGCTTGCGCTTCGGAACGCCCGCCATCACGACACGCGGATTGAAAGAAAATCAAATGTCCGACGTGGTCGATTTGATAGACACCGTGCTGAATAATGTCGAAAACGCCGCAGTCATCGAGAAAGTTGCCAAGCAAGTGAATGCGATGATGCGGGATTTTCCGCTGTTTGGGTGGTAGTCTGAACTGTGATTTTTGTGTGATTTTTTTTGATTTATATGATTTTTTGATGCTTGTTTTATGATTGAATTTATTGGTGTGCATAATTTGATGGGGTTGTTGATTGGGTTGTTTACTTTTTTGATAATTGGGTTGTTTCATCCTCTTGTGATTAAAAGTGAGTATCATTTTGGGGTGCGGTGCTGGTGGGTGTTTTTGCTGATGGGCATTGGTGGGTCGGTGGCTGCGGTGCTGGTGCATGAGGTGTTTTATTCATCGCTGCTCGGTGTGTTCGCCTTTTCGTCCTTTTGGAGCATTATTGAGTTGTTTCATCAGCGAAAACGCGTTGAAAAGGGGTGGTTTCCGAAAAAAAAGTGAGATATTTTGCAGAGTGACAAAATTCAGATTGTGCCGGCGGGATTTCCGGTGGAATCGGGGATTTCTGACACGCACAATGTTGATGTAGAGACGTGGCGCGCCACGTCTCTACCGGATGATGTGTTTTCCGCCATATTGTCAGGATACTATATCACCAGTTTCCCTGATTTCACCGCAACTAAGCGACTGCAACCCGCAACCAATCACAAGATGTCTTTATGTTTTTTTTGAAATTTTCCTCCCAACTTAATTGCCGGTTTTTCAATCCAATAGTATGATATGGTTGAAAATAAAAACATGGAAATAAAGAAAAACGATATGTACTGCACAAAAGACATTGTGTAGCTTGATGTTATGGTCGCTAATAATGTCAAACTTGCGGGATGAAGCAGATACAGCGAATAACTGATATTTCCCAAGAAACCTGATAGTTTTGTCTGTATCCGGTATTTTGAAAAGAGGTAGAACATTAAAATTCCAAGAGTATATGAAATGAGATACTTGTACCATGCTTCGTCGAAGCCATAGTTTCTATTATATGCAAGAAAACAAATTGGAATTAACACAACAACAAAGACAAATACATTTTGTTTAAGCATTTTGTAATTGTTTGATTCAGCACAGAAACGCCATCGCATCCCTAAAAACATCAGAACAAGCCCCAGCAAAAGTGCTACAGGCAGCTTTATTTCTGTAATATAGCGGAAAATAGACAAAAGTAAAGCCAGAAATAGTCCTATGTAGATGATGTTGGATATTACCTTTTCGTTGAACAGAAGTTTTTTGTAGAAAAGGAGGCAACAAAGGATATAGAATGACAGTTCGATTTGAAGTGTCCAATAGACTCCTACTAAATCCGGCACGCCCACAAATTTATGGAACATGGTGATGTTAGCAATAAGAACAAATGCAGAAGAAATGGCTCCCCCAACAATTACAAATAGCACTATGGAAAACCAATAGGCAGGATATAGCCGGAAAAAGCGCGAAATGGCGAATCCTTTGAGATTTCTATTTTTCAAGCTAAATGGAATCACATACCCACTAATCATGAAAAAAATCACTACCCCTAATTTGCCAAAATTCAAACAATCACAAATGATTAGATTGATAATTTTGGATAAAGACGTGGTCGTTTCCGGAACAAAATGTATCCGCAAAACTTCCCAGAGGTGCATAATAGCCACCAATAAGGCTGCAATACCACGAAGGGAATCCAACCACAAAATACGATTTGAAGAAAATGTTTTCATCTGATGTTTAAAAGTTTGTGGCTCCAAACTCTTAAACTGTGTAAGCAAACAAAAAGCGTGTAACTGCTTGTAAATGCTTATTTTACTATTCTTGGCTCGGCAAAGCCATTTACCCAAATAAGCACGAAACAATTCACACCAACAGGCGCGAACTTTCGCTAACTTATTCTCGGGTTTTAAAATGAATTTTGCCGATTCAGAATAGATGAGAATAAGAGCAAAGCCCTGTTATTACTGTTTTATAATTTTAATTTCACTTCATATTATTTTTTATTTTCGCCGACAAAGGTATGAATAATTTGAAATATATCGTATCTTTGCCGAAAAAATTTTAAAAATATACACACTATGGTCACAATTTATTCCGATTTCACCGCTATTAAGCGACTGCAATACGCAGCCAATCACATTTTTTGTGCAGTATTGGGGGCAGAATTTACAATTACATCGGATAAAGCGGCGTTTTTGGCGGCTAATGGTCCGTGCATCAACTATTCGACGGAGGATTTGGGGCATGGTATCCGGATTGTGCCGACGGGATTGCTGATGGAATCGGGAATTTCTGATATGCACAATGCTAATGTAGAGACGTGGCGTGCCACGTCTTGGCGCGCTGTTGATATGGAGACGTGGCACGCCACGTCTCTACCGGATGATGTGTTTTCCGCCACATTCTACCTCTTGTCACTTTACGCGGAATACCTGCCCTCTGAATTGGATTTGCACGGACGATTTAAAGCCGAAAATTCACCGCTATTCAGGCAAGGGCTGCTCGAAACGCCAATTATCGACCGCTGGGCATACGCCTTGAAAGACGAATTGGAACGTGCAGGCTACAAAACGTCCGATTTCATCGGGCGCACATACCACGCCGTCTGCACTTATGACCTCGATTTTCCATTCAAACACCTCAAAGAGGGTTTTGTAAAATTTGTTGGGAAATCTTTGCGCGATTTGAGCAACGGCAATTACAAACTATTTTGGGAACGTCTGAACACGCATTTGCGGAAGATGCGCGACCCCTATTATTTTGCGATGTGGCGCATTGATGACGCACATCGGCAGTTGAAGCATCCGTATATTTTGTTTGTGTTTTCCCCAACCAACCCTGTCATTGCGGGCTTGACTCGCAATCCCAACACAAATGCACCCTATCTCAAATATTTAAGCAATGTAGGGGAAATTGGGCTGCATGAATCGTATGGGGCAGGTAGCATGGGAGGATTGCTGGTTAAGCCTGCAATGACAATTATAAAAGAGAAAAAGCGGTTGGAAAAGTTGCTGAAAAACAGGGGATTGCGGGTCAAGCCCGCAATGACAGATGGTAGTGTAAACAGCGAACGTTTCCACTTCCTAAGAATAAGAATACCAAACACTTATCGCCATTTAAATGAAGCGGATTTTAAGGATGATTATTCGCTGGCATTCGCCAATGCGGTGGGGTTCCGTTCGGGAACAGCCGTCCCCCACCCTTTTTACGACTTGGAACGCGACGAGGTGACGGATTTAATAATTCACCCCACAGTGATGATGGATGCAACGTTTATGGCACACCAAAAAATCACGCCGGAGGATGCTCTGGCGAAGATTAAGCAGTTGATTGACGCCTGCAAACAATCGGGCGGCGATTACGTCAGTCTGTGGCACAATTCCAATTTGGCGGGCACGTCGGCAGAAAATCCGTGGCTCAAGGTGTATTTGGAGTCCACGCAGTATGCCATTTCGTTAGAAAATGTGTAACTTTGCGCCCGAAAAAAAACAAATATGGATACATTCGACATACGCGAAAATAGCCGCGAAAACATTTTGAGCGAGAAGGAAAAGGAGTTTGAAAACGCCTTACGACCGCTCTCGTTCAAGAGTTTCAGCGGGCAGGACAAGATTGTTGAGAACCTGCGCATATTCGTTCAGGCGGCGAAGATGCGCGGCGAATCGCTCGACCATGTGTTGCTGCACGGTCCGCCCGGGCTGGGCAAAACCACCCTTTCCAACATCATTGCCAACGAACTCAACGTGGGCTTCAAAATCACGTCGGGACCGGTTTTGGACAAGCCGGGCGATTTGGCGGGCGTGCTCACCTCGTTGGAGAAAAATGATGTGCTGTTTATTGACGAAATTCACCGGCTCAGCCCCGTGGTGGAGGAATATCTGTATTCGGCGATGGAGGATTACCGCATCGACATTATGATTGACAAGGGTCCGAGTGCCCGCTCGATACAGATTGATTTAGAGCCGTTTACGCTCGTTGGGGCGACCACCCGCAGCGGCTTGTTGACCGCCCCCCTCCGTGCCCGCTTCGGCATCAACCTGCACTTGGAATATTACGATGTGGATACGCTGATAGCGATTATTAAGCGTTCTGCCACCATCCTTGACGTGCCGTGCAGCGACAGTGCCGCCAAAGAAATTGCTTTACGCAGTCGCGGCACGCCCCGTATCTGCAACGCCCTCTTGCGCCGAGTGCGCGATTTCGCCCAAGTGAAAGGCACCGGCAAAATTGACCCGGAAATTGCGTGTATCGCCCTCGAAGCTCTCAACATAGACAAGTACGGGCTGGACGAAATAGACAACAAAATACTGCTCACAATCATCGATAAATTCAACGGAGGTCCCGTAGGTCTCACCACCATCGCCACCGCACTGGGCGAGGATGCGGGCACCATTGAGGAGGTCTATGAGCCGTTTCTAATCAAAGAGGGCTTTATCAAACGCACCCCGCGCGGGCGGGAGGTTACTTCGCTTGCTTATACGCATCTTAATCGGAAAATTGCCGCGCGGCAAGGAATACTTTTTTAGAGTTTAGTTATTAGAGTTTAGAGTTTAGTTATTAAAGCTTAGAGAATTTGATGGCAGCTTGTTCCGGACTGCATTTTCTTCCAATCTTTTCCTTTGAATTTACTTTAATATATTGTTCTATTATACTTTATTGCAATTATTTACACACCATTTTTTCATGTGGATTATAACTGCAAAATCAATGTTGCGCGAAGCTCCGTGGCAATCCTGATTTACCATAGAATTTGCTTTAAACAACGATGCTATAATGTTGTAAATCAACAAATAAAGATATATTGTTTAAACCAAAAAGGTCAGAATCGCTTTTCCAATTCTGACCTTTTCTGTCGTAGTGTTTTTTACTTTTGTGGACTTTTGTTTTTGCTGTCCACCCTGCTGTGAAGGCTAATTCTGCCTCTCTGCTTCCTTTGCGATTCGCTTTCATGTAATCGCTCACTGTGCCTTGTATTCTCATAATTGTGCTTATTTGTGGCTGCAAAGGTACGAAAAAGTTATGAGTTATGAGTTATTTTCTTTTTCATGCTTATGTGTTTGATGTTGGCTTCTTCAAATTCCTCTCCAAATGGGGTGTATCCCATTTTTGTGTAAAAGCCTTTGGCGGTTAGTTGGGCGTGCAGGACGATTTCGGAAAATTGATTTTGTGCGGCAAACACCTCTACCCTCGTGATGACCTCGCGACCGTATCCCTTGCCGCGATATTCTTTCACTACCGCCATCCGTTGCAAAGTAGCTGAGCCTGTGTGCGCACCATTGGGCAGCAAGCGAGCCGTTGCCACAGCCCTGTCGTCGTCGTTATAGAGCACAAAATAAACGCATTGCACTTCATATTCGTCAATTTCGAGTTCCGGCGGCACCTGCTGCTCGTCAACAAAAACCGCTTGCCGAATGCGGAGGGCATCCTCATAGATGGGGCTTGTTTTTGCCGCTACCGTTGGAGTTTTTTGTGTATCTAATATCTTCATTATTTTCTGGATTTGTGTGCAAGAATATTATTATGGATCTTTGATTAATTTCTCAATCGCCGTAATAAATTCAATTGATTGTGGGTACAATCCTACTGTTACATCTTTGTCAAAATAAATATACACATCGTAATCTCCACTATGCCTTTTGGCAAATAAATCCGAGTAAAAAGCGTTGTTTTTAGATGATAGCAGATTGGTTTTTACAAAATGCAATCCTAACATCTGACGTACTCCGGCATGTGTTTGAGCCTGAATACCATTTTTGATGAGTAGCGCGGAAACTGCATAATAACAAGCGTAATACATTCGATTGATTGCCGCATTCCAATAGGCATTATCCATCAACAACTTAGCTTCCTGCAAGGTTTGCTGTGCATTTTCCAAGCGCAGTGCAATGACGGCTTTTCGTTCGGTATCACTCATAAAATACGCCCCTCCCGCATGACATTTTTGTAAAATGGCGTAACCCGATGTTTTGTTTCCCATTGTTTGCGCAGTAAAACCAATGGATTGATTAACACGCCTTTGTCCACTTCAACATCATAAAGCGGAAAGGTTATCGCCTGTTGTTCTTTCAACGTCAGTTTGTCTTTGTCCACCAAAATAAGAATATCAATATCGCTATCCGGACGCGCATCACCACGCGCTTCACTGCCATAGAGAATGGCTGTAGCACTCGGAGCAACTTGCTTCAGAACTTGTTTTAATGCGTGTACTATTTCCGGTCGCTTCATAACTATGTTATTTTATTTTATGCGCAAAGGTAGTGCTTTATTTCTAAATATCCAAATCGGTGTCGTTTATAAAATCAAATCACAATTCCAATCCACATCATTAATCTCCGCACCAAGTTTTTGGTAAAAATCAATCGCCGGTTTGTTCCACTTAGCTACTTGCCAACGTGCTCTGTTACAGTTATTTACCTTCCCAAGTTCAAGCACTTTATAGATTAGTTTTGTGCCAATCCCTTTGCCTCGATATTCAGGCTGCACATACAAATCGTCCAAATGAATAGCCTTGCCCGACCATGTGTAATAGCAGAAAAACCACGCCGCATAGCCGATGATTTCGCCGGCATCGGTTTCTGCGACGAAACAGTGGAAAAACTCTTTTTCTTCTGTCATCTTCTCCACCGAATTGCACATCTGTTCGGGACGTTGCTCAAACGAGGTAAATTCCCGAATCAGGCGTATGATTTGCTCAAAATCCGCCACTTCCGCCGCTCTTATTCTTATGTTCATACATCCACAGACATCGCCATTTCTTGATGCAAATTAGGCGTAAGCCTCACATTAAAACGCTCTTTGTAGCCATCTTCTACAGGGATGCGTTCATTTTCGCAATCGTTAATGTGCTCGTCAATGACGTAGCGAAAGGCATCGGTAAGTTCTTGCACCGTTTCGCCCTCAAACGTGACAAGGTCATTGATGCCCTCTACCTTGCCAAAAAAGACATTGTCCTCGGATGAAAAATGCACCGAGCCTAAAAACCCTCTGTAAGTCAATACGTTATTTATTCTATTCATCATCTTTCGTAATTGAAATTAAACCCTTTGCTGTCAATTCTTTAATCACCAAATCCAATTGATAACTCTTTAATATATTGCCCGGATGCGGTTTGTGCAATTTTATTTTATGGTCGGCTTTTGCAAAACAAACCCGCGACCCCGCACCTTGCATTTCACTATATCCGAACGATGACAGCAGAGTTCTTAACTCGTTGTATGTGAAATCTTTCGGATAAGAAAGCAACCGTATTATTAGCTTACCAATTTTTGGCATATCGTAATTTTTCTGCAAAGGTAATGTTATTTTTGCCAACTTCCAAATGTTTTGGCGTTCTGTTGGAAAAAACAGTCATACTACTCGCCAACAAAAATCGCTTGCCGGATGCGGAAGCAGCCTCATACGATGATTTCGGCTATGTTTTTTCAAAACTCCACCTTATAACTCAAATTCGGCACAGAAATGGACTGCCTGTTCATCTTCACCTCGCCGGTGTGGTAGTAAAGGAAACCGTTATTTTCCTGATAGCCGGTGGCGTTCACCATCTTGAACGCAAACTCGTGGGCGAGTGCCTTTTTGTTGATTTTGAAACTTACGGTGAAATCTGCCAGAAATGCCGCCTCCATCTGTGCTTGCATAGCCGCCGATTCGTTGAATATGGGGCGTTGTGCGGCTTGCGATTTTGTCAAGTCGGCAGGTGTGTAGCGGTCGCCGCCTTGATAGGTCAGGCGGATGTTGGCACCCAGCACGTTTTGATTTTGCTTGCCCAGCATCCATTCCTTGCCGTAGAGGGCGTTTGCCATATAGTTGCGGTTGTTGCGCGTGTCGCGCCAGATGCCATCGCCGCCGCAGTAGCGCGACTCAAACAGCGATGCCGTTGCCATATAGTAATACCCATCGGCAAAGTATCGCTCCAACGTGAAATCAATACCGTAATTCTTGCCTTTTCCCTTGTTAACCAATGCTTTATCCAAATACCAATCATTATGGTTGATGATAGAAAATGAGCCATTCGCATCAACGGGCACATCGTACAGGTATTGAAAATAGGGTTCTACTTTGAGGTGCATATTGTCCGAAATGTGCCAATCATAAGCCGCCACAAGGTGTTGCGCTTTCGCAAAATCAAGGTCTTTGTTCACCAACTTGTCGCCGGTGGCAGGGGTGGTGACGAAGTAATAATCCAACTTTTCGTGACGGCTGTGCAGCCCGTAAGCCACTGCCAATGAGTGATTTGTCGCTGCTTTCCATTTCAAACTCACG
Source organism: Candidatus Symbiothrix dinenymphae (assembly GCA_001417715.1). Lineage (GTDB taxonomy): Bacteria > Bacteroidota > Bacteroidia > Bacteroidales > Azobacteroidaceae > Azobacteroides > Azobacteroides dinenymphae. Next base: position 27,388 of record BBRT01000171.1, read on the forward strand.
CGCGGCTCTATCGTAAAATGCCCGTTGAGCATAAAATACTGCGCCGTTGCGCCTGCCTGCACGGTCAAGCGTTCATTGAGATTGAACGATGATTGGCTGAATGCCGACAGCAGCGTGCTATTGCCGCGTCCATCGGCAATCTCGGCAATTGGACTTCCGGCATAAAGCGGAAAATCGGGCGTAAATTGATAGTTAAGGTCGTACAGCAACTCCGTAACCGTAATGCCGGTGCGGTTGGTGTGGCGTGCGCTGAATTTGGTGTTGAGAAAAGAATTGAACACGATGTTGGCGTGATTGTTCTTTACCTCAACGAGGGGTATTGGGTTCTGCGCCGCATCCGCATCGCGCACCTGCCCCCACAGGTGGTTGAGGGCAAATGTGCCTGCCAAAGTCGTTTTCAGGTAAGAGCGGTTGCTTACAAAAACCTTGTTCTCAACGCCCACTGCGCCCATATAATCGTCCGTCCAAGTATCCTTGTCGGAGCTTACATATTCGATGGATTTATGGCTGTGGTCTTCGTATTTATCTGCTGTGCCGATGCCCCAAACGGCGAATGTGCCTGCCTTTTGGGTAGGGAAATTCAGTTTGAACGACAAATCTTGATAATCTATTCCCTTATTTTCCATCATATCCGGGAATAATTTGCCCACCAATCCCATTGTAGAATAGCGGTAGTTGAACAAATACGATGCCCGTCCGCCTTTTTTGAATGGACCTTCGGAGGCAACATCAATACCCAATGAGCCTATCTGTGCCGTGTGTTCGTAGTCCACATTGTTGCCGTTGCGCAATTGAATATCAAACACGCCCGCCAATGCGTTGTTGTATTCGGCAGGAAATGCGCCGGTGAAAAAATCGGAGTTGCCCAGCACCTGACTGCTGAAAGCCGTGAACGTGCCGCCACCAAGCCCTGTAACATCGGGATAATGAGTGGGGTTGGGTATTTCCACGCCCTCCAATTTCCATTGCACAAACTGCGGCGAATTGCCGCGAATGGAGATACCATTGTTCAAAATATTGCCACTTACGCCTGCAAACGCGGTGGCGAGCCGCGCGGGGTCGTCAAATCCGCCTGCGTAGCGGTTGGCTTCCTCCACGCTAAACATACGTGCGCCTGCCAATGCCATCGTGTTCAACGCCTCCTCCTTATTGACTTTCGGGCGAACAACCACCTCGTCCAAAGTCTGTATCTGCTCTTGCATCCTGATTTCAACAAAAACCTCTTTGGCAGAAGACACCAACAGTTCGCGAAACGTAACCGGCTCGTAACCAATGAACGACGATTGAATATCGTATCGCCCAACCGGCAAGTTGCTGATGTAAAAAGTCCCGCTTTCATCGGAAACAGCCCCAAAAGTAGGCTTATTCACCACAACCACAGACACGTATGGCAAAACCTGCCCCGAAGCCGCATCCCGCACCACCCCCCGAATGGAACTGACCGGCTGCCCGCCCTGAGCCAACACATTGAGTGAAAGGGAGATAAACAATCCCCCAATAAAACTAATTCTTTTCATACTTTATGTTTAACTTTATTCTCTTATGCTATCCAAATAAATGGTATCCGGACAAAGGTCGGCTTCATTTGACCACTGCACAGTGCCTAAAAATGGCTTCACTGAATTGAATATGGACTCATCTTGTAAATCCCTGAAAATACCTTTTTTGAGATAGGGTTTCACGTCAAACACCCCAATTTCGCCATTGGCAAACCAAAGGCGCAAAGTGTAATTGCTTTCCGGTTTCACATTTATTACTCTCGGATTCATGTTTTTTTTATTTTAATGGGTCTATTTTGAAGATATTTTTCTCATTAGTTGCCAATTCCCAATTAGCCACCAATTCTTCTTCGTGAAGGATTATCCAAGCCCGAACAAGTTGTATTTTCTTTGCCGGTAAACTTCCACTTATAAGATTTCCATCAGGAATAGAAAACACCGCTTCCTCATTCTGATATTGAACATGAATATGAGGCAATTTGTGCTGTTTATTATCTCCGTAAAACATTGAAATAATCAGTCCGTAAAACATTGAAAGTATAGCCATAAACGTTTTTTTTTATTGTTGACGGCAAAGGTACGAATTATTTTTTGAATTGCATAACTGTTTTTGAAAAAAAACGTCAATTTGCTACGACACATAACAACCGGCATCCCCAATATAATAAAACCGCCCGAAAGTTTGCCTCTCGGACGGTTTTTTCAATACGCACTCAACTGAGAAAACCTACCTTTTATCTCTTTGTGAATATGTAGGATTTCCCGCTATACATCCACGTGAATGTTTCTGCATTAGTAACTGTTCCACGAATTTGATAGCCGGAGCCGTCAGAGTCTCTTTCTAACAACTGCCCACCACCAACAGCCCAAGTTCCGGAAGTCCATACCACACCTTCCCGTACGATTTGATAGGTAGTGGCAGTAAGAAATGTCAGGACACCAAGTTCATCATTACTATACACTCCATTCGCTAAAAGCGCAGCAGCAAGTATGTTATTGCTGCTGTTGTATGGATCAAAAAACCACTTCAGCCCGCTTGGCTCTGTAGTCGTTGTGGTATAAGTTTTTGTGGTTTCATTTTCAGAACCGATAGAAAACATTTTGTTCCATCCTTTCTTCAAGGAAGCATTAAAATGAGTAATCATTGTCCCCCTCGTATATGTTCCGGTTATCGTAACATCCCTGTCAACATAATAAAAACCGGCATCGATGGTGTCTTCATCGCCATAGTAAAATGCGCCTAGTTTGAAGCCATCTTTATGGGCAAAAATAAAACAACCATCTCCAGCCATCTTGACATTGGGGTCGCTAACCGTTACACCCTCTCCTAAGCCAAAATCAGAAAAAGAAAAAAAATACTTGCTATCGAAAGTTGCCGGCAATGTGATACTAAGAAAACCATCGACATACGTTCCTTTTGCTAATACTTCTCCTTCCTCAATTTCGAATGTTACAGAGTCAACGGTTGTTACGCCCCCATTGCTCACCACTGTCGCCTTGATTTCTGAAATACTTTGCTGAGTACTTGTAGTATCAGTCGGCTGAGTGTCGTTGTTCTCATTCTCATCCTCATTCTCTTTGTCACACGCTGTGAACGTTACCGCTGAAACAGCCATCGCTGCCAGCAAAAATACATTTTTTAACTTTGTCATTGTTTTTAATTTTAAATTTGACATTTTACTTTATTTTTTCCCTACTCTGAACGGCTTTGTAGGGCTTGCCCCAATTTTATCCGGTTGTTGGTCAACCGTCGTCCTTTCCTCAGATACGCAGCATAAAAAAAACGCGGACAAAACTCTAATTTCTATCCGCTCAATGAGGTCTTAGACTACCTTTTACCGCCAAATAAAATGAGTCAGCCCAACGCAATCGCGTGAACGTCATCACTCTACCCTTGGCGGTTTGAAATTGTCTAAGTTTCATTGAGCCGGAATATAGCAAAACGCTTTTTCCAATCTTAAAATGTGCGCATTACCGCATTTACGTTTTCATAATCTAATCTCCTTATTTTTAATCTGTTAGTCACTCGTATTTACTCTTTCACTTCGAGCAAACATCCGTCCGTATTCACTCATTACATTTAGCGAGCGAATATCGGGCGCAAAGGTAGATGTTATTTTTCAATTGACAAAATGTTTTTTCAAACATATTTGGTAAATTAAAAAAAATGTTGTACCTTTACGCCCGATATTTACGAAAGAGAAGGTAAATACGGACAGGTTAAAATTAAAAAAAACAATTATGACAAAAGAAGAATTTCTTGCCTTAAAAAAAGGTGACACCGTTATCAACAAGTATAGCGGTAACAAGTTTTGTGTGACGCGAATTGATTCGTGGAGTATGTCTGCCAAAGAAATTGACAAGAATAATACTGTTTACTTGGCGATAGTTCCAACGATGCAGTATTACGATGTGTAACAATTTGCGGTTTTTTAGACATTCCACATCTTGAAGATATGGAATGTCTTTTGCAAAAAGTATAGTTATGGAGAGGATTTATGTTGATACTTCCGTTTTTGGCGGGTATTTTGAGCCTGAATTTGAGCAGTGGACAAAGCCATTCATAGATAAAATTATGAGCGGCGAAATAACGTTGCTTTATTCTCAACTAACTGAAATAGAGCTTGATAAAGCACCTCAGTATGTAAAAGATTTGATAAGACAGATTCCATCGGCGAATATAGAATTTCTTGCCATGTCCGACTTATCTAATGCGTTGGCTGACTGCTACATTAGAGAACAAGTGGTGGGAAAAACCAGTGTGGAAGATTGCCGACATATAGCCATAGCGACATTGAATAATGCCGATATTTTGGCAAGTTGGAATTTCAAACATATTGTGAATGTAGCCAGAATACGCGGTTACAATTCAGTGAACTATAAATTGGGACATAAAATTTTAGAAATTAGAACGCCAAGAGAAATTTTGGGTGTGTAACACAAAAAGAATTATATTATGACAACAAAAAAGCAATCAGTAAGCAGGTCAACGATTGAACAATTGCGGGACATTCGCGACAAGGTAAGTGCCGAAACGCAGAATATGGCATTTGCGGAGTTGAAACAGTACATTAACAAGCACTTAAACAGCTCCTCGCTACACTCTAACGCCGTTTGGCATTAATGGGCGATTATTGCTTATGGCAGCAGGGAGGGGCTGTTTTACCCCAACCCCGCCAACTGCTCAATATTCTTGCGGATTTCCTCATCCGGCACGGAGAAGTTCACCAAATCACCCGCCAAATATTGGTCGTAAGCCGTCATATCAATCAGCCCGTGTCCCGACAGGTTGAAGAGGATTATCTTTGCTTTGCCTTCTTTCTTGGCTTTCAGGGCTTCGTTGACTGTTGCCGCGATGGCGTGCGATGATTCGGGTGCCGGGATGATGCCCTCCGTTTGAGCGAAGAGGATGCCTGCTTTGAAGGAATCCAATTGGTCAATATCCACCGCTTCCATCATCTTGTCTTTAAGCAGTTGGCTCACGATGGAGCCTGCGCCGTGGTAGCGCAACCCGCCTGCGTGGATGTGCGCGGGGGCAAAACTGTGTCCGAGCGTAAACATCGGTATCAGCGGCGTATAGCCCGCTTCGTCGCCAAAATCGTAGTGAAACACGCCGCGTGTCAGTTTCGGGCACGACGACGGCTCAGCGGCAATAAAGCGCGTCTGCTTGCCGTCCAATATGTTGTGGCGCATAAACGGGAACGAGATGCCGCCAAAATTCGACCCGCCGCCGAAGCAGCCAATCACGATGTCGGGATATTCGCCCGCCATTGCCATCTGTTTCTCGGCTTCCAAGCCAATCACCGTTTGATGCAGCGTCACATGATTGAGCACGCTGCCAAGCGTATATTTGCAGTTCGGCGTTTGCATCGCCAGTTCGAGAGCCTCCGAAATAGCCGTGCCCAAACTGCCCTGATAGGTGGGGGTTTTGGTCAAAATTTCGCGCCCCGCCTTGGTGGACATACTCGGCGAAGCAATCACCTGCGCCCCCCACGCCTGCATCAGCGAGCGGCGATACGGCTTTTGCTCGTAACTCACCTTTACCATATACACCGCCAAATCCAGCCCAAACACCTTGGCGGCATACGACAACGCTGTGCCCCACTGCCCCGCGCCCGTTTCGGTCGTGATGTTGGTAACGCCCTGCTGCTTGCAATAGTAGGCTTGCGCCAACGCCGAATTGAGCTTGTGCGAGCCAACGGGACTCACGCTCTCGTTCTTGAAATAGATGTGCGCGGGCGTATCCAACGCCTTTTCCAGCCCGTAGGCGCGCACCAGCGGCGTGGTGCGGTACACCTTGTACTGCTCGCGCACCTCGTCGGGGATGGGGAGCCACGCATCCGTCTGATTGAGCTCCTGCTTCGACACCTCCTGCGCAAAAATCGGATACAAATCCTCAGGTGTCATCGCCTGTTTCGTGCCCGGATGCAGCAACGGCATCGGCTTGTTCTTCATATCCGCCACAATGTTGTACCATTGGGTCGGAATCTCCTGCTCGCTGAGCATAAATCGCTTTGTTCGTTCCATAATGTTTTATTTTTTTATATGTTTATATTTTTTATGTTCATATTCGGCACATCCTTTTTTTTCGGCAAAATTACGAATTTATTTTTAAACAGCAAAAAAGTTGCAAAACATTTTTTTTATGAGTGCATCAGCGGGCGGGAGTTATTTTGCAGTCAGTTTTTCATACGCTCGGCGCGGATTATTGTCATACAACACTTCCCCGCAATAGGTGAAATCCAGCGCAACGAGCATTTTCAGCATATAGAGATTGTCAAAATTCGTGTCCACTCGGAAACTGCGGATGCCTCGTTGCAGGCTTAGTTCTTCCACTTTGCGCATAAACAAGGTTGCTATGCCGCGATTTTTCACCTCATCGGCAACGGCTAAGCGGTGCATCACCACGTAGGGCAAATTGCTGAGCCACTGCCCCTGTATCGTTTCATAAGTCGGCTCGCCGGTAAAAAGAACTGCCCCGTAGGCAATCACATTCCCGTTTTGGCACAGCACATACCCATCACCCCGTTCGATGTCTGCCGTGATATTGAGCATCGCGGGATAGCCGTCCTGCCATTGGCGGCTGTTTCGCAAGCGCATCTGCTCTTTGGCTTGCAAAATAATCTGCCAAATCCGCGCGGCATCGGCGGCTTCTGCTTGTCTGAATGTGATTGGGGTGTTCATTATGTTCGTTGGACGGGTATTCTTATCACTGTTTTCATCTTTGAAACATCCGTTTTTCTTGGATCGGAGAGATAAATTTCGTGATGAAATCTTGATTTGTTTATGTCTTTAACCAATTGATTTTCAGATATGAAAGCATCGATTAGTTCAAGTGTTTTCGACTCATAGTCAAACGAGCCGATGTGCATACATTGGACGCATAAGCCTTCTTTGAAAGGGAACAATACGGCTCTATCGGTTGCTATTTTTTTCTTTTTTGCCACTTCCCTGCACGCCCAATCAAACACTTTCGCATCCACAAATTCAGGCAACCGTATCATCGAAGTCCAGTTATACGCTGATTTCGATTGCCAATCGCCACCGTCTTCAATCCACCATAATCCCTCCAGCGGCGGCACCACATAATCAAAATATCCATCGGGAATTTCACTCCCCTTTTTGCACATTTTGATGGTGTAAGAAATCGCATAAAGCAACTCAACGGCTTGCTGATACTCTCCATCTGCATCATTCGGGTTTCCCTTGCCCGTAACCGCCGCAAAGTTAATTTCAGGAATGTCAATGAGCGTTGGTGTATTTGGGGGCAAATACAGTTGCTTACATTCGTTCTTAAAATCAAATACTTTTCCCATTTTGATGCTCAATTATTTGCTTTCCAATAACTCTTGCCGATAAATAATTGTCTTGTTCGGCACATCGTAAATCTCCATAACCGCACCCCCTGCATAGCCGTTTTCTTTGGCGTATTGTGCAAGTGCGGGATACACTTTCATTATGCCTACGAAAATGGATATCATCCCTTTATATGGAAATTCTGTAACGATGCTATTCGTTATGGGATAGGTCTTTACTTTAAATCGTTCAAGCAATTTAGAGGTAGTTGTGCTGTCCAAATCCGCCACGATACAGCCGACTTCCGAGCGCAATTTGCTCTTTTCCACGTCTTTGGGATTGTCATAATAAATTCCAAAACCTTGCGTGGTGGCAATGCCATAATTATCCAAAAGCGCATGATACACCCTATTCGTGACGGCACCCGATTGACCGTAATCGCCCGTCATTTCTTCATACACAAGCATTTCGCCACCCTGCGCTTCCACCCTGAACTCAATCCGCTTAAATCCGCCAAAATAGGCATAAACTAACACCAGCAATACGATGACGATTGCAATAATAACTAACGCGACTTTCATAATTTTCATATTTTTATTGTTTATAATTTGGCTGCAAAGATACAAATTATTTCATTCTTTATCGTTGGAAGTGTGATCAAAGTGATGAGGGAGAATTGCATAAACAAGCGTCCGAAAGAGTGTTCTTTCGGACACAATTATATTCACCTTTTATCACATTACAACAATGCAGAAATCCATTGTAAAGCCCAAGAAGCGATTTTTGTATATTTTGAAATTGGTAATACCCGCTTTCTTTAAGATTTTTTCCAATTTCTTGTGCGAAAGAAGATGCATATAATCGCCTGCAGCCCAACTTTTTGAAGTCAAAGATAGAATTTTATCAAAGACAGTTTTAGGCAACCAATGTAGCAAAAAAATTCGCGTGTGCAATTCAAACGGAAAATAACGATTAGGCGTTGTGAAAAACAACTTTTTACACGTCCTATGCATCTCTTTCAGGAAGACAACCTGTTGCTCCTCTTCACCAACATGCTCCAAGACGGCATTAGACCAGCCAATATTGAACATATTTTCCGTAAATGGAAATATTCGACCGTCATACAAAACCGTTTTCACTGCGGGATAGCATTGCTTAAACACATTATCTCCCTCATCAGCAACGCCTAAAGCGGTTATCTTTTGAGGATAAGGATAATGCTTTTCCAAATAGTTATCTACAGCAGCAGAGTATTCTTGATTGCAAAAACCGACATCTAAAATCAGGTCGCTCTCTAACGGATTAATCTCCTTTACAAATAAATCATACTTTCTCGTTCTGTTTTTTCTGCGTGTAGCAGTAATAATCATATTATCTTTCATCTTTATTTTTTAGCCTTTATTTTTCGGCTGCAAAGATATGAATTTTTTTAATTCACATCTCTGTTTTTATTGCGTTTTGCCGGATGTGGTGTCTGATATACATTTAGGCAATTGTCAATCTGCAAAAACTGCCTTGAAATTTTACTCTCAAGACAGCTCTTAAAAATGGTTGCTATCTACAAATAGATACCATACCATCACTACGGGGCTATTTCAGCACCTCCAAAAGTTTAGGCATCAGCGCACACAGCGTGTTTTCTGTTTGCGCGGTGTAGATGTTGCCGTCCACAACCGATGGCTCGTCCGTCCCGATTGCGCTTTTTACGGCGGCTTTGATGTACGGATGGAGTGCTACACGCTTGCCGGTGGCGATTCCTGCGCTGTCGAAAAGCAATGCGCCGGCACAATGACCGACAATCACTTTGCCTTTGTCACCAAAAACCTTGATGACAGCCAGCATATCCTGATTTTCAGGACTTCCGGCATTTGTGCTAAACTTCGGCATAGCATCGCCACACGCAAACACCAAGGCATCGTACTCGCTTTCGTGCCCTTTCAGATTGGCGACGACATCATCCGTTTGCAGGCTGATGCCCGAATTTGTTTTGATGTGCGGGGTCGCTGCCACCGCAAACGTTTTGAATGGAATACCATTCTCAAAAAAGGCTTCCAAATACCGGAATAACCCAAAACCATTGACAGGATTTACTGCCAAAACTGCAACTTTCTTTGCCATAATTGAAAAATTTTAAAATTAAACATTTGCTTTGTAAAATAAAATCTTACTTCTGCACTACAAAGATACGAAAAAAAATGAATGAAACCAAGTAGGTACGAACACAAAGAAAGCATATTGATGTCGCGAAATTAAAACTGATTGCGCAACACCGATGCCAAGCGGGTCATACTTTCATCAGTTTTGTCTTTTCCGAGTTCAATCGCCGCGCCACTTTTTGCACATCTTCTGCCGGAGGTAGATTTTCCGGTGATAGTCCGCGTTCAAGCATGATTTTGCGCACGCCCTGATTGTTTTCTACATGCTCTCGTTCAATGGATGGGATGCCCGACAAATCTTTTAGTTGCACATTTTCGGCAGTCATTGCGGCGGCAAAATCTTTGGCTTTGATGCTCACTGTTGGCAAAAAATCGGCTACCGGACGGCTTTCCGGCACATTAAACTTCCGCTTCAATTGCTTCGTGTCCAAATGAAAAAGGGCTTTATCGCCTTTCGAGCGAATAATTGCAAACCCTTTGTCATCCACTCCACGTTCGAACAACACTTTTGAAAGTAGTTTCTCCGTTTCCTTCAATTTTGCACGAGCTTCCACCCGTTCCAATTCCAACAAACGCTGCTCTATCAACTCCGCACGGCGTGTTTGTATAGCAAAATACGTCTGCGCAAAGGCAATTTCCGGCTTGCGTGAATCGCCATTTTGCGCAATCAGATAGCAGGCGTAGCGGGTGAGAAAGATGTCTTCAATCTCCTTTTCTGCCCCAGAGCCTATCACAACCATTTTGCTGACGTCAGCAAAATGGTCTGGGATACTCACAGCGGTGTTTTCGCAAGTTTCTTTCGCTTTGTCGATAATCCCGACAAAATTACGCCATTGGGTGTAACCCAACAGGGTTTGCAATTCGCGTGCACTCCAACACTCCAAGCCATTGTATTCGGAGGCAACCGCTTCGAATTGGCTAAATAACTCTTGTACTTCTTTTGTTTTTAACATTACAATTGTTTTTTATTAAGTTTAATTTTTATATCGGGTGCAAAGGTAATACTTTTATTTGAATAACACACAAAAATTGCAATTATTTTACAGTTTTATCAAAACGGCTATCCATGCAAACGCTGATGTCGGTCGTAACAAACTTCCCATTGTAAAACAAACTGAATATCGTGGCGGGCGTGGGCGATGATTGTGCCGATTTCATTGTTTCCAATTTAATGATTTTGAGCGGGATATTGCGCTTTTTTGCCGATTCGACCAGCGAATTGTAAATGTGGTACTCAGCAAACGGACAGCGATTTGAATAATAAACCGTTATGCCATCTTTGTATTCACATTCGCCACTCTTTACGGTGTCTTTGAATTTGGGATTGGCGGCTTCGGGGCGAATCTTTTTCACCAAAAGGCTGAAACCATGCGGCAGGATTTCGCAAGCCGTAAACCCCTGCCGCAAAAGCCATTTGGTGTCGCTCATAAAATGAAATTTGCTCGTCCCGACAATGGTCACAAGCCCGTCCTTACCCTGCGCCGTGGCATCGTCCATCGCCGATTGCAACAGAACCTTGGCATAGCCCTGCCCCTTGTATTGCCCCGAAACCCAAAAACAGTTGAGCAGCAAATAGTTAGGTGCATCAATCGGTGCCCACCCCGTTTCGGCAGGACCATACTCAATAAACACTTTCGCTCGCTCGTCTAATCGGCGAAACACATAGCCGTTGTCGAACTCTTTCGCAAGCCATTCCTTTTTCAATTCATAGCCTTCCGTGCATTTTTTGTCGGAAATCGCGCAACAAATATGCTCTGTCGCGATGTTCTCTTTTGTGAGAGTGATAAATTTTGCTTCCATTGTTTGCTTGTATTATTTATTTTGCCGACAAAGATACGGAAAAATTTTGAACTGGTTCTTGTTTTATTTGCAGCATAGCAAAATAATTCATACCTCTGCACCGAAAAAAACAATATAGGAAAAGAATTATTAATAAGAGAAATCGAACGAGTCGATGACCCACAGTTGATTGACCAACTATTTGACTACATGATTTTCATGCAGATTAATGGTTCGCGTTTGCGCAATAAAACCGAAGTATTACCACAGAAAAAATCATACGCATTGGGACTTCCTATAGTTCACCCTGATTTTGATACAACCGAATATATCAGCCAAATGCGCGAAGAAAGGGAGTTTACATGAAAATATATATGGACACATCGGCGATAATATCTTCAATAACATGCGAGGCAAATGCTCCTGCGGTGCGCAAACATCTTGATGAGGCTGTTTGAAACGGCTAAAATGGGTGATGTTGATTATGCGATTACATTCGATAAAAAACAAGCTGCAGCTTTTCGAGATTCCGGAATCAATGTAGAGAAACTGTAATAATAGTAAACTATCATTCACGCTCCCGTATCGTCACCCTTATCACATCCCCCGCCTGCTTATTGATTTTCTTCCGTATCTCTTTGCGAATGCCGATGATGTGGCAGGGCGTTCCCATTTTGACGAGGCTACCTTCATATCGCTCATCATCGAACGTTGCCAGCACTTTCACACGCCCTTTTCCAAACTCACTTTTCACATCAAAGGGGATTTCAATGTAGGCACCGTCAATATCGGGGACTTTTTTTATTTCCGCTTCAAATTTGTACGTTTTTTCGTTCATAATATTGCTATGTTTTCTTGCTTCCATTTGACAATCTTTTTCACCAATTCTGTGGGGAATGGTTGCTTGTAGGGCAACTGAATAGTGCCTTTGCTGGTTTTGTAGGCGGCTAATTCGTCTTGAAATGCTGCGATGGCATCCGGACCGGGGAAGAAGCCGATGTGATTTTTAAAACCGCCAAACTGTACGAGAATTTTCTTTAACGTGAACGTAGGCATTCCCCAACTGATTTTTTCTTTTACTTCGGGCGCGACTTCGTGGATAATTTGCCTGAAATTCGTCATAATTGCCTGAACCTCAATGGGAAAACCGGCGATGTATTCGTCGATATTCTCCGGTGTTTTCTGTTCCATTTTCATTGTTTCCATACGCTATTTTTTATCAAATTTATAAATTACTATTTTTATCTTTTTTTGTAATAATCCACACTTATATTACTTATTGATAATGTGTTATCATAGCAACTTTCGAGTTGATTTTAGGTGATTTCACTACCACTACATTCGTATCGCTTCCGTTCAATTTTACCTTAATTTGAGCACGTCCATTGTAGGCTTGCAACTTGTGCGAACCTGCCGAATAGCCTTGATTATCAAGCAAATTGCCATCACCTGCTAAACTAAATTCTAAGTAGTTTCGGGCATCCAAACACGGCACTCCATCGGCATCAAGCAAAGTGGCTTCCACCCAAACAAAATCGCCGTCCATTTTCTTGTCATTGGGGACCTGACCCGCAATGCCCTCACTCACAGGCAGAATTTTCACTTGAATTTGCGCCGGATTCCCCCATTTTTCAGTCTGATACCCCCACCCTACCGCATCCATGACGGTTGTTTTGCCTTTTTTGCAACGGATCGGATGTCATTTTGCCCTTCGTTCAACGCCACTTGCCAGCGCAGATTGGCTGCCGGAAACTTGGCAGCATCGCGCTTTTTCACACCTTGACTTATGCCGTTCACAAACAGTTCCACTTCGGGGCAGTTGGAATACAATAACAGCAATTCTTTGACTACCAATGAACTAACCAAAATTGTATTGCCGCAATCAAATAAAATATCATTGACTTTTGAACTCAAATCATCAGTGGTTTTAGATAGATGAAAAATTAGCACATTGGTGTCTATATAGTATCTCATCGTAATACTGCCCTCATGTCTAATATTTTACCCTCATTATAGTCCATTGATAGCCAATATTTGGCGAATGGCGATAAAGGTCTTCCTTCCTTTATCATTCTTTGAATGACTGCTTCTGCAGCGCATACTTTTTTCACACGTTTTTTTACTGTTGTTTCCATATTTTTGTTTGTTTTAAATTGTTTCATATCGCAAAGGTAATGCAAATTTTTGAATTGGCAAATGTTTTGGCATATATTTTCAAAAATTTGCCCGATTGTTGGCGGCAGATGATGAATGGTGGTGGGCTGGGGATATGGGGGGCTTTCAGCCCGTGTTATCATCTTCCAAACACGACTGGCGCACCCTCATTATCTGGGCAAATTCGTTTATTACCATCAGGGCAGACACGCAGGGAGAGCACCTACGGGTGCGCCCTTTTTGCGTGCTGTGTTGGTTTCCGTAAATTTGATTAAAACAAAAGCCGTTCGAAAGTTTGTGCTCTCGGGCGGCTCTTGCAGCTCGTATATGCAAGGCTGGAGCCTTGCGCCTAACTCCGGGCGCCACGCGGACGCTACGCCGAACAAGGGGGCATCATAGTGGGGACACCACCTCCGCAACTTCTACCCTTGCTTCCTTTTGTTCTAATTCATTTTTTACCGCTTCAGGGGATACAAGTTTTTCTACGTTAGCGCAAATCCGTTTTTGATATTCCCACATGTCAAGAAGAATACATATAGGACCAAGTACAATTATATCAACAACAAATCCGGCAAGTGCACCAAGTATAATACTCCATTCCCCATAGAGGGGATAACTTACTTTATAACCTATAACAGAACCTGCTATAATAACAGCTACAAGCACAAACTCTAAACAAACTGAAAGACAAGATACAATAATTGTTTTCATTCTTTTAATTACTTTACGTCCGTTCCTTATGCGGACAATTATTAAAACTTATTTTTTGCTCTTTTATTTTCGATAGCTTCGCAAAACTTTCCTATCTTTTTTGCCCCAAGTAGAACTTCTACCATACACACATAAAAAAAGCGCGGACAAAACTCGTGTTTTATCGGTACTTGAGGTTCTCGACTACCTGATTTCCAAATAAATGAATTTCATTCACGCCGAAGCGTGAACGTCAGTCACTTTCTTTTTGGAAATCTTTTGAAATTGTCGAGATTTCAAGTACCAAAATTAAGATAAACGCCTTTTTCTACTAAAATGTGCGTACTACCACTGTCATGTCATCATAATCTCCTATTGTTTAAGCTGTTATCACTCGTATTCGCTCATTCATTCGAGCCAATATCGTCTGATATTTACTTAATTCATAACTATTAGTGTAAATATCGGCGGCAAAGGTAAGGATTTTTTTTTAATTGCAGGCAGCATTTTGATTACACCTCCAACGCCCCAACCAACTCCTGCACCGATTGAAAGCCGTGCCCATCCAAATAAGCATTGATGCCATCCACCACTTTCACCGAAATAGCAGGGTCAATGAAATTGTAAGTGCCTATCTGAATGGCTGTTGCGCCTGCAAGTATAAATTCTACTGCATCTTGCCAGTTGGAAATGCCGCCCATGCCGATGACGGGGATTTTGACTGCTTTGTGGGTTTGGTACACCATCCGCAGGGCTACGGGCTTGACACATGGTCCCGAAAGTCCGCCCGTGACGGTGGATAACAGCAGCTTGCGGCGTTCCACATCGATTGCCATTCCCAGTAAAGTATTGATTAAAGAAACGGCATCAGCTCCCTCTGTTTCAACGGCTTGCGCAATTTCGGCGCTGTTCGTCACATTGGGTGATAGTTTCACAATCAACGTTTTGTGATAGACTTTCCGAACTGCCCGCACCACTTCGGCGGCACTTTGGCAGTTCGTTCCAAACGCCATGCCGCCCTGTTTGACGTTTGGGCAGGATATATTCAGTTCAATGGCGGGGATGCGCTCCAGCGCATTGATTTTTTCTGCGCAGGCAACGTAATCTGCCACCGTTGAGCCGCTCACATTCACCATCACGTTGGTGTCGATGTCCTTGATGTCGGGGTAGATGTAATTGATGAAATAATCCACGCCTTTGTTCTGCAAGCCCACCGCGTTCAACATTCCCGATGGCGTTTCTGCCATACGCGGATAGTCGTTGCCCTCGCGGGGTAC
>BBRT01000172.1 GCA_001417715.1 Candidatus Symbiothrix dinenymphae
GGCGGAACAATTACAACAACAATATTGATATCAACCGGTTCCATGTGCGGAGTAATGTCATTTTCAAACTGACCAAAACCACCACATTGGACACCCGTATTCAGGGACGTTTCGAAAAATATACCGGTCCATACAACACTGACCCAAGCAACACTGCAGCAAGTAACATCTTCAAAACGGTGATGAGTACCAATCCGGTGGATTTTCCCGCTGTATATGAGCCGGACGAAGCCAACACATGGACAAAAAACATTCTGTTTGGAAGTGTTTTCCCATCCGGAGGTAGTACTCCCCGCTCCAACCCTTATGCCCAAATGGTGCAGGGATATGAAACTCGGGACGAAAGTACGCTCACCACACAGGTGACACTGATGCAGGATTTGAACATGCTTACCGAAGGATTAAAATTTCAGGCAAAAGTGTCTGCCAATGTATGGGGGCTTTCGTCCGCTCAACGTAAGATACTGCCATATTACTATTCGGTGAATACCTACGACCCGATTACGAATCAATACACTTTGCTGAATCTCAACCCTACCGGCGGCCAAGCCTATCTTGGCAATGTGGAAGGCAAACGTGATGCCACTACCCACTACTATTACGAAGGGCGGTTGAATTGGGACCGTCAATTCGACAGCCATTCCGTAGGAGCGATGGTTGTGGGCATGGCGGAGGAATATTTGCTGACCAGCGGCATATCAGGCAGCATCTATGAATCGTTGCCCGAAAGGAATGCGGGTATTTCCGGCAGGGCTACCTACGATTACGACAACCGTTATTTTGCTGAATTTGCATTCGGTTACAATGGCTCTGAAAAATTCACAGGAGATAAGAAATTCGGATTTTTCCCCCTGACTTTAACACTTGGGTGACGCAAGGCATTTTGAGCGTCTGAGAATCGCATAAATGCCCTAAAAATTATTTTTTGATTCAAATATGGGGTTCTCGTACGCTTAACTTCAATTTGGGTGACGTAT
>BBRT01000173.1 GCA_001417715.1 Candidatus Symbiothrix dinenymphae
TGTATTCGCATTTCGGCTATAATCTGAAAGTGACGGATATGCAGGCGGCAATTGGCTGTGCGCAATTGGAAAAAATTGATGCGATTACGGCGGCGCGGCGCAGAAATTTTGATACCTTAAAGGCAGGTTTGACCGGGCTGAAAGGACTTATTTTGCCGGAAGCAAGCAAAAATTCCAACCCAAGTTGGTTTGGCTTCCTTATTTCCGTCAAGCCGGATGCGGGATTTACGCGCAATGAATTGTCGGAATATCTGGAAAACAACAAGATACAGACACGCAACTTGTTTGCTGGTAATCTGTTAAGGCATCCCGCTTTTGATGAGATGCGAAAAGCGGGTGAGGGTTATCGCGTTGTCGGAAAGTTGGAAACAACCGATTTTGTGATGAACAACACGCTCTGGATAGGGGTATATCCGGGTAGGACGGCAGAGATGCTGGACTACACGATAAAAACGATTAAAGCATTTGTAAACAGATGAAAGCAGTGATTTTGGCAGGCGGGCTTGGCTCGCGTTTGAGTGAAGAAACAACCTCCATCCCTAAACCGATGGTGGAAATCGGCGGTAAGCCCATTTTGTGGCACATCATGAAGATTTACAGCCACTATGGCATCAAGGAATTTATCGTTTGCTGCGGCTATAAGCAGTATATAATCAAGGAATATTTTGCCAACTATTTTCGGCACAACAGCGATATGACCGTTGATTTGGCGGACAACAGCATCACGATTCACGACAATCATTCCGAAGATTGGAAAGTGACAATGGTGGACACGGGGTTGAATACGATGACCGGCGGGCGTATCAAGCGGATTCAAAAATATGTGGGCAACGAACGATTTTTGCTGACTTATGGCGACGGCGTGACGGATTTGGACATTACGGCAACCATCAAAGCACACGGACAAGTGATTTCATGGGAAGCGTATAATTATTACACCAAAACGACTAAATAGTGCGAAGATTTGCCCGACAGT
>BBRT01000174.1 GCA_001417715.1 Candidatus Symbiothrix dinenymphae
GGAGGTAAGACCGCTGAAACCGGAAAAAACACCCGACCCAATGTTTGTAATCCCCTCACTAATAATAACAAAAGTGGCATCACCCCAGGCAGGATAAGAGTCATCTCCCATAGCTCCACTTCCGCTAAAAGTCAGCGTTTTAGTACTGCTATCGTAATCCCAGGTGCAGGAGTCACCGGTTGTGCCGTGGGAATCATCCGCAAACGCAGCATTTGTGCTGCACAAGGCGGCGATGATAAGAATAAATACCTTTTTCATGATTTTTTTTATGTTTATACTTTTAACAAAAAATATCACGCGGCAAAGGTACGACATATTTGAGTGATAATCAGAGGACTGTTGCTGCACAATTGCACCGGTTTGCTGCATAATTGCATCATTTTGATGCATAATTGCATCGGCCTGCTTTTGTAAATTTTGGCTGTAAAGGGCATGATAATCCACTTTCAACTCTGCCGAAATGCTATACAGGATTTCGCTGTTGATGCTGTTTTTCTCCAGCATCCGCGATAATGTGGTGCGGTGGCAGTCAATTTTACCTGCCAGCCAAGCTACGGAACGCTCCTGCCGGTCGAGTTCCTTTTTGATGATAGTACCGATGTGAACGAGTTCAGAATTTTTCATGAAAAATATGAATCTGTCGTTATGAATTGCTAAATTCGGGGCAAAGGTAGGGACTTTTTTTGAAATAGTAGCACACCATGGGTAATGACCCGGGGCAACCGCATCAAATTTACGGTGACCAACTACCCCGTATGGGGTATTAAGACTTTGCGTTGATTCTGCGGACACAAAAAAAAAATTAAAATTTTGGGCTAAATCGTTTTTTCAGGTGCTATTTTTAGCAAACGGTGTTTTGTCCCGCAGGGACAGCACTTTATTAACCGTAGACTTCAGTCTACGGGAGTGATGGAGCCCCCGCCCCCCCCCCAAGTCCCGCATGGGACGACACACTGTTATACCGTAGACTA
>BBRT01000175.1 GCA_001417715.1 Candidatus Symbiothrix dinenymphae
AAAAAAAAAGAAAGTGGCTACGATTCACTCGCTCCACTCTCTTTGATTGAAGGGAAAAACTCTTTTACAACGCATAAAGAAATTCGGGTGCCATATCTGCACCGGTTTTCCATTCGACGGACCAATCGGAAACAGAAAAGTTCTTGAAATTGTCAATGTCTTTCAACGGTTCAAAAATGTCTCCATAAAGGTGCGTAGCCAAATCAACGGTTTTTTTCAAACCGTCATTGAATGTGAGTGCTATTTTATAGTCTTTCACATATTTTGCATCAGTGACCCAAATAAGTTTCATAATGTTTCATTTTAGTGGTTCTATTTTATCTAACGCCTTTCTATTCTCTATTTTTTCCCAATTCGCCAGCAACTCATCATTCTCCATACTTTACATGAAAATGTGGAGGATTGTGTTCATTGAATAGCATCGTAATAACTATCCCGTAAAAATTTGATATTTCAGGCATACCTTTCAAATTATTATTTATTCCCGCCGCAAAGGTACAACTTTTTCCCCAATCAACAAAAAAAAAAGAAAGTGGCTACGATTCACTCGCTCCACTCACTTTTTGAAGAAAAAATCTCACCGATGATTGAAAAACAAATCAAACTGCTTATCAGAATAATTCCGAAACTGCTTGTCGGAACTTACCATACACATCCTCTCCGTGATAGCCTGCGAAATAAGCATGTGGTCATTCGGGTCGTGATGATTATGGGTATCTACAAGATATCGGGTTCTGGTCATAAGAAAATAATTTGATAGGTTACTACTTCATTACTGCTCTCATGTCCAAAATCTCCAATACCTGCACGCCCGGATGCGCTTGCCGCCAAATCGCAGCCGGTGTTTTGTTGCCTGACGGCGGTGGAAAGGTTGCCTTACCAATCTTTTTGCCACCCACATAGTGCCATACTGTAGGTTCACGCTTTCTCTCTTTTTTAATTTTAGTTTCCATAACAATGAATTTAAATT
>BBRT01000176.1 GCA_001417715.1 Candidatus Symbiothrix dinenymphae
CGGCACAAGGGTAATCAAAATAATTTAAATTAACGACAAAATTTGTATGTGATTGAAAAACAATAAATTATGTATATGGTTTTATATTCCAAAATTGAATTGTATGTTAATATAGTATCTCATCGTAGTACGGCTTTCATGTCAACTATTTCCCAATCATTAGCACCGATTGTTAGCCAATACTTGGCACATGCCGATAATGGCTTTCCTTCCTTAATGCGCTTTTGAATGGATGTTTCCATTCTCGACATTTTTGTACATTTTTTTACTGTTGTTTCCATATTTTTATTTGTTTTAAATTGTTTCACCCCGCAAAGGTAATGCAAATTTTTGAATTAGCAATCGTTTAATCAGAAATGCTGCGCCAACACCTCCTCCCATCATTTTAGTCGCAGATTTTTCCACCGGAGCAGTTGATGACACAGTTGTGCTGCTGCAAACAGTCGGTAGTGCACCAACCACAGCATCAGTCGTTCGCCACGTCGAAAACGATGGATATATTTCATTTCAATGTCGCGGAACATCGTTGCATATTCTTTGCGAAGTTTGTAGGAGCGCACATCGACCATTAAATGAACTTTATTCGCTACTTTACTTTGTTCAACGACCTCTTTGTATTGATTATAAAGGTCCTTTTCTTTTAGAAATTCGTCCATTGACTGCCAAAAAAGAAGCGAATTTTCAAAATGCATTTGACCTTTATTTTTTGTTATAGAGGCGGCATTATAGTGAATATAATGATAAAAAGGCTGATTTACCTTGACAATTTTCGTTGCATAATAATACAATCGGGGCATCAGATAGCGGTCTTCCAAATAATTCAGCCCACTCGGAATGTGGTAATCGGCTTTTTCGTACAAATCGCGCCGCACAAGTTTGGTGACACGATAAGATTGTGAACGGTCATTTTTTAACATTTCAAAAAAATAATCTTCTTGATTTTCAGGCACATAATCAAGCATAAAACGGCTGGTGCCATCGGAATATTCGTTCACTAAATCACAAACCGCAATATCCGCTTGTTCGTCTTCTATTTTGTTGTACAATGTTTCTACCATTTCCACATCAATGTAATCATCACTATCGACAGACAAAATATATTTTCCGGTGGAATGTTCAATCAGTGTATTTCGGGCAACTGCTAAGCCTTGATTTTGTGCAAATTCAATGATTTTGATATGTGGCTTTCGTGCCGGATAGTGCTCTATAACCGATTTCAGTACATCTATGCTGTTATCCGTACTTCCATCGTTTACAAACACATATTCAATATCCTGAAATGTTTGTTGGAAAATACTGTGTGCACAACGTTCAATATAGGCAGAAACATTATATACAGGGACTAATATGGATACTCCGGGCGTCATAACAATTGATGTTTGATAATGAGGTATTTGCAATAAACAATTTCTACTATGCCCGCCAATGAATATGCCAGCACTATCAGCAGCATGTTTTTTAAGATAAAAGCACCCAAACAACCCATGATGAGGAAGGAAACAAGGGCAACAAATTGATTTTTTGTCACAAAATAATATTTGTTTTGCGGTACAAAAATATAATTGATGTAGCAGCCCACCTCCAGATAAGTGTAAATTGTCAGGCTCAGCACAATCGCGAGCGGATACGCACCAATCATATCAGCCCCGCCAAACAGCAGTACCGCCCAATAGCCGAACGCGGCAATCAGCCCCATGATAGCAATTCCTATCAGGCGTTCGTAACGGATAATTTTTTTCACCACAACCGGTTTTATGTCTTTTACTACGCTTGGAAACAATGCCGCATTGAGGCAGGTTATCATCAATCGTGGAATTGACACAATTTTATTGGCTAAATCGTATAACGCCACGTCTTTCATGTTGAAAAAAGTGCCGATGACAAATGTGACGGTTTCAGATTTAACAGTTCCAAGTGCGGATGTCCAGAAGAAGGGCAAAGCATCCCGAAAAACAGGTTTGAGAGCACTCAAAGAAACAAATCGAAATTGTATGTTTTCTTTGATTTTGAGGTAAAACATTGTAAAAATTCCTCCTGACAGCGGAATAAATGATACTATGGCGGCATATTTGAGCAAATCGTCCGCCGTTTTGATAAAAATAAAGATAAACGGGATGGTCAAAAAACGCAAACTCAAATTGACACACGTTACAAATTTCATCTTTTGCATCCCCTGAAAATACCATACAGGGAACAATATTTCGTTGATGGCGGTGGAAAAAACAATCAAGTAAAGGAGGTAATGTTGTTGTACAAAAGGCACCACCAATAAGAGTATCACCAGCACGACAACCGAAAACAAAAGGAGATAACATTTGGCAACTAACACTTCCGAAACCGTCCGACTTTTCACCTCCAAATCATCCTGAAACAGGGCTATTTTTTTTAGCGCAGGCATCGCAAATCCAAACGAGATGAAAGCCGTAAAAAACTGCACATTGGACAGTGCAAAAATATAGGTGCCATAGACTTCTCCGCCCAACACCCTGATTAAATACGGATACAGCAACAATCCCACCAACAAACTTGCACCTTGCGAAAAAGTCATAAAAAGGTAATTTTCAATTACTTTGGAGTAGCGTGACAGTTTTGTTTTTAAGTTGGGCATTGTTTTTCTTAGTTAATCAATATTCTTTCAAACGGCACATTATTTAATTTTGCGGCATACAGAGGAAACTCGGATTTATACATTTGCGCGGTGCCGATGGAATACACTTTGACACCTTCCGAGAGCAAATAAAAATCGAGAAATGACTTCAAATACACCTCGTGCGCCTCGCCTTTTGCCGTGTCGAGGTGCACTATTTTGCTTGGGAACGCAAAAACATGGTCCATATCTGCCACACTTTGCAAAAACAAAGCACTGTCGGCTGTTACAAGAATCCGTTTGTGTGCCACTGTTTGCTGAAGGTCAAGAATGGATTGGCGGCATTGGGCGATTAGTGCCGTTTTTGCTTCGTCCGGCAATTCCGAATACTTGTATTCAACAAAATCACCCAACAAATTTTGAAATCGAAACACAGCACCACAATATTCTCCACCAATTTTCGACCGGCAATTCCGAATTAAATCGCGGAGTTCGTCCGTTGGTTTAAAAAGTTTCTTAAACAATTCGCCCCATGTATAATGCGTTTGATAGGCTGCATTCAGTTCGTCCACAATATCGCGATTAGCTTTGGCGTGGATTTGTCGTCGGGTGTTCAGGCGCACCAATCGCCGTGCCGATGGGTCGGCAATCAAACTGATATATTTTGCTTCGCACAAGTGGTGGGTTATTTTGTCGGCAGGCGACAATTTCCAATCATATTCGTTCGGCAGTAAATAATCCGACAGTTCAAAAGGGGAAATATGGTTGATTTTGAACGCAACAGCATTTAGCAAACAATAGTGAAACAGCGAAACAATCCCTTTTAAACGGTCGCAAAGCCCTCCTTGAAAACCCCGCCCGTCAATAACGGCAATCAATAGTTGTCGGTCGGGATGCATCATCCGTTTGAGATTAAAACGCCTCAAAGCGAAGATATTGTCCTGCCAATCATGAGGCAACCGGCCTAAAATAGCATCAACCAATAACTCGTAGATAGATTTCATATATTTTCTTTCCCATATTTTTAAAACTGAATTTCTCTATCGCACCTTTTCTTATACTTTCTACATCATATTGGTGATAGTTGTCAAGCATAGTATTCATTTTTTCGCTTAGCATTTCATCATCCTTACAATCAACAATATAGCCGTTAAATTCGCCAATTACTTCAGGAACAATACCTACAGGTGTTGCGATAACCGGTGTCCCGCTTGCTAAACTTTCTGCAATAACTACGCCGGCCGTTTCATAATTTGAGAATAAAACAAAGAAATCACTGTCGCCAAACCAATTAGCCACCTCGTGCGGAGTCTGCTCGCCAACAAAAGAAACAGTGTTGGGAGGATAATCCAAAGTTCGGGCATAAGCAGTTACCTTATCAAAATCGGGACCATCACCGATGATAATCAATTCAAAATCAGTGCGTTGCTTCGACAAAGCCTGCACAGCCCTCAACATTCCGCAAACATTTTTTGCCCGTTCAATAAAGCAAGAAATGTGCAAAATTCGTTTTTTCTCTCGATGCGAAACCACACGCTCGTCAAAAAAGAAATCATCCACAACATTATTCACCACCGTATAGTGAGCATTATGCAACCGATTCCCCTGCATTGCCTGCTGCAAAGATATGGACACCGGCATCACCGCCGAAGCATTACGAACAACAAGCTCCGTAATCTTTTTCCTCAAAAAACCTTTGTAACCAAAGTTTTGTGGCAAATAGCGAGTCCAATGTTCCGTGAGCACATACGGCACACCTTTCCATTTTTTGTACAAATACGCAATGAAACCCGTCCGTGTCAGCACATTAACATGCACAATATCAGGCGAATAGTCTTTTCCTGTGATGTATTTATAGCCCTTCCAATAGGCTCTAACGTAATTCCAAGTTTTCAGTAATTTGCAAAACACGTTCGTGGATGCCTTTGCCGGATAATAGACAATAATCTCATTCAAATCGTTATGCTTCCGGTCAACAATTTCAAACGTGCGAATATGCGTATCTGCATGCACATACAGCACTTTTGCATCGCAATACAAATTGACAGCTTCCGCATGTTTTTGAACAAACAGACCGGCCATCGCATCATAACGATTTGGATACCAAGCAGATATAAACAAAACTTTCATTGTGATTGTGATATTGACAGAGCAAAGGTACGATATTTATTTCAGAAAAAAACAGTAACTTTGCAGTCTGATAGTCTAAATTTTTAAGATAATTGAATGAAATGCAGATTTTAAATAAAATAGAGATAGAACAATACATGATAAAACATGCCGTAACTCGCAATGCGTTACAAGCATGGATAGATACAGTGGAGGCTGCCCAATGGAAAAATCACAACGACTTGAAAGAAACATTTCCATCCGCCGATTATGTAGGTAATGCGCGTTATGTATTTAATATCAAAGGAAATGGATACAGGATAGTGGCTGTCGTTACTTTTGTAATGGGTTTTTTATCTATGCGATTCATAGGAACACATGCCGAATATGATAAAATTAATAGTGCAACAATTTAGAATAATTTGTTATGGATTTACAAACATTAGAAAAAGCAAAAACGCGAGAAGAATACGATGCCATCCGCATCCGAGTGGACGAACTTATCAACGAGGCAACCGAAAAAGGCTTGCTGGAATCGGATGCAGACAATGAATATACTCGCGAAATTGGACGGTTAGGTAGGTTAGGTGCTCAGTACGAAACCGAATACTATCCGTTCAAATGTCTCAAAGTAAGACAAAAATCGCCATTGATAAAGAGTAGTGAAGATGAAATGTACAGCAGAAATCTCAAGCAAAAAGAACTGTCTGAAATGCTTGGCGTAAACGCACCAACACTCTCACAAGTGATGCGAGAGAAAAGAACAATGTCACGTCGCTTTGCAAACAGCTTATGAAAATATTTTGCATTGGGATGAATTATGCGGCACACAATAAAGAGCTACGGAATGCGTTAATACTGAACGCGCCTACCATTTTTATGAAGCCGGATACGGCTTTGTTGCGCGATGGGAAGCCGTTTTATTTGCCGGATTTCTCGTCGGATTTGCAATATGAGGCGGAGATTGTGCTGAAAATCAGTAAGTTGGGAAAAAATGTTTCACGCAAATTTGCGCATCGCTATTTTGATGAGGTGACGGTTGGTATCGACTTGACGGCGAGGGATTTACAGACAAAACTTCGGACAGACGGGTTGCCGTGGGAGGTTTGCAAGGCGTTTGACAATTCGGCTGTGGTGGGAGAGTTTGTTGCGATTGACCAATTGGATGGGGACGTAGAAAAATTGCCGTTTCATCTGAACATCAACGGGCAAACGGTGCAGCAGGGCAACACGCAAGATATGTTGTTCAAATTGGATGAAATTATTGAGTACATCAGTCGGTTTTTTACGCTGAAAATGGGCGACCTGATTTACACGGGAACGCCGGTCGGAGTGGGCACTCTGCACATCAACGACCATTTGGAAGGCTATATCGGCAACCGGAAACTGCTGGATTTTGATATAAAATAAAGGATATAAGGTAAAGGGTATAAGGTAAAGGATATAAAATTAGGAATGAGAAAATATAGTGTCATAGTGTCTATTTTGGGGCTTCTTTTAGTCCATCCGTTCGCGCTGTTTGCCGACAATTCGGTGTTCAGTGCGGGTCGGTGGGTGCAGCTAAAAGTCTATGACAATGCTATTTACAAACTCACTTTCGAGGAAATCAAGAACATGGGCTTTTCTGACCCTGCAAAAGTGAAAATCTATGGCTACGGCGGCTGGCTCCTTGATGCGGATTTCACCAAACCCGTCTATGACGACTTGCCCGAAGTCGCCGTGTACCTCCACAAAGGCTCTGACAATGTGTTTAATGCGGGCGACTACCTGCTGTTTTACGGTCGCGGCGTGCAAAAATGGACTTACAACACCTCCACAGATGCCTTTGAACACGAGAACAACCCCTACTCCACTTTTGGGTCATATTTCATCACCGAAAACGCGGCAGGTCCAAAGGAAATGACCATACAACCATCCGGCACGCCATCGGGCAACTCCGTGCAGATATTTGACGACTACGCTTTGCACGAAAAAGACCAGACGAATATCATCAGTTCGGGGCGCGAACTCTTTGGCGAAAGTTTTGCGGGCAGCCCCACCCAGACATTCCTGTTCACAGTGCCCGGCATCACGTCTGATGCAGCAAAAATCACTGTATCATTTGCCGCCAGACCACCCCAAGCCATGCCGCTGACAGTTTCTGTCGGCGATGTCACATTTTCACAGACAATTAACCCCACCACAAACGAATACGAGAAAGCCAAATTGGTGAACGCAACCAAAGACTGGACAGGCGCGAAAACCGAAAACATCTCAGTGAAAGTCAGTTACAACTCCTCTGGCACATCCTACTTGAACTACATCCGCCTCAACGTGAAGCGCAACCTCCGCTTTTACGGACAAGCCTGCACATTTTTCAGAAATAAAACCGCACGAAACACGACTTTGAACTACTCCATTGCCAGTGCGCCCGCCAACTGGCAGGTGTGGAATGTGACTGACCCCGTCAACAGCACGCGAATAGGTAGTCTAACCTTTTCGAATGCCCCCGATGGCACCATTCCCGAATATGCGCTGGTGGATTTGAGCAAGACATTCCCCACACCCGAAATCGTGGGCGAAATCCGCAATCAGAATTTGCATGCCCTGCCACAGACGGATATGGTCATCATCGTGCCGGCGGTGTATGCCTCACAAGCCGAACAATTGGCGGCAGAGCACCGCGAAAAGCAAAATTTGCACGTTACGGTGGTGCAACCCGAATGGATTTACAACGAATTTTCGTCCGGAACGCCCGATGCAACCGCCTATCGGCGGTTTATGAAAATGTTTTACGACCGCGCAACCACCGCCGGCACCCCGCCGCGATACCTGTTATTATATGGTGACGGTTTGTTCGACAACCGCCACCTGACCACCGCAGCCGCCAAAATGGATGCAAAAAACTATCTGCTGACCTATCAATGCAAGGAGTCCGTCAACGAAACCTACTCGTATGGCACAGATGACTATTTTGGCTTTCTGGACGACAATGAGGGGCTG
The DNA here is from genome assembly GCA_001417715.1 of Candidatus Symbiothrix dinenymphae. Taxonomy (GTDB): domain Bacteria; phylum Bacteroidota; class Bacteroidia; order Bacteroidales; family Azobacteroidaceae; genus Azobacteroides; species Azobacteroides dinenymphae. The sequence goes on from BBRT01000176.1 coordinate 7,679, forward strand.
AATTTAAGCTCCGACAAACTGGATTTGGGCATTGGGCGACTGCCCGTGAGTTCGGTGGAGCAAGCCGAAAATGTGCTGCAAAAACTCCTGACCTACATGGACAACACCCGCCACGGACGTTGGAAAAACACGCTCTTGTTCACTGCCGATGATATAGATGAGAACGGCGGAACAATTGATTTTTTGCACGTCCGACAGGCTGACGATTTGGCGAAATATGTTGAAAGCAATCACCCGCAATATATGGTCAACAGAGTCTATATGGACGCTATTCAGCCGATGTTTGTGAATGGCAAAACCGTTTATCCGGGTGCCAAGCAGAAATTGCAAAACATGCTGAAAGAGGGCTGTTTTTTGGTCAATTATACGGGGCACGGGGGTACATTCGCCATTTCAGGGCAGGATTTTCTGAATATCTCCGATGTTAACCAGATGACGTTTGAAACTCTGCCGTTGTGGATTACGGCGACCTGCGATTTTGGGTGGTTCGATGCCATTCAATCGTCTGCCGGTGAGGATATTATGTTGCGAAAAAAGAGTGGCGGCATAGCGCTCATCACCACCTCGCGCGTGGTGTATTCCTCGCCAAATTTCGTGATTAACGACAAGCTCATTCGCCGACTGTTTGTGAAAATTGGCGGCAAATACCCCACTCTGGGCGATGTGATGCGATTAGGAAAATGGGACGTGGGCACAGACGGCAACAAGCTGAACTACAACCTCTTAGGAGACCCCGCCCTCCAACTCAACTACCCCGAATGGCAAGTGAAGTTGGAAACCATCAACGATAAAGATGTTGTGGCTGACTCCACCTACAACTTCAAGGCATTGGAACGCATGACTTTAGCCGGGTCGATTGTGAATGAAACAGGCACCCCCCTACCCCACTTCAACGGCAATTTACAGGCAACGGTTTTTGACGGGCAGCAACAGTTCACATCGCTCACCTATTACAATGACACAGCCCGCGACACAATCGTGCATTTCCAATTCACAGACTATCCCAACACGGTTTACAAAGGCAGCAGCAAGGTCGAAAACGGGCAATTTGCAGTGGCGTTCAATGTGCCACTGGACATTTCCTACTCCAACCTCGCGGGCAAAGTCAATTTCTATGCTTTCGATGCGGCGCAAAACAGGGATGCTAACGGCGTGTTCCTAAAATACACCCTCTCAGGCACTGCTGACAGACTTCTCAACGATACAGCACCCGAAATCAGCGAAATGTACCTCAACACACCCAATTTTCGAGACGGCGACCGCGTGAACGAAACGCCATTTTTTCACGCTGAAGTCTTCGATGAAGACGGCATCAACATCACAGGAAGCGGTCTGGGGCACGATTTGACCATCAGCATCGACAGCAAGCCGGCAATGACCTACAGTCTGAACGACTACTATCAGCCGCTGGATGACTGGGGTGGCACGATTGGTTTTTCCATCCCGACATTGCCTGTGGGTAGCCACAAGCTCGCCTTCCGCGCATGGGACATTCTAAACAACTCAGCAACAGACAGTTTGCGATTTACGGTGGTCAAAGGGCTGGAACCAACAATAGAACTTTTTGCATACCCCAATCCAACGCGCGTGCCGACACAATTTCGCATCGTGCACGACCGCCCGGAAAATGTGCTGATGGTAGAAATACGCATCTACGACTTCTCCGGACATCCGATTTGGTCACATTCGGAAAGCGGTAACACGCTACTCAACCCATATTACCCCATCGAATGGGATTTGACAACAAACGCAGGCAGCAAAGCCCCCCCGGGTATGTACCTCTATCAGGCAACTATCCACACAAAAGAGGGGAAGGAGACGAGTGCGACAAAGAAAATAATAGTTTTGTAGAGTGTAGAGTGTAGAGTGTCATTGCGGGCTTGACCCGCAATCCCCTGCAAAGAATAGAAATGTAGTGTATTTATGAATTTAAAATATAAAATAATATGAATAAAATTGAATTATCAGTTGTTTGCCTGCTTTTTACAGCGGTTGGCAGCATTTATGCACAAGATGCAAATGAAAGTTTCAACCCTCTGCGGACGGCTGTGCCATCGCTGACGATTGCGCCGGATGCGCGTGGGGGTGCTATGGGCGACATTGGTGCCGCCACTGAGCCGGATGTGTTTTCGCAGTATTGGAACCCTGCCAAGTATGTGTTTGCCTCCAGCAAAGCGGGTGTCAGCATGTCTTACACGCCATGGTTGTCGAAATTAGTGAATGACATCGACTTGGTTTATGCGGCGGGGTATTACAAGTTTGGCGGCTACGACAACTTGGCTATCGGCGCGAGTATTCGCTATTTTTCGTTGGGAAATATCGTCTTAAATGACTACAATAACAACACCTTAGGCGATGCCAGCCCCTACGAAATGGCTGCCGACATCAGTATTTCGATGCGCGCCTCGGAAACATTTTCCCTTGCCGTTGCCGGTCGCTACATCCGTTCCGATTTAGGTGCGGGGTTGGACGAAGAACTCTACCCCGGCAATACCGTAGCGGCCGACATCGCCGGTTTTTACAGCAAGTATCTGAACATCGGGCGCGGCGAATATCTGCTGGGCTTAGGGTTTAATATCTCCAATATCGGTCCGAAAATCTCCTACGATGATGGCAACACCTTCACCTTTTTGCCCACCACTCTGCGGTTGGGTGCATCGTTTCAAATCCCGCTGGATGACTACAACTCGCTGGCAATCAACACCGACATCAGCAAATATTTAGTGCCTACACCACCGTTTAGAGACGATATGGACGGCAACGAAAAATCGGAGGCGCAAAGAAAATACGAAGAAACATCATCTATCGCGGGTATTTTCTCCTCTTTTGGCGATGCTCCGGGCGGCATGAGCGAAGAACTCAAAGAAGTGATGTGGGCATTGGGTGCAGAATATGCCTACGACAAGAAATTTTTCGTCCGCGCCGGCTATTTTCACGAAAGCAAAACAAAAGGCAACCGCCAATACTACACAGTAGGAGGCGGCTTCAAACTCTCAGCCTTCCAAATGGACGTAGCCTACCTAATCTCATCCGTCCCATCAAACCCCTTAGACCAGACCCTGCGCTTCTCCCTAAGTTTCGACATAGACGGCATGAAAGGGCTGATGCGATAATCAGTTACCAGTTACCAGTTACCAGTTACCAGTTACCAGACGAACTGATAACTGAATAACTGATAACTGGTAACTGATAACTGATAACTGGTAACTGATATGAGAATAGGTTTTGGATATGATGTGCATCAATTTGCGGCGGGTCGCGAATTGTGGTTGGGCGGCATTCTCATCCCTCACGAGCGGGGCTTGAAGGGACATTCGGATGCTGATGTGGTGATTCACGCCCTGTGCGATGCCCTGCTGGGGGCAGCCAACTTGCGCGACATAGGCTACCACTTCCCCGACACAGACAGCACCTATAAAAACATCGACAGCAAAATCCTCCTGACACGCACCATGGACTTGCTGCGAGCCAAAAACTACACACTCGGCAACGCCGACATCACCATCTGCGCCGAAAAGCCCAAACTCACCCCCCACATCCCACAAATGCAAACCTGCCTGGCAAACATCCTCCAAACTTCCCCCAACAACATCTCCCTAAAAGCCACCACCTCCGAAAAAATGGGCTTCGTAGGGCGCGAAGAGGGCATAGCGGTGTTTGCAACGGTGCTAATAGAAAGCAAAGATGTTTAAGTTTCATGATTATCCGCAATCATACCACTAAATAGCGTTTCCTGCAAGCAATTTCCGGTTTTTGTCCCGCAGGGACAGCACTTTATTAACCGTAGACTTTAGTCTACGGCATAAAAATGCTAAGATTCCATTAGTCCCGCATGGGACGGCACTTGAGATGGGTACAATTTTGCGGAATAACAATGTGTCGTCCCATGCGGGACTTTGGGGGGGGCTACATCACTCCCGTAGACTAAAGTCTACGGTTAATAAAGTGCTGTCCCTGCGGGACAAAAACATATGCGTCACCACCATAACTCACAACTCATAACTCATAACTCATAACTAAAAAAAAACATCTCATAATTCAAAAATATTTTGTACCTTTGCACCGCGAAAAAAAAGGAAATTTTTAAGTATTAATTCATAAAAAGTTAAAAACAAATGATTAAAGTTGGTATTAACGGTTTTGGCCGTATCGGGCGCATGGTATTTCGCGCCGCAGTTGAAAATTTTTCCAATGACATCGAAGTCGTGGGTATTAATGACCTCTTGGCTGCCGATTATTTGGCGTACATGTTGAAGTACGATTCAGTTCACGGTCGTTTTGAAGGCGATGTGAAAGTGGAAGGCAACACGCTTGTCGTGAACGGCAAAAAAATCCGTTTGACGGCAGAAAAAGACCCCGCAGCGTTGAAATGGAACGAAGTGGGCGCACAGGTGGTGGTAGAATCCACCGGTTTCTTCCTCGACGATGCCTCTGCTCGCAAACACATCGAAGCAGGCGCGAAAAAAGTCATCATGTCGGCGCCCTCCAAGGACGACACCCCCATGTTCGTTTACGGTGTGAACGACAAGACCTACAAAGGTCAGGACATCATCTCAAACGCTTCTTGCACGACCAATTGTTTGGCTCCAATCGCCAAAGTGTTGAACGACAAATTCGGCATCGTAAAAGGCTTGATGACAACCGTTCACGCAGCCACGGCTACGCAGAAAACAGTTGACGGACCTTCGCAAAAAGACTGGCGCGGTGGTCGCGGCATTCTGGAAAACATCATCCCGTCTTCGACCGGTGCAGCCAAAGCCGTAGGCAAAGTGCTCCCCGAATTGAACGGCAAATTGACCGGTATGTCATTGCGCGTGCCTACTTCTGACGTTTCCGTAGTGGATTTGACCGTTGTGTTGGACAAACCCGCCACGAAAGACGAAATCAGTGCAGCGATGAAAGCCGCATCCCAAGGCGAATTGAAAGGCATCTTGGGCTACACCGAAGACTCGGTCGTTTCCACCGACTTCCGCGGTTGCTCCAAAACCTCCATCTACGACGCCGGCGCAGGCATCTCGTTGGACGGCAACTTCGCCAAAGTGGTGTCATGGTACGACAACGAATGGGGCTATTCCAACAAAGTGCTGGAAATGGTGCGTGTAGTAGCGAAATAAAAAACAAAGCGTCTATTGCGGACGTAAAAACCTGTTAGGTCTTCAAGACCTAACAGGTTTAATTTAACAACAACAAAAACAATATGAAAAAAACAGCAATTTTGGCAGTGATTTGTGCCATCCTGCCCATGTTCGTGAGTGCACAAACAGCGAGTAATAACAATGCAAAAGAAAAAAACATGCAAGAAGTAAATGATTTTTTGAAAAGCTGTGGCACCTATTTTCTCGCCACAACCGACGGCGACCAGCCGCGAGTGCGCCCGTTTGGGACAATCAACATTTTCGACAACAAACTGTACATCCAAACCGGAAAAGTAAAAAAAGTTGCCAAGCAAATTGCGAAAAACCCCAAAATAGAGATTTGCGCTTATGATGGCAAATCGCAATGGATTCGCATACAGGCAGTTGCGGTAGCCGACGAACGGCGCGAAGCCAAAGAAAGCATGCTGAATGCCTATCCAAGTTTGAAAAGCATGTATTCCGCCGATGACGACAATACTTTGCTGCTGTCGCTGACGCAAGTGACGGCAACTATTGAGCAGTTTGGCGGAGAGCCAAAGGTGCTCACCTTTTGAAATTTACAATGCGAAACGTTCAGGGTATTTGCCTTGAATGTTTTTATATAGACTTTTGATGTAGGCGATGTCTTGTGCTTTGTTGCCTGTTGGGATGAAATTTTCCATGATGCCGAGTGTTTTTGTGGCGTAGTCCAGATAGGCTAATGAGATGGGGACTTTGGCATTGAGGGCGATGTAGTAAAAGCCTGTTTTCCAACGGTTGGTTTTTTTGCGTGTGCCTTCGGGCGTGATGCCTAAGCGGTATTGAGAATGGGTGGCAAATTCGTGTACTAACTGGTCAGTGAGCGTGTTTGTATTCGTCCTGTCCACAGGAACGCCGCCAAAGGCTCTCAACAGCAGACCGAGTGGGAAAAAGAACCAGCCTTTTTTCACTAACACGCGCAAGCCACCGCCCACCGACAGGAAATAGGCACGCCCGATGAAAAAATCCCAATTGCTGGTGTGTGGCGCGATGCAGATAACACATTTTGCCGGAACAGGTACCTGAAGATTGACTTTCCAGCCGGTCATCTTAAAGAGAAAGGCATACAATTTTCGCATGACGGTTATTTTTTACTTGCGGGCGTATTTTGAGAACGCACACAACGAAATCCGATGTATGAGCGTTGTTTCGTCTGCACATCAAACGCCCTGACATCGGGTCGTATGAAGTGCGACACATCCTTCCACGAACCGCCGCGCACCACTTTACGCTTCATCTCATCGGGGTCGTCTCTGACCGAAGTGTAGGTGTATTCCGGGTTCATATCGTTCACATCGTGCACCCCTGACTCAACGTATGAGGTGGATGTCCATTCGGCTACATTGCCTGCCATATCGTAGAGTCCGAACTCATTCGGTGGAAACGAGGCTACTTTTGCCGTAATCAAAAAGCCGTCGTCGGTGTAATCGCCTTCGCCCGGTTTGAAATTTCCCAGGGCACAATCCTTGCCGTCTTTTCCTTTTTTCGCTTTCTTTTGCTGCCAGGCGGTGGTGTTGGCTGTTTTGCCACTCCGCGCCGCATATTCAAATTCGGCTTCGGTGGGCAAACGGAAAGGTTCAAACGCATTATTACGCACGGCACCACTCAGCGAGCGTTTCAGTTGTTCGGTGCGCCACGCACAAAAAGCCTGCGCCTGGTCCCACGACACGCCAATCACGGGATAATCATCATATCCGGGTGTGGTGAAATACTGACGCATATAAGGGTCGTTGTAAGAGTCGTAAAAGTCTTTCACCCAGCAAGCTTCGTTGGGATAGATATTCAAAATATAAGTATTGACAAAATCATAAAAGCTGGAAGCCTGTCGTGTGATAGTCTCGCGCACAATCATCCCCTCCTCATTGATGTAGGCGGTGTCTTTGGAAATCATCACCGGCTCGTCCGAGACATTATCGGTATTGGAATTGCGCCATGCAACATCCCAGTGACTGCGCAACACAGCCGCTTTTTTGGTATCAAATGTTTCGTAGCGATAAATCATCTGATTGGCATCCAAAGCCATTTCGCCCGTGATGGGATTGATGGCATAGATGCTCTGAAGTGCCTTCAACTCATCCTCAGTCGCACGCCGTTCGGTGGGAATGGGGCGTTTCCAATTGATGATAGGCGTGGCGTAGGGGTTGCCATCCTTGTCTTCCGTGATTTGAAACAACTCGTTGGCACCATAAGCAGGGTCGGCGAGGCGCTTACGAAGGACGGAATCGCGCACCCAATACACAAATTGACGGTACTGCGCATTGGTAATTTCCGTTTCGTCCATCCAGAAATTTTCCATAGACACATTTCGGGCAGTTGCCAAGTTGCCCCACAGCGGGTCGTCTTCGGCATTTCCGATTTGCATAGACCCGCGTTTAATCAGCACCATGCCACGGGGGGCAGGTTCTCTCACGACTTGCGAATTGACCCCGGTGAGTTCGCCGCCTTCGGTATAAATTTTTCCGCAAGCCGCTGTTGCCAAAAATAGTGCACACACTATTCCAATCTGTAATCTCTTCATTGCTTTCATCTATTTATAATAATCTTACACTCTTGTGTTTGCCTTTCTTTTTCTTACCGTTACTCATATCAATCGAATATTTGATAAAAATTTCGTGGCTGCCATACGTTTCCTGAATGATGTCCGACATCGGAATATCGTAAACATAACCCACATTCAAATCCTTATATTTGCCACCCAACATCACCATCAGGGCATCACCCGGTCGCCACGAAAGTCCACCCCAAAGCATATTGTTGTAAACCAACCGCATCGACACATCCAACTGAGTCTGGTTCCACGTCTGCGAACCCATCTCCACAGACTTCACCAATATCGACGGTTTCAACTCTAATAACGGATTATTTAGATTTATATTGTATTCTGCCATCAAATAATAAGTACGCGGCACTGTAAAAGTGGTGGTCTCGCCCAACTTCAGTTCAGGAGCCAGCAAATGATTGACACTCAGCCCCACAGACCACTTCTCACGCTCATAAAAAACGCCCAATCCCATATCGAAACCATTATCGGACACATTGCTACGCGGGATAGCCTTATCCGCAGCTTCCGCAGTACCTCCGGCTCCGGTTCCGGCTCCGGTTTCTGTATCGGCATCAACCCCATCCTCCAAGTCGTCCGGAGTGACCACTTGTGCGCCGTTAAATGACTGGTCAAGCATGCCTCCGCGCAGTCCAACGCTGATTTTTCCTTTCGCCCAGTTAAAAGATTTGGAGACTTGCCCCGACATCAGGGAGGTGGAAAACAGCCCAATCTGGTCGTTATACATCGAAAGTCCCAACCCCACATCAACCCCCAATATCTCCATAGGCGACTCCGCAGTAACAATCCCCGTCCGGGGAGCATGCACAATGCCAAGCCATTGCAGGCGATAAAGCCCCGTCACATCCACCACATCGGCAGTAAGCGCAGTACTACCGGGGTTGTAATAAGATTTAACCGCCCAATAACTGCTAACCTGCCCATCAAATTGCGCCCAACCGGGACAACAACCAACAACCAGCAAACCAATTCCAAAGACAATTCTTTGCATCACAGTAGGAAAACGCAAAAAAGTGGAAAAAATTGTATTGCTTGGTAGAGGGAGAATGGGGACGCATATTAGCTACTAAGGAATGCAAAAGTACAAGGTTGTTTTGTCAAGAAAATGAGGTAAAAATGAGGTTTAAGAACCATTCTGTGGCAAGTTTTCATTTTGCTATTGAACATTTCTTTATGATTTTTTTCACTTCTTCAATGCTCAAATCGGTAATGTCGGCTATCTCAACGACATTCATGCCACGTTGGGCTAATTTGAGGGTATATTTTACGGTCGTCCTGTTTTCGCCAATGCCAATTCCTCTGTTTTCGCCTCGTTTTTCGCCAATGACAACTCCTCTTTTTTCGCCTCTTTTTTCGCCAATGACAACTCCTCGTTTTTCGCCTCGTTTTTCGCCTCTTTTTTCGCCGATGACAATTCCTTTTCCTTCGCCTTCCTTCCTTGCGAAGTTCATGGCACTGGTGAAATCCCACATTGCCCTTTCACGCATTCTGTACTCCCTAAGACTTTCTTTGTCTTGCGCCACGAAAGTTATTCTTTCCTGTGCTTTTTGTATTGCCGGATCCATATTTATTACTTTCTTTAAAATTATTTTATCTGCATTTTTATCCAAAAAAATCAGCCAACGGTGCAGAGGATCATTCAGAAAATCTTTCTCTACCAGACATCTGAATTTCACCATGTCTATGAAATGTATCTCCAGTGCATCGCTGAGCATACACTCACGGTTGTGGTCTTCCCACAAGTGGAAACTCGTATGAAAATCACCCCCCGGAAGAAACTCAAAATTGACGATGTTGATGTTGATGACCGCAGGCAGTTCCAAATAGTCTTGCCCTTTTTCGAGACTTTCCGAGAAATCACGGCTCCAATAGAACAGACTGCGCTTGTCCATATTACCCATATTGCTGAGTTGCACCTCCACATTCACCTTCGTCCCGTCGGCGGTTTTAGCCCTGACATCCAGAATACTCGTCTTGTCACCGATGATTTCGGCAGAAAACATCCTGTCTTCACGGATTTCCACCGATTGCAGATTATCCTTGCCGGTGCGATGCAACACGGCATTAAGAAATGCCAGAAGTTGCACCTCATCACCCTTCTCCCCCATACATTTGAGGAACAGATAGTCATTCAACGGATTAAGACGATTATTTTTCATACAGTCATTTTTTATTTTTCATTTTTGTTGCTGCAAAGGTAGTGTTTTTTTCTGAATGCTGCAAACGAGGTTGCATCCCTACGGGATGAAGGCTGTGTAGCGCCATTGCGCTTGTTCTACATCGCTCTGTTGCCCAACATTCGGATCCTTCTCAGGGGATTGCGGGTCAAGCCCGCAATGACAATCCCGTCTGGGGCAACCCCTTAACCCTTAACCCTTAACCCTTCACCCTAAACTCTAAACTCTAAACTCTAAACTCTAAACTCTCCTTGACCGAGCCATGCTCCAGCAGCAAAGCCCGTGCCTCATCCTCCGTGATGTGCAAGTCTTCCACAAGCATGCGGATGCCTCTTTCCACTAACTTTTTGTTTGTTAGTTGCATGTTTATCATCTTGTTGCCTTTTACTCTTCCCATTTTTATCATTAGGGTGGTTGATAGCATATTTAGGATTAGTTTTTGGGCTGTTCCTGCTTTCATTCGGGTGCTACCGGTTACAAATTCCGGTCCCACGATGACTTCTATGGGGTATTCTGCGGCTTTTGCCAGTGGCGAATTGGGGTTGCAGGTGATGCAGGCGGTTAGCGCACCTGCTTCGCGGGCTTTTTGGATGCCGCCGATGACGTAGGGGGTAGTGCCTGAGGCTGCGATGCCGATGAGGGTGTCCGTGTGGTTGATTTCATACGCTTGCAGGTCGCGCCATGCCTGCGTGGTGTCGTCTTCGGCGGCTTCCACGGCATGTCGCAAAGCGGTGTCGCCACCGGCAATGAGTCCGATGATGAGGTCGGGCGACACGCCAAACGTTGGGGGGATTTCCGAAGCATCCAACACGCCCAACCGCCCGCTGGTGCCGGCGCCGAGGTAAAAAACGCGCCCGCCGGACGGCATCCGCTCCAATATCCTGTCCACAAGGAGTTCGATTTGCGGGATGACGGCTTCTACTGCGGCAGTAATTGTTGAATCTGCCTGATTGATGCCGGTCAAGAGTTCATGTACCGTCATTTTGTCCAAATCTTGAAACTCGGACGAAGCTTCTGTGATATTAACCATGAGTTATGAGTTATTTGCTTACTGCTTACTGCTTACTGCTTTATTCTTCTGCCCAGCTTTCCAACACTATTATTTGCACTCTGCGATTTTGGGCTCGGTTTTCTTCGCTGTCGTTGGGGACTGCCGGTTGCGATTCGCCTTTGCTGTCCACTCGGCGTATTCTTCTCTTATCTACGCCATTTTTCACCATATAGTCTCTCACGGCGTCTGCCCGTTGTTGTCCGAGTAGCATATTATCTTCATCCGTGCCTATGTCGTCGGTGTGTCCTTCGATTCGTATGGCTATGTCTGGCCACGATTGCAACAAGCGTATTTTTTTGTCCAGTGTTTTTCGTCCGTTTTCACTTAAATCCGACTTGCCGAACGCGAAACCTAACTCGGAATTGGTCATCGACCTTTGCAACTGGTTGATTACCTGCAAACGTTCCACATTTGTAGTAACAAGGTCTTTGACAAAGGCATTTTCACTCGGCTGAGATGTGCCTCCTGTAACAGGCACAGACTTATAGCGCGGTCGGAGGCGTATCTTCGGGTCATGTATATAGTGTTCAATCGAAAAAGCCAGCTTCAGTCCAAAATACAGCGGCTGCACTTTGTCCACAAATGCGCCGGGAGCATCCTTGTCTGCCAGCTTTCGTGAGTACGGCCTGCCTATCAGCTCTTCCATGTTATCGCTACTTACACCGGACGACAATGCACTATTCACGTCAAAACGGACTTGAGCACCGTCGTAAGCACCGTACTCGGAAGCATCGTACTTAATATTCGGCTGAATGACATCTTTGCGGATGTTAGTTGGACCCCATTCGATATATGCACCCGTGTAGAGCGAAAATTTCCGCAGTTTCAATGTCCACTTCACACCCACTTCGGCAGTAACAAAAAAGGCGGTGTTAAATTGCAAACCGTTGGTGCCGCGCAAAGGAAACGAATATTTCGTTTTGTTTGGGTATGCACCAAAACCCAGTTCCAGGTCGCCTTCCTCATCAGGATAACCTAACAGGGCATCCTTCCCACCACCCTTAAAATAGCCGGTCGTTTTTATGTTGTCCAAGCTATATGTATAGCGGGCAAAGGGTATGCCCACCTTTAGGCCGCCGGCAGCATAAAATTTGCGTGTTTCATACTGCACCCGAACAGGGATAGAGAGCAGAATAGCTTCCTGCCGTTCGGTGTAGCCAAAAGCCTCATACCCAAATGCAAAAAGCTCGGGGGGGACATCCGCATCATATTCAGGAATCCCGTCTTCGCTGAACTTCGGCAAATAGTATTCGTGCCTAAAAAAATCGGCACCAATTCCGGTTGTAAATCCAACTCTTTGATTTATGAAATAGGTGAAGTCACCACCAACACCACCACCCAAAAAACCCAACCCATGATCAACCCCATCACGAACAGGCGCACTGTTCATCATACCCCCTCCTGTAAGCGAGATAGAAAACTGATAATCCTTCCGAAGCCGTTTGATGGAATCCGCCTCAGCGATAGAATCCGCCTCAGCACTCCGGATTGGCAGCTCCACAACCGGCACCACACTTCGTACCGCGTTCGGGTTAGTCCTTCTTACAACCGGTCGCCGCACTCTTTGTATTGAATCCGCCCGCGTTTTTTGTGTTGAATCCGTCCGCGCTCTTTGCACAGAGGGCTGCTCTGCTTTCTGCACTGAGGGCTGCCCATCTTTTTGCACTGAGTTCGGCTTTGCCGGTGTTGTCGTTGCCGGTTTTGTTGTTGTTGTCGTTGCCGGCTTTGTCGGTGTTGTTGTTGGCTTTGTTGTTGTTGTCGGCTTTGTCGTCGTTGTTGGCTTTGTCGTCGTTGTCGTTGGCTTTGTTGTTGGCGTTGTTGTTTTCTGCATTTCGGTCGATTGCTTTCGCTGGACAGACCTTCTTGGCACAGTCCGCTGAGCCATCACCGCACAAGCAAAGCCCAAAGCAACCAATAGCAACAAAAACCGCTCACTCCTCCGACAATCATAATTCATAACTCATAATTCATAACTCATAACTCAAAAATTACTGCACCATCACAGGTACTGCCGCATTGCCCGCTCTGACCACAAAGACGCCTGTTGTACCGGGTGCGTGTAACGCTCCTGCCGTCGTCTCATCCACTTTTTTACCATCGCCATCATACACTTGTACGGCTGCACTGTCGGGCACATCTTTGAGATTTATTTTCGCGCCTCTGACCACCGGATTGGGGTAAACGCCCAATGTTCTGGCTTTTCGCATTTTTTCCAGGAACGCGTCGTTCAATATGACCTTTCCGGGCGCGATGTGCAATATTTGGGGTTTTCCTTCGGCATCTTTGTTATCTTTTGCGGTGAGTGTTACCTTATACAAAGCACAGGTATCCAGCATCTCCCCGTTTTCGCCTACCGAATATATCTGCCTGTCACTAATCAGTTCCCATCTAACGGTATCCACAGCACTATTCGCGGTACTCACAGAATCAGTATACCACTGATATTCAATAAACGTATAATCGTAATTATATTTTGAATCGTTATTCACTATGAGCGTGTTGTTGTATTTAACGCTTATGACAGCAGTATCTCTGAATTGGAATCGTTTCTCTAACAAGAAAGTATAGGTAGTATCCTCCATGAACTCCGTTTTAACCGTGTAGGACACCGGATAAATACCGGGACGCCACTCGGAAACATCGACCGGAATTTCATCATTGGCAGCAAGCCATTTGCCGTCATACCACAATCGGGCGAGCGAGTCTTTATGAGCAACCCTAATAATAGCCACTTCCTGCGCATCGGTGTAATAATTCGCGACGGCATACAAGGCGGTATCAACTTCATCAACTATCTTCTCGTCCGAAACAACCCAACTCTCATTGGGAATAACCGTGATGACTTTTGAATCGCCCATCACTGCATTATATTGCGCATTACCATCCTGCCAAGGCGTGATAGTGGCAGAGCCAACCTTCCGTGTGTTAATCCCGTCGCCGTAAATGACTGCCACATCCGGACTATCCGAAGTATAGCTCACCGGCAACTCGATGATGGTATCACCGTTGATATCGACCGCTACGGCAGTCAAAGTGATATGCCGAGCACCGAAAGTGCTGTCCAACTCTTGCGTCCAACGGATAAATTGCGTATATTTGATTGTATATGTGGTTGTATCATTGGTCAGTACATAATTGCTGTTCACACTACTATCACTATCCAATGTTGCAACGGCTGTATATGCACCTACACTAATTCCGTCGCCGGCGCCGATACGGGCTATCGGAAGGAGAGGGAGGTTGACACTATCAATACCTGATGCCGTAGCAGTCGGCCGCTGTGCTTGTCCGCCATCCCAAGTTAACGCCCTGTTGCCCCACTGCACCGGCACAGTATCCGGAACTATCTTAAATGTGCTTGTTTTAGATTCCTCGCTCAGCAGATAGTTTTTATTGTCACCCAAAGAGGCATTAGCGGTACCTGAACCGATATTTGTTAGGCTGCCGCTCACCACGAGTTCTATTATGCCATCCTCACCCAAGCCTGTTATCGTGGCTTGCGGCGCTTGCGGCTTAGCCGTGTAGGTGAGCTGGGTGTCGCCCCACTCTACCTCCACTTCATACGGATATATGCTAAATATGCTTGTTTTAGTGTCCTCGCTCAGCGTGTAGTTGGTGTTGCTCTCCAAGTCTGCGGTAGCGATATATCCGTCTGTATCGACATCCTTTTGTTCGCCGCTCACCGTGAGAGGTATCGGTATTGTGTCTTCACCCACGCCCTTTATCATGGCGGTTGGTGCCTGCAATGTGCCGTTGTAAATGAGCTTCGTAGTGTCGTCCCATATCACATCGGCCTCGTAGGGAGTGATTTCAAATGAATGCTCATCACCGTCCAGCGTGTAGTTGGTGTTGTCAACCAAAGTGGCAGTGGCGGGGTATCCTGAACCGACATCCTTTTGTTCGCCGCTCACTTCGAGGCCTATTTTGCCATCCGCACCCTTGCCGGTTATTGCGGCAGTTGGTGCCTGCCATGCGCCGGTGTAAGTGAGCGTGGTGTCGCGCCACTCTACCGGAACAAGAGCCGGCATTATCGTAAATGAGGTGATGGTATCGGTCAGCTCGTAGTTAATGTTGATGTCGTCATTAACCAGCTCGGCAGTCGCGGAGTAATCTCCTGCGTCGACCGCGTCCACTGTAACTGTAAGTTTTAAAGCATCTGCGGTGGCAGTCGGCTTATGCGGTGCGCCATCGTATGAAACTTCCAAGTCAGTCCACACTACAGGCACCGGTTTCTTTGCAATCGTAAAACCGTGACTTTGCTCACCAATTAACGTGTAAGCTCTATTGAGGTCTTTTTTGACATCTTCATCCAAGTCGGCAACTGCGTTATGAGAGCCGGCTTTGATTTGTTCACCACTCACAATGAGAGGTAGAGATAAACCTTTTTCCTGGTTTTTACCGGTAGCGGTTGGAGCTTGCCATTCGCCGTTGTAGAAAAGTAGCGTATCCCCCCATTCGACATTGAACTTGACTACCTCCCTCGCTATCTTAAACAGGGTAGTATCTTTAGTCAGTATATAATTGTTGTTATTCAAAGTGGCAATGGCAGTATATATATTTACCTCAGAGGCCGCACCGGCAACATCACAAAACAGTTTGCCATCCGCATCATTGCCCCTTATGCTCGCAATCGGTTTTTGCGGTAGGCTGGTATATACCAACGCGATGTTCTCCCACATTACCGGAACCGTATCCGGGGCTATGCTAAAAATCGTCGTATCGTTGTTCAATATATAGTTGGGGCTACCCAAAATTGCTTTGGCGGTATATCCGTTACCTGCAGTCTGTTTTTTGCCAAGTATCGTAAGAGCAAGCCAACCATCCGAGTCTATGCCCTTAGCAGTGGCAGTAGGAACTTGCTCGTAACCATTGTAAATCAATGCCGTGTCACCCCAGCCTACCAATGCCGGTACCGGTTTTATCGTAAACGCTTTAGTTCTGTCCACCGCGCGTATCCTGTAATTAGTGTTGATGGGGTCATCATCCAAAGCGGCAGTTGCGGTGTACGTTCCGGCATTGATTTGTTTGCCGGTAATCGTGAAGTTTAACTCTATACTACCATCCGCACTCGTTACAAGGGCATTGGGGCTATGTAATGCACCATCGTAGTTGAACAGGGTGTCAGCATTCCACACTACTTTTGCTGCTTCCGGCTCTATTTCAAATTGAAAGGTCGTATTGGTCAGCCTGTAATTTTTATTGAAGTTGCTGCTGTTCAATTTTGCGGTAGCGGTGTAATTACCTACCGCTGTCTGCGCGCCCTCCACAGTGAGAGCGAGCAGAGTAGTCTTGTCCAAAGCTGTTGCTTCGGCTCTTGGTAGCTGCGAAACATCTTTCAGATAGTTAAATATGGTGTCGTTCCATGTAACCGCTCTCGGAGCCGGATTAATCTTAAATGCGGTGGTTGTATTTTGCAGCGTGTAATTTTCATTCGTGCTGTCAGGCAGCTTCAAAGCAACCGTAGCCGTGTAAGAAGTATCTGCTGCATCAATCTGCTCGCCGCCCACAGGCATAAGAGCCAAGGTGGTGGTGGCTTCGGTGCCTACGCCGTGTACAGTGGCTGTTGGTGCTTGCAGTGAGTCTTTGTAAGTCAATTCTGTGTTGCTCCACTGTACGGATACCTCTGCCGGAATAATGGTAAAATTTTGAGTTCGGTGGTCTTTATAATTATTCTGACCGGTAATGGTAATCGTAGCAGTACCTCTGTTTCTGTTGTTGGCATAACTCAATGTGTAGTCGGTACCGTTTACAAGTGTCTTCGCGCCATCCTTAACCACCACCTGCGCAAACTTAATCGAATCGCCGATATATGTTTGGTTGGCAATGGCGTCTACCGTTATGGAGAGGTCTGCAATGCTTTTGGGGGTAATCGTCAATGTATCTTCTACAAACTTGACAAAGTAATTGTTACCTGCACTCAAATCGCCCCGCGTAATAGCATATTTCCCTACATTCTCGCCGCCATCACGAACAAGCGAGTCGGTGTTGAAACTGTTGCCGGCGATAAGCGGGTCAGGGACGAAGGTGTAAGTCAATTTCGGGTCTCTATCCCCGTAAATTTTGCTCTGTGCAACCGGCTTTACCGTCACGGTATCCGGAGCAATTACAAATGTGGTTTCCGGATTGTTCAGCGTGTAATTAGTTTCGGGGATGATATCCGCCAAAGTTGCTTGTGCGGGGTATGATGTGCCCGCTTCGGTTTGTGCTCCACTCACCGAGAGACTAAACTTACCATCCGAGCCCAAGCCGGTTGCTTCGGCATCCGGTTTATGCGGTGTGCCATCGTAAATAAAATCCATGTTGCTCCAATCTACCTCAAGCGGTGCCGGAGTAATTTTAAATGGCGTAGTTGGATTAGTCAGAAAGTAATTTTTACTGGGTGGGTTCTCAGCCAAAGTCGCAGTCGCGGTGTACTCACCTACATTGGTTTCCTCTCCGGTCACCGTGAAAACAAGCTCGTCACCGGCATAGCCCGGTATTTCGGCATCCGGCAGCAGCGGTTCAGCTGTGTAAACAAATTCTGTTTCGCCCCACTCTACAGTAGCCGGTCTTTTCTCTATAAAAATAGTAAACTCTTTCTCAACAGGAGCACAGCGTGCGCGCACTTTAAACGTAAAGGTCCCCTCCTCTGTAGGTGTACCGAAAATGCTATCACCATCCAACGCCAAACCGATGGGCAGACCGCCGTCGACGACGTCCCATTCAACGGGTCTGTTTGGAACGATGGTCAATCGCTCTACATAATAAGCCTTATACATGCCGGCATTCAGGTACGGGGTTGTTAACTCAAAATTGCCTTCGTATGCTCCCATATCAATATCGCAGACAAAGCGCAGACCGCCTGCCAGGTCCTCTTCAGTAGTTGTGTGCTTACCATGTCCGTTGCTTTTGTCTACATAAAGTGCATTGTCACCGGCTTCCATAGCGAGGCTACCCATACCCAGATGATACTTTCCGGTGAATTGCGGGTCGATGGCGGGGTCGGTGAATAGCGGGTCGTTGGCGGGGTTGGTACCATCCAAGTTGCCGCCCAAATCGTCCGCGCCGGTAGGATTGAGGTCTTCCACGAGGCAGTTTTGATATTTGCTTGAAATTTCAGGGTCACCGGGAGCTTCAATCACATTGCCGTCGGAATTACCCCAAATAATCGTATTGTAATATTCCAGCCTACCCATATCCTCAATAAAGACACCGCCGCCGCCGCTGATATCGGTATCCGTTGCCCCATTGCCGCTGATAGTAACATTGACAAAAACAGGATGCGACATACCATAACTATAAAATCCACCCCCACGCCCGGCGGAATTGTCGATGATAGCAACATTGACAAAAACGGGACTAGAACCGTTACTGTAGAAACCGCCGCCGTGACTGGTTACACCTATTGCCTCATTATCACGGATAGTAACATTTTTCAAAGTAGCAGTAGCCGCTTCATCATAAACACCGGCACCAAAAACACTCGTCTTATTATCTCCAATAATAAGGTTGGCAAGCGTAATCACAGAACTGATAATATAGACACCGCCGCCACAGTCTTTCCTAATAGTTTTTCCATTTACGGTAATAGTAGCAGCATCCTCGTTTGCATATCCTCCGGTGATAGTGAAGCCGTCCAAGCGAGCATCACCAACAACTGCCGCTATCACAACGTGGTGAGCACTGGATGTGGACTTATTACCACCCATATCACCGCTGAGAGTCGTAATGTTGTTTTTCAAATCGCGGTCGGTGGTGGGGTTAGACGTATCAGGCTCATCGCCCTTCCAACCGCCATAAATCTTCACACCTGACTTCAACACAAAGGCCACATCGCGGGGCGATCCCGATCCCCCTGCCTGTTGCGTGGGTTTATATGTCCCGCTGGCTACCCAAATTTCATCACCGTCGCTGGCTGCGTTAATTGCCAACTGCAAAGCGCCCATAGCACTTCCCCACGAAGTACCGTCACCTGAACCACCCGGCTTTACATACCAAACAGTAGCCTGCAAAGTAGTTCCGACGCATAACAAGCACACGACTAATAATCTTCTTAACTTGTTCATAACCATGTAATTTTTGTTCATATCTTGTTTATTTCATTGTTCCATTGAACCCGCAAAGCTACACTTTTTTTTTCAATTTGCAGCATTTTTATTTATATTTAACTTTATTTCATTCTTTATCGGCATCTTTTTGCTGTTCATTAACATCTTTTTGCTTTGTTACGACTTTTGCTCCCGACGATGCTGCTCGCTTCATGGGCGAATTGATGCCGAATGTGTACGCAGCCTTCACACCGACGGAAAAGTTCAAATCTATATACAGACCGGTATAGAGCGCGCGTTCCAAATCCTTCGCCCATTTATAACCGAACTCGAAAGCGGGAATCACCTTGTTTTCCATTTTAAATTCCTGTGAGGCAGGAGCTGTATTAAATCCCACCTTCTCTATATCTTCGTATCGTTGCCCCGTAAATTCCGAGTACCCCCAAATTGTTTTTTGAGTAGTGTTAGAAAACTCAGAAAGCGGTATGCTGAATTTGATTCCGGCACCGAGATACAAAAAACCCTTCTCCGTCACCGGCACCTGCACCGAAAGCATCAGCGAGGGTTGGAAAAAGAGCAGTATTTGTGAACTCTTCACATTGCTGTATTCAACATGGCGAATAAACGGAATGTCGCGCCCCTGCGAGTCTTTTCTGCCCTGCAATGCCGTCGGCGGCAAAGTCTCTGCCTCAAACGGACCGGAAATATCCGGCGAACTGTATACACCCAATTCAACCCCCACAGCAATGGCAATATTGGGTGAGAAGAACTGATAATAATCGACACCTATATTACCGGCAACACTGCCCGTGCCGGCAAGCTCTTTGACGTCCGCATCCACAGCATCAAACTGAAACAGTGAAAGACCCACATTCAGATGGGCACCCCACTCGGCGAAAGGTCGCTGTTGTGCCAGCGAAACTTCAATGATTTGCCCCCCACCCTGCTGTTGCTGCTGCATCTGTTGCAGTTGTGTGTTCAACTGCTGCAGCAGAAGCAATTCGGAGGACTTGTCTTGTGTTTGTTGCGCTCTCGACTGTTGCGTTGGGGTTCTCGATTGGGGTGTTTGGGACTGTGGGGACTGTGGTGACGTTTGTGCCGGTGTTTGTGTTGGCGATTGTTGTTGGGGCGGTTCTGTGGTTGTGGGTGTGGTTGCTACTTCGGGGGATTCTTGGGGTGTTTCGAGAATGTCTGTTGCTTCTCTTTGTTTCCATTGTGCGGTGAAAGTTTTGTTGCCGGTGCTTCCTGCGGGGATGGATTCGCCTTCTGCCCATGAGGTGAAGTCATAACCGGCTTTGGAGGGTTTTTGCAGGGTCACGGCGCGTTCTGCGGTGTATGATTGCGGGTTGTTGGGGTTGTTAGTGCCACCGTCCAGGACGTAGGCTATTTCGTATTTGATAGCTTTCCACTTCGCGGTAAAAGTTTTATTGCCGGTGCTGCCGGCTTTGATGGCGTTGCCTTCTGCCCACCCTTCAAAGGTGAAGTTGTCTCTGGTGGGGTCGTGAATGGTGATGGCGGGGCTTTCTACGGTGTAATAGGTTGGGTTGTCCACATTGTTGGAGCCACCGCTCAGCACGTATGTGATGGGGAATGATGCGGTAGTCCACTGTGCGGTAAAGGTTCTTTCGCCGGTGCTGCCTGCTGCTATGTCAGAGCCTTCTGCCCACCCGGCAAACGCATAACCCACTTTGGCGGGGGCTTTCAGGGCGATAGCGGCGCTTTCGATGGTGTAACTGGAAGGGTTGCCGGCATTATTCGTTCCGCCGTTCAGCACGTAAGTGATGGGGTATCCGATAGCCACCCAGCGTGCGGTAAATGTTTTGTCGCCCGTGCTGCCTGCCGAGATGGTGCTGCCCTCTGCCCAGCCGTAGAAATTAAAACCGGTTCTCACACCCGGATTTTCTATCGTGATGGCATCCGCCGCCGTATAAGTTGTCGGATTGCTGTTCGTTGCATTCATCAGATTAGCGTAGGTGATGGTATAAGATGTGGTGCTCCATTTTGCCCAAAACTCCACATTGCCGGTGCTGTTGTTGGGCACCATTTTAACAGCCCCACCGGAGAGGTCGCTGTTAGCATACCACCCGTCAAACGTATACCCTGTTTTGGCGGGAATGGGCAGCGTGATGTTGGCGTCCTCAATGGTGTAATTTCTATTGGAAGCACCTGTACCGCCATCGGCATAATAGGTGATGGTGTAGGGCGTCAAAGTCCACTTCGCGGTAAACGTTTTGTCGCCCGTGCTGCCCACCGCCAGGGTGTTGCCTTCCGTCCAGCCGTCAAACACATATCCCGGAATGGCACTCGGGCTGACCAGTGTAATAGCCGTTTCTGCCGTATAATTTGCCGGATTGCTGTTAGTAGCACCTTTCAGATTGGCGTAGGTGATGTTGTACAGCGCCGTCGTCCACTGCGCGGTAAATGTTTTGGAGCCGGAGCTGCCTGCCACAATGGTGTTGCCCTCCGCCCATCCGAGAAACGCATAACCCGTGCGCGTGGGGTCTTGCAAAGTGATTGTCGGACTTTCGATGGTATATGAGAACGGGTTGGTAGCGTTGTTGGTGCCACCGTTGAGTTCGTAGGTTATCGCATACGCTCCCAGCACGGCCCACTGCGCGGTAAAGGTTTTATTGCCCGTGCTGCCCGTTGCGATGGTATTGCCTTCCGCCCAGCCGGCAAAGGTGTAACCCGTTCTGGTGGGGTCTTGCAGCGTGATTGCCGGACTTTCCACAGTATAACCGGTTGGATTGGTCGGCTCATTAGTGCCGCCATTCAGCACGTAAGTGATAGTGTAAGAGGCATTTGTCCACTGCGCCGTAAACTGTTTGTCGCCCGTGTTGCCGGTTGCAATGGTGTTTCCTTCTGCCCACCCGGCGAAACTGTACCCCGGTTTGGTGGGGTCTTGCAGCGTGATAGTCGGGCTTTCGATGGTATACGCCACCGGGTTGTTAGAATTATTCGTGCCGCCGCCCATTTCGTAAGTGATGGCATACGAGGGTGGAGTCCATATAGCGGTAAACGTTTTATCGCCGGTGCTGCCGGTCGCGATGGCGTTACCCTCCGCCCACCGAGCAAAGGTATACCCCGCCCTTACGGGGTCTTGCAGGGTGATGGCAGGGCTTTCAATCGTGTAATTGGTAGGGTTAGCGGCATTATTTGTACCGCCGTTCAGCACATAAGTGATGGCGTACAGCGGCACAGTCCACTGCGCGGTAAAAGTTTTTGCGCCGGAGCTGCCCACCTGAATGGTGTTACCTTCAGCCCAACTGCCGGTGTAACCCGATTTTGTGGGTCTCTGCAAGGTGATGGCACTCTCGATGGTGTAATATCCCGGGTTGCCCACATTATTTGTTCCGCCGTTCAGCACATAAGTGATGGGGTATGGCGTTGTAGCCCACTGCGCGGTAAATTTTTTCTCGCCGGTGCTGCCAGCCGCCACAATGCTCCCTTCCGCCCATCCGGCAAAGGTATATCCCTCTCGGGTGGGGTCTTTCAGGACGATAGCCTGCCCCTCGATGGCGTAAGATGGCGGGTTTTCGGGATGATTCACACCGCCGTTCATATTGTAGGTGATGGGGTATGAAGTGGCCGTCCACTGTGCGGTAAATGTTTTTGCTCCGGTACTACTCGTTGCGATGACGCCGCCCTCCGCCCATTGTGAAAACGAGTAACCCACTTTGGTGGGGTTTTGCAGGGTGATAGCCGCACTTTCGCTCGTATAACTGACGGGATTGCCGGCATGATTGGTGCCTCCGTCCAGCACGTATGTGATGGGATAGACGGCCGCCGTCCACTGCGCGGTAAATGTTTTATCGCCCGTGCTGCCCATTGCAATGCTGCTTCCCCCTACCCACCCGGCAAAGGTATACCCCTCACGGGTAGGGTTTTGCATGACAATGGTAGGGCTGTCTATCGTGTAATCGACAGGATTATTCGCATGATTGGTGCCGCCGTTCAGCACATAAGTCACTGCATACGTGAGTGTTTTGAACGACACGGAGATGGTGTGGTTGGCCGCCACCTGCGTAAAGTTATAGGTATTTCCGTTCTCCAACACAGCAGCGGTCACATTTTTGCCGTCCACCAAAACGGTGTTGATTTCGTAACCCGCATTGGGGATAAACGTGTAGGTTTTACTGCCGCTCCCGTCGGAAGGCATCACTTGCACGGCTTCACTCGGCGAAACACTTCCCTTTCCTCCGGCAATCGACAGGGTGATAGTGAGAATTTCCTCAAAATGAGCCACCAGGTCGATGCCGGCATCCACAACAAAGTTTGAAATGGCATCATCACTCCCCTTATTTGTCCACTTCACAAACTGATGACCGGTATTGGCAACAGGCGTAAAAAAATCCGTAACCAAAAAAGTACCCTTCGGAAAAGCGAGCGTGGGTGGCGAAACGCTCCCATAGCCCGCCTGGTTGACGCCAACATTCACCGGCTTAAAAAAACTCGACCACACACCGGAAGCCCGATAGGCATTCACCGAACCTGCCGGCACAGTGAGAGTACATTGGCTCCTGTCCACGCCCACAAAGGCTTCGTCCGACACGCTCGGCGGAGTAGCATCCGAACAAACAATGGAAGTGAGACCGCAGCCCTCAAAAGCATACTGCCCAATGCCCGTAACCCCGGCATTGATAACCACCCGCTTAATCACAGGCGCCCAACGATACCAGGGCGCCTTAGTAGGTTTAAAATTCTTCATAGCCCCCGTGCCCCCCACAGTAAGCGTACCATCGCCGGAAAGCTCAATAGTAACCTTACCGGAAGTCCACGGACCGGTCGATTGCGCCGACACCCCGCCGCAAGCAACCAATGCAATGAATATTGATGTTATAAATCGCTTCATTCAAAAACGTCGTAATTCGTCATTGCGGGCTTGACCCGCAATCCCCTGTGCTACACTCCCTGTTGCCCAACATTCGGTTTCTTCTCAGGGGATTGCGGGTCAAGCCCGCAATGACGTCAATTCTTAATCACCTTCGCCTGCTTGCCGTTTACTCGCAGCACGTATGTTCCATTTGGCAGGGATGACAGGTTGATTGTTGTTTGATTTTTTGCGGCTGATGTTTGGAATACCAGCTGCCCGTAGGTGCTGAATATTTCTATTTTATCGCCCTCTTCTATATCCACACCGTCCAGCGTTACCCAGTCCACTGTTGGATTGGGGTAGCTTCTCAGGGGAGCTTGAGCTTGGGTTGGCACATCGAAGCGGCAAGGGCATGCTGTCACGAAAGCCGGGCTCCCGTCGGCTTCTTTCGTTCCCCGCAACTTCACCGAATAATCACCTGAATAATAAGCCACAAAATTCCCGTTCAGCGTATCGTTGACCATATCGGGAATCGCTACCACCGCCCTGGTAGAATCCACATAATTCTGCCAATGATACGATTCAAAGATAAAGCCGCCATTATACTTCGGATTATTGATAACCGTCAGCACATTGTCCCACAATATCATCAACACCGGTTCGCAGGGATAGCTTTTCGCATCAAAGAGGTCAGTACCTTTTTCTATTTCAAGTTTGTCGGTATAGCCATCGCCGTCCGTATCAACCTCAGGATTGTCCGGTTTAACACCGTAGATTGAATTGTTATTGCCCAAGATGGGATTGCTATTGCCATCATTGGGGTCGAAGCCATGATTTATTTCCCAGCGGTCGGGATAATAGTCACCGTCCGAATCCTTCACCCACTTGAGGCTCGGAATGCTCTCTCGGTCGGTCGGGTCGGAGCCATACTCTATTTCCCAGGCATCGAGGTAACCATCGCCGTCCGTATCCACATTAGGATTAGCCGGTTGACCGGTCCACTCATTGCCTTTGAGGGGATTGTTCAGCGCGTCGGTGGGGTTATATCCGTAGGTTATTTCCCACGCATCACGGTAGCCATCTTCGTCAGAATCAAGCGTCTTGGAATAATCTGCCTTACCGTCAACTCCATGCAGCGGATTGCTATTCACTTCCTTTCTGCCATTATGATTAATGGGGCTATACCCGTGTTCTATTTCCCACTCGTCAATATAACCATCTCCGTCCGTATCGGCATAAGGATTGGGCTGTTGGTCGGCTCTTGGACCCCCATCTATGGGATTGCTATTCTTATCGGTCGGGTCATAGCCGGCCTGCACTTCCCACCAGTCGGGGTAGCCATCATCGTCTGTATCGACGAAGTCCGGACTTTCGCTGATTGGATTGCTCTTCGGGTTGGTGGGGTCATATCTATGGGATATTTCCCACCAGTCGGGGTAGCCATCCTCATCCGTATCGGGATTAGGAATAGCCGCCACACTGTGCCGTTCATCGCCGAAGAGAGGATTACTATAAGAGTCAATCGGGCTGTAAACACCACTTTTTACTTCCCATTCGTCGGGGTATCCATCCCCGTCCGTATCGACTTTTGGGTTAGGGGCTTTACGGCTATCACTATCACCCTTGATGGGGTTGCTATCCGAATTAACTATCCCAAAGCCATTGTTTTTTTCCCACAGGTCGGGGTATCCATCGCCATCCGAATCGGCATCGAGGTTAGCGGGCACACCATGCGTTACATCGCCTTTGATAGGATTGCTATTAAATTCAATGGGGCTGTAGATACCACTTTCTATTTCCCACCAATCGGGGTATCCATCACTGTCCGTATCAACATTTTGGTTCCCCCTGATGGGGTTGCTATTCGGGTTCGTTACGCCATAGTTATTGTTTATTTCCCAATAGTCGGGGTATCCATCGCCATCCGAATCGGCATTGGGATTAGCGGCCACACCGTTACCACCGTCGATAGGATTGCTATACCGGTTAGTTGGGTCATAGCTATGCTTTCCTTCCGCATTGCGTTGCGCCACTTCCCACTGGTCGGGGTAGCCATCACCGTCCGAATCGGCATCGGGGTTAGAGGGTTTACCGTTACCTCCTCTGAAAGCGTTGTTATTGGCGTTAATCGGGTCATAGCCATGGTCTATTTCCCACCTGTCGGGGTAGCCATCATCATCCGTATCGGCATTGGGGTTAGCGGGCGTATCTTTATTCTTCCCTGTCGGGAGCGGATTACCTTCGATGGGGTTGCTAATCGCCGACACCGGGCTATAGCCTTCGTTTATTTCCCACTGGTCGAGGTATCCATCACTATCCGAGTCCACATTCTGGTTAGCCTGTTTACCGCCACCACCTCTGATGGGATTGCTACTGGCGTTAGTGGGGTCAAAGCCATTTTCCGGTTTTATTTCCCACCAGTCAGGGTAGCCGTCATTATCCGTATCGGCATCGAGGTTAGCGGGAGTATCTTTATTTTTCCCTGTCGGGAGCGGATTACCATACATTGGATTGCTATTCGCCAACACCGGGCTATATCCTTCGCGTATCTCCCACACATCGGGGTATCCGTCGTTATCTGAATCGGCATTCTGGTTAGAGGGTTTGCCGATACCTCCACTGACGGGATTGTCATTGGCATTAGTGGGGTCATAGCCGTTGGCAATTTCCCAACTGTCGGGATAGAGGTCGCCATCCGAATCGGCATCCGGATTAGCCGCTATCAGTCGGCTTGGATTTTTAGCCCCGTGGATTGGATTATCTACATCGCTCACCGGGTTATAACCTCTCTCAATTTCCCACTTGTCAGGATAATGGTCATTATCCGTATCGGCATTCGCGTTTGCCGGCGCACCACCCTTGGTGCTCGCGGTTAGTTGCGGATTGCTGAGCGAGTTGATTGGGTCATATCCTCTCAATGTTTCCCACCAATCAGGATAGCCATCTTCGTCCTCATCCAGATAGCGGTCGGCACTGTCAGGGCAGCTAAACTCATCGGTCGGGTCATAGCCGTTGGCAATTTCCCAACTGTCGCGATAACCGTCGCCATCCGTATCGGCATCGGGATTAGCGGGTTTACCGCTACCGCCTTTGATGGGATTGTTATTGGCGTTAACCGGGTCATAGCCATGGTCTATTTCCCACCGGTCGGGATAATGGTCGCCATCCGTATCGGCACGGGGGTTAGCCGGCACCTCTCTACTGGGTCCGCCGGGCAGAGGTCTGCCATCCACCGGATTGCTACGACCTTCAAAGTCCGTTGGGTCATAGCCGTTTGCTATTTCCCAACTGTCGGGGTAGCCATCTCCGTCGGTATCGGCACCGGGGTTAGCCGTGTTATTCTTACTTACACCATTCGGCAGCGGCGCACCATATATGGGGTTGCTATACCGGTTGGTAGGGTCATAGCCGGCAATATACACTTCCCAATAGTCAGGATAACCATCACCATCGGCATCGGCATAGTGATTTCCCCCCATTGGCGCCGGGTTTCCGGCAATTGGATTGCTATTTTCGTTCAGCAGGTCATAGCCATTGTTGATTTCCCACTGGTCGGGATACCCGTCGGTGTCTGTATCGACATTCAAGTTACCCGGGATACCTACACCGCCTCTGATTGGATTGTTATTCGCATTGGTCGGGTCATAGCCATGCGCTATTTCCCACCAGTCGGGATATCTGTCGCCGTCCGTATCGGCATTAGGCATCGCCACTTTATCAATGTTTTTAATGCTGTGGAGTCTATCATTGCCCACAATCGGATTGCTGGTATCCTGACACGGGTCATAGCCATTGGCAATTTCCCAGGCATCGGGGTAGCCATCATTGTCCGAGTCGGCACTCGGGTTAGCCGATGTAGCCGGGTACCCCGGTTTCTCTGTTCTGCCTTTGAGTGGATTGTCAAGGTCATTAGTGGGGTCATACCCATGTTCGCTTTCCCACTTGTCGAGATAGCCATCGTTATCCGCATCGGCATACGGGTTTGGTGCCCGAACGTTTTTGACATCACCCATGATTGGATTGCTCGTCAGGTCAGTGGGGTCATAGCCATTGAGAATTTCCCACATGTCGGGATATTTGTCGCCATCCGTATCCACGGTTTTATTCTTAGAGGCATCGGTGCCCCCGTTTATGGGGTTGCTGTACCGGTCACACGGGCTATATTCTACATCGCGGTGTCTGCTCTCATCTATTTCCCACTCATCAGGATAGCCATCTCCGTCTGCATCGACATATTGGGAAAAGGCAACAGCGAGGGGATTACTGCTGTCGCTCGTGGGGTCATAGTAATATGGGCGGGTAGGGGAGTTGTCTATTTCCCACTTGTCAGTATATTTGTCGCCGTCTGAATCGACACCGGGATTGGCAGGCACACCGGTGGACAAATCACCGAAGAGGGGATTGCTCATGGGGTCTGTTGGGTCATAGTGTATCCCTTTAAGTATGTATTGACCTATTTCCCACAAGTCGGGATAGTGGTCATTGTCCGTATCTACAGCGGGGTTAGGCGGAGTAAGTTCATTGATTCCTCCCGGTAGTCCGTAACTCCTCAATGGATTGCTACCTTGATCAAACATATTGTAGCCGTTCAATATTTCCCACCGGTCGGGATAACCATCTTTGTCTGTATCCACAGTGGGGTTAGCCGGTTTATATTTTTCCGGGTCAATCGATGGATTGCCTAAGATGGGATTGCTCAGGGAGTCTGCCGGGTTATAGCCATTCTTTTTTTCCCACCAATCGGGATAATGGTCGCCGTCCGTATCCTCCGTGCCGTCATCGCTATCATCCGGATGGCTGTTCTCGTCGAGATAGTCGTAGCCATGTTCCTTTTCCCAAGCATCGGGATAGCCATCGCCGTCTGAATCGATATCACTATTTGATGCGATTGGATTGCTCTCCTTACTGTATGGGTCATAGCCGTGTGCTACTTCCCAGGCATCGGAGTAACCATCGCCGTCTGTATCTTCAGCAACAGCCACCAACATAAGCTCAAGCTCCTGTATGGCATCACCCATGAAAATTACATCCTGCGGCGCTACATCAAAACGGCGTTCATAATTTACACCGACACGAAGGTCCCATACCTTAAAATGAAACTTTGTTCTCGGGTCTGAACCAGTAGGGTCGTCGCCATCAACGGTAATAAACCACTTATCATTACTCGCTCTGACAGACACGCCACGACACTCTTCACTACCGTTGGCAAAAGCACCTATCTCGATACTATCGCTCACGATTGTACTACTCACTATTGCCCTGTCGTTATCCCTCACAATCGCTTTCACTTCCACAGCCACACCCATAGTAGTTTGATAAGCCCCGTCAGCCGGTCGTGTCCAATGGGCAGCCTGCACTCGTAGTCCTGTAAACAAGACCAAACACAATAACCAATAAAAATTTTCCCGTTTCATAATCATTTAATTTTTATACTATTACTTTTTAATCAGCCTGCAAAGGTAAATCATTTTTTTTAAATTTTATTTCAAATTAACAAAGTTTATTTAAATTTATTACTCTTTCACAATTCGCGCCATCAGCCGCTCCCCATCAGTGGTCTCCACCGTCACCAGATAAACATTTGGAGCCAAGCCTACAACATCCACTTTTTTGGTGGATGCCTTCACGTCGCTAATTCGCTGCACGAGTTGCCCTTTTGCATCGTAGATAGCGATGCTGCGAAGCGTTTTGCCGTTGTCTGCAAATGCCACAAAAGCATATTTCACTCTCGTGGGCTTAATGCGGATATTGGTGCTCTGAGGTGTTGTAATTGATTGAATGATATACGGCTCCTTCACTGCACCCAATATCGCATCGCTCTGATACCTCTCTTCCTGCATCACCTCGCGCTCAACACCTTTTGTCGTGTCATACACTCGGAACGTGAGCGGCACATCTGCATCGCCTGCTACGGAGATGAACAGCATCCCTTTGTCGTTGGTCTTCGCCACACCGCGGCACTCTTCGCCTGCAAACACGGCGACTTCCGCACGAGTGAGCAACTCCTCATTATCCCGCACTTCGGCTATGATGCTCATGTTGCCGGAATATTGTGCTGCGCTGATTGGCTTCCAATGTGTCGGATCGACGGTTGCGGCGGTTGTCGCTGCGGCTGTTGCCGATACATGGACGATAGAGGACGGATTTGCCGGGTACCGGAATACCTTCCCCACACTTGCTTTCGACCGATAAAGATAGCCTGTGCCGGCTTCCATATTCTCCATGCTGCCTAACCAGCCGCCGTTTATATACGTTGCAAAACCGCTTTGACTCTTGATAACATCATCTTCCATTGGTTGCAAATCTGCCAGGGCTTCGTTCAGCGACATATTGAAATTTGGCGTGTAGGCAAGCCATGTCCAGCCGCTGTGCACGGTTATGGGCACATTGTCGGGCTCTATTTTCTTGCCGTTGACGGGCAATGTGGTGGATTCTGTCATCTGCATCTTATACATCCTGCCGGCTCCTACGCCTTCCATATTGCCTGCCCAGCCGGTGGCGGTGGGGCGGACAATATAATAGCGGTCTTTTGCCTGTAGCGTTTGCGCCTTCACCGGTGCAAAGACGGACGCCACCAGAGTGTCGTTGCCCACCGGCAGGGTGTTCAACGACACCCATGTCCAGCCTCTTGCCAAATGCACGCGCTGCTCTACATACTCCTGCTCTATATTCATCTTGACAGGGCTGTCGAAGCCGTAAGTTTCACCTCCTATAAAAGGAATCTCTGTCGGGTTTTCGGTCGTTACCTTGCTGTAAACAACCCCTGCGGAGGCATCATAAGCCTTGAAGTGGAGTAGCGCTTGCTGCGTTTTCTCCCGTTCGTTGCCATATATCGTCATCTCCACAAGGTATGCCTCGTTTCTGTGAGTCAGCGGAACAACACCCACGCACTGCTCTTCACCGGTTTCGGTGGTAACAAACGCTGCTACAAGGCTTTTGCTGTTCTCCAGAGGCGCGCCATTCAGGAGCAACTCTCCGATGAGGTTCATGCTATACCGGAAAGCCGCCGGATTGACCGTCCAATCAGGCTGCTGGTCAGTCACTTCCACCTGCAATTTCATGGGTGCATCTATCCCGTCATTGCCCGTCAGATAGACGGTGGCTTCGTGGATGCCCATCGGCGTGGTAGCGCTGACGGTGAATGTCAGTTTCTCGTCGCTCAAAGCACGCAGGGTTCCCTCTTTCTTTGAAACGGAGAGCCATGTAGGCAAGCCTTTGACAGACCATGTCTCCTGCAGCCCGCTCGTGTTGGCAATTTTTGCTTCAAAGACTACTTCTTCCAAATAATTTTTGGTGATGCTCTTGTCGCGGATGTCCCACACCAGACGGCTTGTGTTCACATAAGCCGTCCAGGTTATCGGGTCTGCCTTATTGCCGTGGATGTCTTGCACATTTTGCAGCGCGATGTGCAGGGTGCTGTTTTCTATACTGGCGGGCGGTGCGGTCAGCGTGATGGCTATGCGGTTGCGCGAGGCTACCGCCGTGTGACGTACCGACTGAGGTTCGCGCGCGGGCTTCAGTGGCGGAGCATCGGCATCTGTCAGCGTGACACTTGTTAGCGTTGCCGCGATGCCACTCTTCTTGTCGAGCCAGGTTGGTGTTGATGTCAAAACACCTTGGTTGTTAAGCGTATTCTCAAACGGAAAATAGGCTTCCAAACCTGCTTCCGTGCCGTCCAGGCCGTGGTTCATATCGCCGCGGATAAGCTCGGCGGAGCGCGTGCCGCGCCACAGTCTGAACTCGTCTATACCGCCGCGGAAGCTGCTGCCTAATGTGAACTTGTTGCCTGCCATGCCGTCAGCCAATGTGGTCTTCGGCAGTTGCTTGTAATTTTTCCCGTCGACATACACGAACACGCCGTTGCCATACAGCACATTTAGCGCGAAGTGGTGCCACTTGCTATCCAAAAAGTCGGTCTGCGACACCAGATAGGAGATTTCCTTCACTTGCAACGTCAGTCTGCCGTTCTCATTGAAGCCTACAGTCGTGATGTTGGTATCGGCGCCGCCTGTGAACAGCGCTACATCCGCCTGCGGCGCGCCTCTGAACCAAAATTCCAGCAGATAGCTGTCTGACGGGTTCATCACCAGCATAGTAGACGGGATGGTCAGCCCGGCGGTTGAGCCGCTGAACTCGGCTACATAGTTGGGTATCTCCAGCTCGTTACCATGCTGGTCTGTCTGGACGGTAAGGGCTGTTACCGTAATATGCTCGCCGGTTTCATGGCTGTAATCGGCGAATCCGCTTCGGTCGATGTCTTCGTTGAACAGCACCGAAATCTCGTCTTTCGGGGTCAGGATGCCATCCACCGGTGTTGGGGTACCCAGCACTTGCGGTTTTGCCGCGTCCACAATGCCTCTGATGGCTGTTGAGTAGGAATCGGAAACACGCGCTACATCCGTTTCGCGCACCAAATGTGCCCGTAGCTCGTAGGTGCCATCCGTCGGCCTCTCCCACTCGTAAGCGATGGTGTTGCCTTCGATATCTGTCGCATAAAAGCGCTTCTCCGACAAGGCGCTTTGCCAACTTTGGTTCGCGGAGCGCGACTGCAACTCGATATAGCCGAAGTTCGGCTTGCTCACATCGTAATCCGTAATCAGCAACGGGAGTTTAGCATCAGCATCGGTGCCGTTGAGAACCCAGTTGTTGCCTTTCGGCGTGCTGAGGCGCACTTCGCTGTCTTCCATTTGGAACGATGCATGCAAGATGGTGCTTGACGATGCCGAGCCGTCGCATTCCGAAGCCAGTATGAGGCTTATGTGGTGTTCGCAGCTGTCGCTTGCACCGCGCTCTATGGTCACCGTCTTCGGGACGACTGTGCCAAAGGGGACTGTGAACTTGCGACCTTCAACTAATGGTTCGCCGTCCATCTTAACCACTGCGCCGTAAGGATTGCTTGATGCATCTACGCTCAGGACAAAATAGCCCGTTTCGTGCGATTCTGATTCGTTCTGCAGCTTCAGTGTGAACACGCCTTGTCCATCCGTCGGGATGTCTGAGCGGTAGGCATTATCCACTTCCAGCTTTGGCACTTCTATCTTCATCGTTGCCGGATGGAGGGTGTATTCTCCCTCTGCGTAGAACTTCGTCTTTCGCTCGCCTTCATACGGGCAGCTGGTGCGTCCGCCGCGCAGGCGGAACATGTATGTTCCCGACAGCGGGTCGATGCCATAATCTACGCTCAACTCATCTGTGTTGCCTGTTTCTGCCAGCACAAAGCCGAATGAATAGTTGTGCGTGCGGTCGGTGGTTGAGCCGTCCGAGGAGTTGTCTGTATCGCTTCCTTCCTGGTCTAATTCTATACCGGTGCCAATGGAACCGCGCAGAGCAACAGAATTATTAAAGTCGCTGACCATAGCAACTCCTGAAGCACCGCCGAATACGCCGTCTGAGGTATTATCCATCTTTATCGTCTGTACGTTAATACTCATGCTCGCACCTTTAAATTCTCCTACTTTTTTGTGGTCGCGAGCAGCGCTACTCACGCCGTCAAACACATTCAATACTTTCTTCGCTTTCGTTTCCTGCGCCTGTCCGCCGGGGGAGTCCGCTTCGCCATCACCGTCGACGTCGTATTTATCTTTCGTGTCCTTTCCATAAGGAGGACAATGTTCGTTGGCTCGCAGGACCACGCGCGACGGGGCTTTGGCTACGGCAGATGTTCCGGCAAAGGCGCCGGGGTCGCGTAAGGAAACTTCGAGGGGAGAGAGAGGGGGGGGGCTCGTCGAAGTACACCAGTCTTCATACACTTTTTGCATATGTGCATTCAGCTCTTCGAGCGACATTGCTACGCCACCTCTGTCTACGCCCTTATGGTTTTTCGCATTATAATCGCCGGGTTTATCTTTTGCCTTTATACGGTCAGTAGCAGAAGCATTAGCCCATTTTGGAGGTCTCTTGGGAAGAGGGCTATCGTCCAGATCCTCTCCGTTAGAAAAAACTTCCTCCGCATGCGAAGGAGGAGGATCTTCCTCTATTTCAGCAGGCTCGACGAACACCGTAGGATCCAATCCATCGTCATAAGTGTCGAAAGGATTGTCGCCCGGCGTAGTATTATTCAGCCATTCCTTTAATTTATCTATTTTTTCTTCGTGTTGCATTTTGTGAATTCCATGCTCATTCACTTTTACAGCCTTTTCTTTACTTTTTTTTGTCTTTTTCTTTGACTTTTCCGTTTCTTTCTTTGATTTTTTTTCTTTTTTCTTTTCTTTTTTTTCTTCTTTTTCTTTTTCTTTGACTTTCTTTTTTACCTTTTCTTTTGTTTCTTTCTCTTTTTTTACGGCTCTAGCAAACCTGTCAGGATCAGGCGCTTCAGGCATATCAGGATCAGGATCAGTATCAGGCACAAACCTGCCAGGCACAAAGTCAGGCTCATCCTTAGGCGCAGGCGAAGGCTCATCAGGCGCAGGCGAAGGCGCATCAGGCGAAGGCGCATCAGGCGAAGGCGCATCAGGCGAAGGCGCATCAGGCGAAGGCGCATCAGGCGAAGGCGCATCAGGCGAAGGCGCATCAGGCGAAGGCGCATCAGGCGAAGGCGCATCAGGCGAAGGCGCATCAGGCGAAGGCGCATCAGGCGAAGGCGCATCAGGCGAAGGCACATCAGGCGAAGGC
>BBRT01000177.1 GCA_001417715.1 Candidatus Symbiothrix dinenymphae
ACGCGAAAAGACATCGAAGCCGAGTTAGGCAAGAATATCGTTTCGCCCATCAACGCGAAAGCAATAAAAAAATAACAACATAAAAACAAACATTAGGAAACAGACAATTAAGTTAGCATTTCCGGCACTCCTCCTTGCTTGCAGTGCCTGCACAGAAAATTTGACCCAATATGTTGACCCGCGCATCGGCACGGGTGGTCATGGGCATGTGTTTATGGGCGCGAATGTGCCTTTTGGGTTGGTGCAACTTGGTCCGTCCAATATCCCGCAGTCGTGGGATTGGTGCTCAGGTTATCACGTTTCCGACAGTACCATTATTGGTTTTAGCCATACCCACCTTAGCGGCACCGGCATTGGCGACCTCGGCGACATCAACCTGATGCCAACCACCGCTGACGATGTTACGCTGGCTCGCGGAAAGGTAGGTGGCGACTACAGCACGGGGTTTTTCTCACTCTTTCGTCGTGAAACGGAGAAGGTGCGTCCGGGCTATTATGCCGTGCATCTTGACCGCTACAATGTAGATGTGGAACTCACCGCAACCCAACGCGTGGGCTTTCACAAATACACTTTCCCCGCAGGCGCGGAGGCAAGAATTGTCCTTGACCTCACCAACGGGCAGGCGTGGGATAAACTTACGGAGGCTTCGCTCACCATCGAGAGCGATACCGTCATATCAGGCTACCGCTATTCCAAAGGTTGGGCTAATGACCAAAAGATTTACTTCACAATGGTTTTTTCTAAACCCACTCAAATTGACGAATCCGATACTACCCAATCTGCAAAGGACTGCGGGATTCTTAGCGCTGCGGCGAAACTCGAAGGTGGATTGACAGGCTTGACAATAACCTCTAACGACCAACTATATTTGGTGCCGTACTTTGGCAATACAGAAAATACGCCGCTCTACGTCAAAGTCGCTCTGTCGCCCGTGAGCATTGAAAACGCAAAAT
>BBRT01000178.1 GCA_001417715.1 Candidatus Symbiothrix dinenymphae
ACGAGGCAAACTGTCTCCCTATCCCGGTAAACCTAAGGTGAAAGTGCAAGCATCACTGCCGCACAAGTCGCCATGGAGGGTCATGATGATAAGCGACCGGGTAGGAGCGATTGTAGAATCAAACATACTGACGAATTTGGCGGATCCTTGTAAAATAGAAGATGTTTCGTGGCTCAAGCCGGGCAAGACCACTTGGATGTGGTGGAACGGCAACATAGTACCCGATGAAGTGAATCCGCCCGGAAACAATTTTCAGACACACAAGACTTACATTGATTGGTGCGCCGCTAACAAAATTGACTACCACTCTCTCATTGATTACGGCGATAAACCATGGTACACAGATGATTATGTCAACCCTCCGGGACCTAACGCTGACGTTACCAAGCCGGTCAGGTCTATGGATATGAAAAAGATTTGCGATTATGCCAAAAGTAAAGGTGTTGAGATTCGTGTTTGGGTACATTGGAAAGTGCTGTATGACAAGATAGATGCAGCCTACGCCCTTTTTGAACAGTGGGGCGTTAGCGGTATGATGATTGATTTTATGGACCGCGATGACCAGGAGATGATTTTGATGCAGGAAGAATTTTTGGCAAAAGCAGCCAAACATCATCTGCACATTCAATTCCATGGGTCAAGTAAGCCGTCGGGACTGCATCGCACTTATCCCAATGAGTTCACACGCGAAGGGGCGATGAACTACGAATGTTACAAATGGCGCTCCGACATCAATGCCGACCACGACATCAGCATTCCATTCACCCGTATGTTGGCAGGTGCTACCGATTACCACCTTGGCGGGTTCAGGGCTGTACCGCAATCAGAATTTAAACCGAAATTTACGCTTCCTTATGTAACAAGCACTCGCTGCCACATGTTGGCGATGTACGTTGTGTTGGAGAGTTATCTGGCTCTGGTGGCAGATGCGCCGTCTGCTTATGAAGGGCA
>BBRT01000179.1 GCA_001417715.1 Candidatus Symbiothrix dinenymphae
AGAAAAAATGCTTCAACATTCCAAGTCTATCCTCTTCAGCACAACCCTGCAGCCGAAAACGGACATAAATTCTCCTGAAGATTGG
Source organism: Candidatus Symbiothrix dinenymphae (assembly GCA_001417715.1). Taxonomy (GTDB): domain Bacteria; phylum Bacteroidota; class Bacteroidia; order Bacteroidales; family Azobacteroidaceae; genus Azobacteroides; species Azobacteroides dinenymphae. The sequence continues at coordinate 86 of BBRT01000179.1, forward strand.
GGATATATGGCACCGGAGGTTGGGCAACATATTGCATTTTATTCTGCAAAGTCTTTGCAAAGTGTCACAAAAAAAAACGGATTGAACTTTTATAGTGATGGCAAAGATTTACATCTTATGACAGATAAAAAATGGAACTTTAATTGGGTCAAATACATTTCATTCGCGCATAGATTATTATATCAGATGCAAGGAAAGTACTTCAATTCGAAGCATTCGCTTCTGTATCAGGATGTTGAACATGTGAAACAGTTAAATATATACAACAAATGAAAATACTTTACGACAATCAGATATTTTCCACACAACGCTTTGGAGGCATTTCAAGGTACTATTATGAGTTAATCAAAATCCTGTCGCAAGAGATAGAGTGCGACTTGCCGGTTGCTTTTTCAAATAATCATTACATAAAGGACAAAGATATTACCTCACATCGGACATTTTTCTCGCACAAAAAATTTGTGGGACAAACCTCTTTTATCAAATTTTTCAATAATCAACTGCAAAGGCAGCATTTCAAGACCGACTACGATATTTTTCACCCCACCTATTACAATCCCTATTTTTTGGATTACATTGGCAGCAAGCCTTTTGTGCTCACAATCCATGATTTGACACACGAAAAACAGGGCTGGAGCACGAAGTGGAACGATTGGTCAATTAAAGGCAAAAAGATATTGGCAGAAAAAGCGGTGCGCATTATTGCTGTGAGTGAAAACACAAAAAAGGACATTGTGGAACTGCTCAACATTCATCCGGACAAAATAACAGTGATTTACCACGGTTGCAATTTTGTGCCTAACCGCGAGAAAAAGATGCATTTGCCCGAACGTTTTATCCTGTTTGTGGGCGAAAGAG
>BBRT01000180.1 GCA_001417715.1 Candidatus Symbiothrix dinenymphae
CCGTAAAGTTGGTGCGGTTGCCCTGAGAGTCATCAGGGCGACCACATCAAATTTATGATGACAAGGAAGACCGCAGGTCTTCAATCTACCCCATACGGGGTAGCAGACGGAAGCAAAATCGCTGAATTTTGATGCGGTTGTCCCGGAAAATTATCCCCCGTAACCATGATTTTCATAAACTATTTTTCCATTTTGGCGGTATCGAATATGTTTTTTCGCCATTAGTCACGCAATCCGGCATGATGCTGTTTACAAATTTGGGCTTATTATTTTCCAAAAATACCACTTTGCCTTTGCGCGTATTCATGTTTTTTCGCAATTCCACACTGATAATGGTGGGTGGAAAATAAACTCTTATTTTTTTGTCGGGATAGTTTTTCTGAATAAATTCAACAGGCGGTAACAAATCGCTATCCCCGCTTACAAGCACCAAAACATCGGTTTTGTCCTGTACACAATCGCCAATCATGCGAATTGCAATATTCACATCCGTTTTCTTTTCTTCAGGGCGGAGTATGGAATACTTGCATTTGGGGCATTTGATGCTCTTTTTCAAGTACTTACCTCTTACAATTTCAAATTGACTCCCGTTTTGCAATTTGTTTGCATTCAGGAAGGCACTCTGCCGCCGCTGTTTGTCCGTATTTAGTGGTGATGCGGTAAAATAGATAACCTTTTCAAGGATTTGATTTTCACTCAAAAATTGGCTAAACAGTTTACAAACATCTATCCAATAGGCACATAACCAAGTGCCATCAGCCCTCTTTTTATTTCTCAATCCGTAATAGAAATTGAAACCATCTACATAAAATGTAACACGTTCACGCATAATACTTTATAGTTAAAAACACATTATACAATCAAAAAAAAGCCACTAAAAAGTGGCTTGGATCCATTCAAGAAAGAATGGAGGGACTTTTAAAAGTGACGCAAAGGTACGACAAATTTTTGTATCTACCAAATATTATCCGGCTAAATCGTTTTTTCAGGTGCTATTTTTAGCAGACGGTGTTTTGTCCCGCAGGGACAGCACTTTATTAACCGTAGACTTCAGTCTACGGTATAAAAATGCTCAGATTCCATTAGTCCCGCATGGGACGACACTTGAGATTGGGTGCAATTTTGCTGAATAGCAATGTGTCGTCCCATGCGGGACTTGGGGGAGGCGGTGGCTCCATCACTCCCGTAGACTAAAGTCTACGGTTAATAAAGTGCTGTCCCTGCGGGACAAAACGAGCCGCACAGTTCTGTCCATAATGGGACTGCGCTCCGGGCAAGTAATAATAGCACCTGAAAAAAAAGATTTAGCTCTATTTGCAGGTTTATATAATTATCCCTACCTTTGCACCGAAATAAAAATATAAATTTAAGTACAATGAAACAGATTTTAATGTGTTCTTTAGGTATGAGTTTAGCGGTTACTTTGTCCTCGTGTAGCGACAAACAAGCCTCCGCTTCAAAGCTATATGCAGAGTTAGACCTTGCGGCAGCACCCAATACGCTGACCGACAAAGAAAAACAGGCAGGATGGCAGTTGTTGTTTGACGGGAAAACGTTTTCCGGTTGGCACGGATACAACATGCGGGGGATTCCCGATGTGTGGGCGATAGAAGACGGTGCACTCACGATGAGCGAAACAGGTGGCCACGAATCACAGGACATTATCACCAACGATATTTATCGGAAATTTGCGCTGACCGTCGAGTATAAGCTATCCAAAGGCTCCAACAGCGGCATCGTGTTTCAGGTAAAAGAAGACCCCAAATATCAGTTCCCTTACGAAACGGGTCCTGAATTTCAGTTGACTGACCATGAGAACTTTCCGGGGCTTACTCCGCAAGACTGGCAGATTCACGGCGCCAATTATGCCATGTATCCCCCCAAGGCGGCGCCCTATCATCCTGCCAATGAATGGAATCGCTTGTTGCTGGTCGTGGATGGAAATTATGTCACACAGTTAATTAACGGCGTAGAAACGGTCTCGTACGAAAAATATTCGGACGACTGGACGGAACGCCGGAACGCCGGTAAATGGGCTGATTTTCCCGACTACGGCAAGTTCGACGAGGGATATATCTCCCTCCAAAACCACGGGACGAAATTGTGGTATAGAAACGTAAAAATCAAACAATTATAGGTTCCAACTGCGGTGATATTTTACCCACCCCCTTGCAACTCTTGCTATTTTTACCTAATTTTGCAGCGCAAAAAATAGCAATATGAATTTAGACTCATTCGTTAGAGAGAATATCGCGGCTTTGAAGCCTTATGCTTGTGCTCGGCATGAGTTTCAGGGGCAGGCTTCTGCCTTTTTGGATGCCAATGAAAATCCGTACAACAGTCCGCTCAACCGCTATCCTGACCCGTTGCAAATTGCTTTGAAACAGGCGATTGCGGCGATTAAGCACGTGCGACCGGAGCAAATGATGGTGGGCAACGGGAGCGACGAGCCGATTGATTTGGTGTATCGCATCTTTTGCGAACCGCATGTGGACAATGTTGTGGCGATGAATCCAACGTATGGAATGTACGAGGTGGCTGCCGACATCAATGCCGTGGAATACCGCACAGTGCTGCTTAATGCCGATTTTTCATTGGATGCCGACCGTCTGCTGGCGGCTACGGACAAGCACACCAAGGTCGTCTGGCTGTGTTCGCCGAATAATCCTTCCGGCAATTTGCTGAATCACAACGCAATAGAGAAGATTTTGACACAATTTCAAGGAATCGTGGTTATTGACGAGGCTTACGGCGATTTTTCGACCGAGCCGAGTTGGTTGGGCGAATTGGCTAACTATCCCAATCTCATTGTGTTACACACATTTTCAAAGGCTTGGGGGCTGGCTTCGTTGCGGTGCGGCTTGGCGTTCGCGTCCGAAGCAGTCATCGCCTGGTTCAACAAGGTGAAATATCCGTACAATGTCAGCAACTTGACCCAAATAGCGGTGTTAGACCAGCTACGCAGCGGCGAAAAGTCTAAAAATGTGTGGGTGAAAACAATATTGGAAGAGCGCGCCAAACTCATCGAGGCATTGAAAACGGTGCCCGCCGTCAAAGAAATTTACCCCTCGGATGCCAATTTTTTGTTGGTGAAAGTGACCGATGCCACCTATATATATGGGGAGTTGGTGAAAAAAGGCATCATCGTCCGCAACCGCTCGTCGCTTGCATTATGCCACAATTGCATCCGCATCACTGTTGGCACGCCCGCCGAAAATGCCGATTTATTGACCGTTTTACGCACGCTACAATGAAACATTGCCTGACGCTAATGCTCTGTTTGTGTGTCGTTTCGGGCGTGTGTGCCCAGAAGCGCAATGCTGATTATGAAAAATATATCAACCAGTACAGCTCATTGGCGATGACGCACATGCAACGCTATAAAATTCCGGCAAGCATCACCCTGGCGCAGGGGCTGTTGGAATCGCGTGCGGGAAAAGCACCATTAGTGCGCGAAGCCAACAACCATTTTGGCATCAAATGCCATAACGATTGGAACGGAAAACGGTTTTACCAGAAAGACGATGGTCCCAAAGACTGTTTTCGCGTTTACAAGCGGGCGGAGGATTCTTTTGACGACCATTCCCGATTTTTGGCGGAACGGCAGCGGTATGCCTCGCTGTTTTCATTGAATATCCGTAACTATCAGGCGTGGGCAAAGGGTTTGAAGCGATGCGGCTATGCCACCGACCCCAATTATGCCAACAAGTTGATTAAAATTATTGAGGATTACGAATTGTACCGGTTTGACAAAAAGAACGCAAAAAAAGTGGAAGAGCAAGCACAAAAAGCAGCAAAGGAAGCGCAAAAGCAAAAGCAAAAACGCCAAGAGCCGATACAATACGTTCCCAATCAGCCAATCAAATCATCCCGTCAGCCCTACAAAGACCACGGATTGGTGTTCATATTTGCCTCAGCGAATGACAGTTATGAGAGCATCGCCAAGGATTTGAACCTCAGTGTCAAAAAATTAGTGAAGTGGAATGAGGTGCCGGATGCCGATTTCCCGCTGTTCAAAGGCGACATTGTCTATCTGGAAAAGAAAAAGAAAAAAGCCGACCTTCCAAACTTTGAACACCGCGTGGAAGACGGCGAATCCATGCACAGCATCTCGCAAATGTACGGCATCCAACTCAAACGCCTCTACAAACTCAACCACAAAAAGAGTGATTACGTCCCGGATTATGGCGAAGTGCTGAAGTTGCGATAACGTCATTGCGGGCTTGACCCGCAATCCCCTGAAAAGGAGCCGAATGTTGGGCTACGGTGCAATGTAGAACAGGGGGTTGCGGGTCAAGCCCGCAATGACGGGCTCAAGCCCGCAATGACAAGCTCAAGCCCGCAAGACCTTTCTCCCCCTTGAGGGGGCAGGGGGGTTACCTCACAAACAGCAGTTCGCGATATTTCGGCAGCGTCCACAACTCATCATCAACAATCAATTCGAGCTTGTCGGTGTGGTAGCGGATTTCGTCGAAGAATGGCACTATTTTGTCGTGATAGGCGACTGCTTTTTTGCGTTCGTCTTCGATTTTGTTTGCCACTTTTCGCGCTTCCACCAGGTCTTCCACCTTCTTTTTGATGATGGAGATGTGGTTGGCGATTTCTTCGATGATTTCGGTGTTGTGTGCCGACAGCTTGGTCGCCTTCGCCTTGTCATACACCTGTTGCATCTTATAGACATTGTCTAACAGGTGCGACTGGTAGTGCGTGGCTACCGGAATGATGTGGTTCATCACCAAATCGCCCAGCACACGTGCCTCAATCTGAATTTTCTTGGTGTAGGTTTCCCATTTCACCTCGTTGCGTGCGTGGAGTTCGCGCTCGGAGAACACGCCGGTTTGTTGGAACATTTTGATGGTTTCCGGTTTCACATACGCGTCGTAGATGACCGGAACGCTTGTTTCGCAGTCCAAACCGCGCTTTTTGGCTTCCGCTTTCCATTCGTCGCTGTAGCCGTTGCCATCGAAGCGGATGGGTTTGGAGGCTTTGATGTATTCTTTCAAAACATCGAAAATCGCCTTGTTTTTGGCGGTGCCTCCTTTGACTTTTTTGTCCACCGCCTCCGTAAATTCCACCAATTGGGCGGCTACGATGGCGTTGAGCGTAATCATTGCCGAGGCACAGTTGGCAGACGAACCCACTGCGCGAAACTCGAAACGGTTGCCCGTGAAGGCGAACGGCGAGGTGCGGTTGCGGTCGGTGTTGTCCAAAAGCACTTCGGGAATTTTTGCCACACCGAGACTCAATTTTTGCTTGGAATCCATCACAATGGCATCTTCGCTCGTGCTGTTTTCCAATTTGTCTAACACGCTCGTAACCTGTGTGCCCAAAAATGCCGAAATGATGGCAGGAGGGGCTTCGTTTGCGCCCAAGCGGTGTGCATTTTGAGCCGTCATGATAGAGGCTTTCAGTAGCGCATTGTTTTTGTACAACGCCATTAAGATATTGACTACAAAGGTGATAAACTGCAAATTCTCTTCCGGCGTTTTGCCCGGAGTGAGCAGCCCAACGCCGGTGTCGGTGCCCAGCGACCAGTTGTTGTGCTTGCCGGAGCCGTTGATGCCCGCAAATGGTTTTTCGTGAAGCAGCAGACGGAACCCGTGACGGCGCGCTACTTTCTTCATAATACTCATTAGCAGCAAGTTCTGGTCAACCGCCAAATTGGTTTCGCCGTAAATGGGTGCCAACTCAAACTGGTTGGGAGCCACCTCGTTGTGACGGGTTTTCAGGGGGATGCCAAATTTGTAGCCTTCAAACTCCAAATCCTTCATGTAGGCTTGCACGCGCGTGGGGATGGAGCCAAAATAGTGGTCGTCTAACTGCTGATTTTTTGCCGATTCGTGACCCAGCAGGGTGCGTCCGGTCAGCATCAAATCGGGACGGGTGGCATACAAATGGTCGTCCACGAGAAAATATTCCTGTTCCCAACCCAAGTAGGAATACACTTTTTTCACCTGTGGGTCAAACATCTGGCACACGCTCGTTGCCGCTTTGTCCACCGCACTTAAAGCCTTGAGCAGCGGCGTTTTATAGTCCAACGCCTCACCGGTGTAAGAAATGAAAACGGTGGGGATGCAGAGCGTGTCGTCCATCACGAAAGCGGGCGACGAGGGGTCCCAAGCCGTGTAGCCGCGCGCCTCAAATGTGTTGCGAATGCCGCCGCTGGGAAACGAGGAGGCATCCGGCTCCTGTTGCGCCAACAATTTGCCCGAAAGTTCTTCGATAACGCCGCTTCCGGGTGCGCCTTTGTACTCGATGAACGAGTCGTGCTTCTCTGCCGACCCTTCCGTCAGCGGCTGAAACCAGTGCGTGTAGTGCGTGGCACCCAGCTCCATCGCCCACATCTTCATACCGGCAGCCACGTGACTTGCCAACTCGCGGTCTAATGTCTCGCCTTTTTCAATCACGCCCGTCAGCGTTTTGAACGTTTCTTTCGAGAGGTATTTTTCCAACTGCGCCTTGTTAAAAACGTACTTCCCGAAGTACTCAGACGTTTTTTCACTCGGTGCCACCACCTCTACGGCTTTCTTTTCAAAAGCCTCCTCAACTGCTTTAAATCTTAAATTTGTCATGTTTTTTTATGTTTTAACGTAAATTTTTAAACTTTGAAGCCGCAAAGGTAAGCATTTTGTTTTGAATATCCAAATTTTGATGTCAAAAAGATAAAAAATATTGCCCCTAAAAATTCGCTCATTTTTTCTGCACTTTCATTTTGTAGTTGATGGTGTATTCTACGCGGCGCAGTTGGGGGTATAGCTCCTCTTTTATTTGTTTGAAGGGGGTGCCGTCTCGCAGTTTCATTAGGGCTTTTTCGCGGGCGTCCGGCGAGGCGGTGGTGCTTATTATTTTTAGGATTTGGGGTTTGTCTTTCCAGTTGCCGATTTTCACTAAGCGGGTTAGTTCTTCCCAGTCTTCGCCTACGGCGTTGGTTGTGAAAATGTCGTCGCCGAGTTCAAATTTTGCCATCTCTACTATCAGGAATTGCTTCCACACCCTTGCTCGGTCGTCGGCTATGCGCTTGTTCAGTGCAAAAGGTCCGTCTGGCGAAGAATAGCTGCTGAGTTGTATGCCGGTGATGACTACTGTGGTGTCGTCGTCCAACGTGGCTATGGTAGCTTTGAGTTTTTCCAATACGGAGTCATTTTTTGCAAACGTTCGGTCGAGCTGCAGGCTGCCCGGCTCAAACATGAAATGGTCGCTTATTTTGTGGTTGGTATAGGGGACGTTGGGAAGCACCACTTTTTTCTCTTTCTTCCGTTCAATGTTCTTCGGCATGGGTTTGAGAGCGGGTGTGGCGAACGCAACCGTTGCCGCCGGGGGAGCTTTCACCTTTGCGGGCAATATCATAGGGATAGGCGTGCGGAAGGTACGGTCGTTTTCGGGGGGTGTTTTCGATGCTTTGGGTGCGTTGTCCGGTGCGTTGCTCGATGGGATGCCGAAGTGCAACCCTATTTTGATGCCTGCCGCGAGTGGATTCAATTTGTCGGCAAGAGGTTTGCCGGCATTGGTGGATGCCACCACCGAATTGGGGCGGTAGTTGTCGCTGACGAGGTAGTCAGGGTAGTCAATCAGGGACGCGGTGGCGGTTGGGCGGATGTTGTTCAAGCCGTAATCGGCATACAGACCGGTGGAAAGAGACCATCCATTGCTCAATTGCCACCTCACGCCCACTTCCGTCGAAGCGAAAAACGCTGTTTTCAATGCCAAATCGCCCTTGTTGCTCACGGTGTAGGACCCGAAACCGCTAAACGGCGGGTCTTCCAGATGGAGGGAGGACGGAGGATAATTCCCCCACGCATTCAACTTCGCGCTGTTGTTGAACGTCGCACTCATCGGAATGCCGACTTTGCCGCCCAGTGCCGCATAGTATCTGCCTGTTTGGAAATGCAGCATCAGCGGGATATTCAGCAGGATAGCCTGTTGCCGGTCGCGGTAGCCTTCAATGGTGTAGTGATACTCGAAATTTTCCTCGCCATCGTAGCTCGGATAATGGTCGCTCAACGATGCCAGCGAATAGTTCCCGTTGAACAGCGCGGCTTCCAAGCCCGTTCCAACTCCCCAATGTTCGCTGAAGCGAAAAGTATATCCCAGCCCCGCAAAACCGCCCAAGCCAAGTGAAGCATCGCCCACAGTGGGGGTGTAGTGCAAGGAGGACAAGCCACCTCCAACAACGAGCGAAAACTCGTGCTGCAAAAGTTGTGACGGTTGCGACGATGGCGACGGTTGTGACTGTTGTGACGGTTGCGCCATCGCAACAGTTGCCACCCCTAACACAACGATAATAAATCTGTTCCTTATTGTTTCCATTGTTGTTGTTCTTTATAAACATTCCACACCTTAAAGAAATAGAATATTTGGAAAAAGCACCACTATAAACTCTAAACTCTAAACTCTAATAACTAAACTCTAAACTAGTCCACTATCACCTTAACATTCTCTCCATTCACCTTTATCAAGTATATGCCGGTTGCCTGCGGGGTGATGGTCGCCGTGCCGCCGGACAGTTTCTGCGTGTCGATGAGGACACCCGATGTGTTATATAGGCGTACTTCGGTGCCTTCGGTTGCACTGCTCCTGATTGTTATCGGGCTGCCGAGCGGGGCAGAATTGGGATAAACCTGCAAGGTGGGCGTTGGCGTTGACCGCAACGTTACGCGACCGGGGCAGACATGCAGCACCTTGCCGTCTTCGGTGCTCAGTTCTACGCTGTATTCAACATTCGGGTCAAGCAGGTCGGTGCGATTGGGACCGGCACTGTAGTACTGTTGGTCTTTGCTGTCGGGAATGAGCGCCCCATTTGCTAACCACTTATAGTGCGTGAACGTGTAGCCGCCGTTGGTAGCGGGGTTGTTGTTCACATAAAGGATGTTGTCGAATTTCGTGCCTATGATGCTGTCTAAGGCAAAGCGGCGTTCTATCTTAAACGCGTAATCCTGCTCAGTGCCATCGGTGGATTTCACCTTGTAGGCGATGTCGTAAATGTCGGCGCGGGAAATGTTGTCAACAGAGAAGCTGTTGCCCTCCACCTCATTGCCGTTGTAAATCACCTTCGAACTGCCGTCTTCCGTTATTACGCTGACAGTTACAGAGTTTAAGTCTGCGCCGCAAAGGATGTAAAAAACAGTATCGTTTGCCTGTAGCGTGGCGTTGCTCACCGTTACTGAGGTTACTTTCGTGTTGTTGCTCGTTGGCTGCTCTGTTCCTGGCTCAGGTTCAGGTTCAGGTTCAGGTTCAGGTTCTGTTCCTGGTTCTGTCTCATACGCACCCATGTCAATAGAACTTGCCTGTAGCCGGTCGTTGCCTGCCAAATCTTTTTCACCCGCAAAGTCGGGTATGTTGCGGGCGACTTTGTAGGCATCCATGTCACCGGTGCCGATACATGGGCTGCCTTGTTTCAGACGATAGTTGCCGGCGGTGGTGGGTGTCCAGCCAGCATTTGTGGGGTTAATCCAATTCTCAAACTGCGGGTCGCCGTCAATGTTGTCTCCGCCATTGCTGCCAAATTCGGTTGAGTTCCAACTGTTGCTGCCGCCACTGCCTTCTACCAATGAGTAGGCGAAGGAGGGGATGGCGTTAGCGGGGTCGGCGTTAGAAACGTTACTGCCGCTACCTGCTATTGCTATATTCCCCCAAACGATACAGTTGGTGAGCACGGGTGAGTTATGAGCCGCGCTACGCATCCCGCCGCCGCTGCCGTTTGCGCTGTTTCCACTAATGGTAACGTTGGTCAGTATGGGCGAGGAATGATCCTCGTTAAACATCCCGCCGCCATTGCCGTTTGTGCTGTTTCCACTAATGGTAACGTTGATCAGCTTGGGCGAGGATTGTTGGTTATTCATCCCGCCGCCGCCGACGTTTGCGCTGTTTCCACTAATGGTAACGTTGGTGAGCACGGGCGAGGATTGTTGGATATACATCCCGCCGCCGCAGTCGCCCTTAATCACTTTCTCGTTTACAATAATATTACTGCCGGCAGCATAACCTCCGCTGATGGTTATGCCGTTGAGTAGGGCATCGCCTACATCGCCTGCGGAAATCACTATGTGGTAGGCATTATCGTTTTTGTCGGTGGTGAGGTCGCCGGAGAGCACGGTGGGGTTTAAGGGGTCTAAAACCCTTGCTTCAAACGAGCCTTCGTTGCCTGCAAAGCCGCCATAAATCTTCACGTTGGGTACCAACACAAAGGCTTTGTCGCGGTCGGTGGTGCCATTGCCTGCCTTGTACTGCGGCTTGTAGGTGCCTTTGGCTACCCAAATCTCGCGGATGGTGTCGTTGGGTCCCGTGGGGATACTTCCCTTGTGCTGCCAGTCAGCCACCAGCAGTAGGGTGGCAAGATCCTCGTAAGCGTTGACCCAGGAAGAGCCGTCGCCTGTGCCTTTTCCGGTTTCGGTAACGTACACTCTGCCTTCATTTTTGCCATTGTTACTGGGTGTGAGCAGAGGAGTTTCATACGCACCCATATCAATAGTGTCGTTGGCGATGCGCGGTTTGCCGGCAAGGTCGGTGGAGGTGGCGTTGGCTCCGCTATTACCCACGTTAATGCAGGGGCTGCCCGGTAACAGGCGGTAGTTGCCCAAGGTGGTGGGTGTCCAGCCATTATTTTCGGGGTTAATCCAATTCTCAAAGCGCGGGTCGCTGGTAGTGCCGTTCAGATTGCCTGTTCCCGTTCCCATCAGGTTTTCATCTATCAATGAATAGTTATAGGTGGGGGTGGGGGTAGGGGCGGGGGCTTCGTCTTCGCCTTCGCCTTCGTCTTCGCCTTCGTCGACGACGACGACGAAGACGTTGTAAACGTTATTGTCTTTGTTTGCCTTATTTCCCCAAACGATACAGTTGGTGAGCACGGGTGCGGCGTTATAGTTAGCCATACCGCCGCCAACACTGTTTGCTCTGTTTCCGCTGATGGTAACATTGGTCAGCTTGGGCAAGGACTCAGTATTATACATACCGCCGCCATCATTGTTTGCGCTGTTTCCGCTGATGGTAACATTGGTCAGCTCGGGCAAGGACTCACTATTATACATACCGCCGCCATCACTGTTTGCGCTGTTTCCGCTGATGGTAACATTGGTCAGCACGGGCAAGGAATAATAAATGTTAGCCATCCCGCCACCGCGGTTTGTGCTGTTTCCGCTGATGGTAACATTGGTCAGCACGGGCGAGGAATAAATGTTACACATCCCACCGCCGCCGGCATCGTTGTTGGTGGCGGATGTTTGGTTTCCGCTGATGATAACGTTGGTCAGCGTGGGCGAGGAATAAATGTTATACATCCCGCCGCCAGCGAATTGATAAATCTCTCCTGAGTTTACGGTAATAGTGTTTTCGCCATCGGCATTGCCGCCTGTGATGGTGAAGCCATCGAGCAGGGCATTGCTTACATCGCCTGCGGAAATCACTACGTGGTAGGCATTGCCATCGAGCGTCCCATCGCCGTCAATGTCTCCGGAGAGGATGGTAACATTGCTTGCTCGGTCGCGCTCGTCAATCGACGTTTCCGTGCCTGCAAAGCCGCCATAAATCTTCACGTTGGATACCAGCACAAAGGCTTTGTCGCGGCCGGTGGTGCCATTGCCTGCCTTGTGCTGCGGCTCGTAGGTGCCTGCGGCTACCCAAATTTCCTTGATGATGTCAGTGGGGGCGGCGGCGAGCGTTCCCTTGTGCTGTTCCGCAGCCACCAGCAGTGGGGTGGCAAGACCCGGGTAAGCGTTATTCCATGACGAGCCGTTCTTGTTGCCGCCACCTTCTTTGGTAACATAAACAATGCCGTTGGTGGGCGTGAGGGGCGATGCCTCGTAGGCACCCATGTCGATGGCGCTACCCATTTTGCGCAGAAAGCCGGCAAGGTCGGTAAGCATGTCGTTCTCATCGGGGCTGCCCGCGTCAATGCAGGGGCTGCCCGGCCGCAGGCGGTAGTCGCCGGTGGTGGTGGGCGCAGTGCTTGCCTGTTTGGGAGTCACAAAGAGCGGGTTGTTGTCAGAGAGCGTGCCGTTCAGATTGCCTGTTCCCGTTTCCGTCAGGTTTTCATCTCCTACCAATGAGTATTCGTAGGTGGGGGTGCTGTTGCTGTTGTTTGCAACGTTGCCGCCGCTTATTTTTGCCGTATTTCCCCAAACGATACAGTTGGTGAGCACGGGTGAGGACTCATGATTATATATCCCGCCGCCCTCGTGGTTTGCGCTGTTTCCGCTGATGGTAACGTTGGTGAGCAGGGGTGATGACGTGTTGTTAGACATCCCGCCGCCGTTGGTGTTTGCGCTGTTTCCGCTGATGGTAACGTTGGTGAGCACGGGTGATGACGTGTTGTTAGCCATCCCGCCGCCGTTGGTGTTTGCGCTGTTTCCGCTGATGGTAACGTTGGTGAGCTTGGGTGATGAACTATAGTTAACCATCCCGCCGCCAGAGCTTTGATGAATCGTTTGTGAGTTTACGGTAATAGTGTTGTCGCCGTTGGCATTGCCGCCTGTGATGGTGAAGCCATCGAGCAGGGCAGTGCCTACATCGCCTGCGGAAATCACTACGTGGTGGGCGTTGCCGTTGAGCGTCCCATCACCGTCAATGTCTCCGGAGAGGATGGTAACATTGCTTGCTCGGTCGCGCTCGTCAATCGATGTTTCCGTGCCTGCAAATCCGCCGTAAATCTTCACACCGGATACCAGCACAAAGGCTTTGTCGCGGTCGGTGGTGCCGTTGCCGGCTATGTGCTGCGGCTCGTAGGTGCCTTTGGCTACCCAAATTTCCTTGATGATGCCGGGGTGGGTTTTCGCCAGCAACAACGGCTCGGCAAGCCCGGCGTAAGCGTTGTCCCACGAGTCGCCGGAAAAGTCGCCGTCACCGGTGGGGGTAACGTGTATAATAGAAGGCATCGGGATCACCTTGAAGGTAGCATTCCATAGCGAAGCCTTATATGCAGCTACCGATGGCTCAGGCACATACAACTTTGCGATGTCGGGTGGTATATACTGAAAAACATTTTCCTGTATGGGCTGTGGCGTAGTGCGGTAATTATACACCGTCTGCAAGTTGTAGCAGGCACTAAAAGCAAATGCGCCTATAGAAGTAACGGAATCGGGTATGGTTATGCTCTTTAAACTGCTGCAATTGGAAAAAGCTTTGTCGCCGATAGTGGTAACGGAATTGGGTATAATTACGCTCGTTAGTCCAGTGCACTCGAGGAAAGCGGCTTTGTCGATAGAAGTAATGGAATTGGGGATGGTATATGTTAGTGCTTTTCCGGTAGGACAGCGAATCAAGGTTGTTTGAGTTGCATTACACAACACGCCATCCAAATCCGAATATTTCGTATTTCCATCATCCACTGTAATTTCCGCCAGTAGAGGGCAAGAGTTAAAAGCATTGTCGCTGATAGATGTAACGCCGCGACCTATGGCTATACTCATTAGACTTGTGCAACCATTAAAAGTACCTTCGTCGATAACTCTAACGCCGCTACCTATGGTTATCCTCGGTAGATTGCTGCAACCATTAAAAGCCTCTTCGCCGATAGATTCAACTGGATCAGGGATGATTACGGTCTCTGCTAGTCCACTGTTCGCAAAAGCACGATCGCCGATAGATTTAACTGAATTGGGGATGATTATGCTCTCTAAACGCTCGCAGTGGAAAAAAGCGTTGTCGCCGATAGTGATAACGTCATTGCCTATGGTTACCCTCGTTAGATTGGGGCAAAGATAAAAAGCAGCGTTGCCGATAGTGGTAACGTCATTGCCTATGGTTACCCTCGTTAGATTGCTGCAAATACTAAAAGCAGCGTTGCCGATATAGGTAACACCGTCGTCTATCACCACTTTGGTAATGGCAGCCTGCTCACCCTGCCACGGACTGCCCCCGGGGGTGTAATTGTTCATAGCCCCTGTACCGGAGATAGTGAGCGTACCATCATCGCTCAGCGTTGCGGTAACGCTTGCAGAACCGCTGGGGCCGCAGTCCCATGATTCTTCGGCGTTAGCCGCCCGCGTTGTGCCGAGCAGCAAAGCAGCCACTACGATGCACTTGAATAAATTTGTTCGTTTCATAACTATAAATTATTAAATTGACTTGTTGATAACTTTGCTGATAACTTTTTCGGCTACGCACGAGCCATCCAACCGCCCTTCCCCTGACATTTCAGGGGGCACGCGGTCGTTTGCGCGAAGCGCAAACTGTTTGTAAGTAGCGTATAAGCTGTTCATAAGTTGTTTATAACAAATTGGGCGGCAAAGGTACGGGTTATTTTCATACAAAACAAGGGTTTTGTGGGGTTTGTGTGTTAAACTTTGTTAAAGTTTTGATTTTTTTTGGTGGGAGGTGCTTGTAGTCAGGGCAACCGCAGCTCGGTAGAATTAGAGTTTAGTTATTAGAGTTTAGAGTTTAGTTATGGAATGCCCCCCATTTCAGCATCCCGTAGGGTGGGGTGTCAAACAGATTACAATCGGATGAAATTTTTGCGTTCTGTTTTTTATCCCGTAGGGTGGGGTGTCAAACAGATTACAATCGGATGAAATTTTTGCGTTCTGTTTTTTATCCCGTAGGGATGGAATATTGGTAGAAACCGGAATCCACCCTCCACACCCCACCGTCCCGTTAGGGACGGAATGTGATACACCGACATTGATATTTCGTACCTACGGCACGAATGAAGTGGGGGAATGGGCATTTTCTACCAACATTTTGTCCCTACGGGACAGCAATATCGTGTCATGCAATTTCCGGTAATTTTAAAATTGTTTTTATCCCGTAAGAATAAAAACAGAACGCAAAAATTTCATCCGATTATAATCTGTTTGACACCCCACCCGTAGGGATTGTAGCTCGGTAGAAAATCATACCTCTCCTTCTCCCTGCATCCCGTAGGGATGCAACATAATCCGCAATCGGTTGCATCCCTACGGGATGCTGAAATGGGGGGGCGGGGCGTTTCTATTTTCTACCGAGCTACAATCCCTACGGGATAAAAACAGAACGTAAAAATTTCACCCGGTTGTAATCTGTTTGACACCCCACCCTACGGGATGCGAGCAGAACTTCCCCCTCTTCATTTTCGCCCTGAAAGGGCAATATATCCCAGCCCAACGCATCGCGTTGGGAAATGCATCGCGTTGGGAAATGATGATGGGTGATGATGGAATAATGGGATGATGGGACAACAATGTGCCGTAGGTACAATATATTGGTAGAAAAACCCATCGCCCCCACCCCATTCGTGCCGTAGGTACGAAATATCTATGTCGTTGTATCACATTCCGTCCCTAACGGGACGGTGGGATGTGGAGGGTGGATTCCGGTTTCTACCAATATATTGTCCCTACGGGACAGCAATATTGTGACGAAACAGCAATACCCTAACGGGACAGCAATATCGTGCCACACAATATTCCGGTAGCACCTTATTTTATTTCCGGCAATTCGCAGATTTCCTTGATTTGGATGTCTTTGAAGAAAATCTCTGCTGCTTCGCTTTGCAGTTGTATCTTGCCTTCCACCAGGGGCAAGAGTTCGTCCCCGTTGCGGTAGGATGAATTTTCCAACGCCAACGCCAATTTTCCGTTCACGACGTGCAGGCTTTTTCCTTCGTAGCAGAAGAGTTCCAGGGTTGTCCACTCGCCGGCGGGGCTGGTGTAGTTGCCTGTGACCGGATAGCGATTGCTGACGGTCGCATCGCCCACGACATTCACCTGGGCGGTAGCCATCGCGTAGTAGTCGCCGGAAACGCCTTCTTCGGGGCTGTATTCCATCACTTGAAACTCCTGACTCAGCATCCACGTTTGCCAATAACCATCAACGCCTGCTTCGCCTTGCGAATGATACAAAATGCCGCTGTCCCTCGCCTTATCCTCGCGCGGGGGATATTTGACGGTGCCGAATTTGTACTGCAATTTCAGGTGATAATTCCGGAAATCCTGCTTGGTGAAGATGCACCCGAAGATTTCCCCCGTGTTGTGCAACACGAGTTCACCATTGTCTTTGACCACCGAGAAAACATTTTTCTCGTTCACATCATACCCGATGTCCTTCTGGTAGATGCGCCATTGGGAGAGATCTTCATCCAACAGATTTGTCCATTCGGAACTTGTTCCCGCCTTTTTAGAGGTGCAGGAAACGGAAAGAAGTGCCACAAGCACTAAATTCAATAACTGATTTGTTTTTTTCATTACGTTTATTTTTTATATGTAAATAATAATGGCGCAAAGGTACAATTTTTTTTTGGAAAATGCAAAAAAAACTCATAACTCATAACTCATAACTCAAAACTATTTCGTATCTTTGTGCGATTTTTATTTGAAGCAACAATGGCAGATAGATTATTTATATTTGATACGACGCTTCGGGACGGCGAGCAGGTGCCGGGCTGTCAGCTCAACACGATTGAGAAAATTCAGGTGGCGCAAGCCCTTGAAAATCTGGGTGTTGACGTGATTGAGGCGGGTTTTCCGGTGTCCAGTCCGGGCGATTTCAATTCGGTGGTGGAAATCTCTAAAGCGGTGACCTGGCCCACGATTTGCGCCCTCACCCGCGCGGTGGAAAACGACATCAAAGTGGCGGCAGAAGCCCTTCAATATGCGAAACACAAACGCATCCACACCGGAATCGGCACATCGCCGGCGCACATCAAGTACAAATTTAATTCCACACAGGACGAAATTGTAGAGCGCGCCGTAGCAGCAGTGAAATATGCCAAAAAATTCGTAGAAGACATCGAATTTTATTGCGAAGACGCCGGACGGACAGACAGCAAATACCTCGCAAGGGTAGTAGAAGCCGTGATTAAGGCGGGCGCAACGGTGGTCAACATTCCCGACACTACGGGCTATTGCCTTCCGGCGGAATACGGCGAAAAAATCAAATTCCTGATGGAAAACGTGCACGGTATTCAAAACGCAATACTTTCCACCCACTGCCACAACGACTTAGGTATGGCAACCGCCAACACCATGGCGGGCATCATCAACGGTGCGCGGCAGGTGGAAGTGACCATCAACGGCATTGGCGAACGCGCCGGCAACACCGCCCTGGAGGAGGTGGCGATGATTCTCAAAAGCCACAAAGAGTTGGCGATAGACTCCAACATCAACACGAAGCAGATTTACCCCATATCGCGCATGGTGAGCAGCCTGATGAATATGCCGGTGCAGGCAAACAAGGCGATTGTGGGTCGCAACGCCTTCGCCCATTCGTCGGGAATCCACCAGGACGGCGTGCTGAAAAACCGCGAGAGTTACGAAATCATCGACCCCAAAGACGTAGGCATCGACGACAACACCATCGCGTTGACGGCTCGCAGCGGTCGCGCAGCCCTCAAACACCGCCTGAATATTTTAGGAGTTGAGCTGCCGCAAGAAAAGTTGGACAGCGTGTATGAGGAATTTCTCCAACTCGCCGACCGCAAAAAAGACATCAACGACGACGATGTGCTGATGCTCGCCGGCAAAGACCGCACCGCCTCCCACCGCATCAAGTTGGAATATCTGCAAGTAACGTCCGGGCTTGGTTTACAGTCTGTTGCAAGTGTTTGTTTGAACATCGCGGGCGAGAAATTTGAAGCCGCCTCGTCCGGCAATGGACCTGTGGATGCCGCCATCAAAGCCGTGAAACAGATTATCCACCGCCAAATGACGATTCAAGAGTTTCTGATTCAGGCGATTAACAAAGGCAGCGACGACACGGGCAAAGTGCACATGCAGGTTGAATACAACGGAGCCAATTATTACGGTTTCGCCGCCAACACCGACATCATTGCAGCCTCTGTGGAGGCTTACATTGATGCCATCAATAAATTTGTGAAGCAATAAAAAAATATGTATCTTTGCACCCGCGCTTACGATAGCGTTTAATAAAAAGAATTATGGGAAAGACATTATTTGAGAAAATTTGGGACAAACACATTGTTACGACAGTGGAAGATGGTCCCACGCAGTTGTACATCGACCGGCTTTATTGCCACGAAGTGACTACGCCACAGGCATTTGACGGCTTGCGGACGCGCGGTTTGAAGGTGTTTCGTCCGCAGCAGGTAACTTGTATGCCCGACCACAATGTGCCTACGCGGCATCAGGACAGGCCGATTGCCGACCCGATTTCGCGCAAGCAGGTGGACACATTGGACGCAAATGCCAAAGAGTTTGGCACGCAATATTTTCCGATTGGGCATCCGAAAAATGGCATTATCCATGTGGTGGGTCCCGAAAACGGACTTTCGTTGCCGGGCATGACAATCGTTTGCGGCGATTCGCACACTTCCACGCACGGTGCGATGGGCGCGGTGGCGTTCGGTATCGGCACCAGCGAGGTGGAGATGGTGTTGGCAACGCAATGTGTGCTTCAATCGCGCCCCCAAACGATGCGCATCACCCTCCATGGCAAATTAGGGAATTGCGTAACTGCCAAAGACTTAGCCCTTTACGTCATATCCATCATGGGCACGGGGGGCGCAACCGGCTATTTCGTAGAATACGCAGGCGAGGCAGTCGAAAATTTGTCGATGGAAGGACGCCTCACGCTCTGCAATCTCTCCATCGAGATGGGCGCACGAGGTGGCATGGTAGCGCCGGACGACACCACTTTCAACTACGTCAAAGACCTGGAATACGCCCCCAAAGGCGCAGAATGGGACAAAGCATTAGCCTATTGGCGCACGCTGAAGACGGACAGCGATGCCAAATTCGACAAAGAAGTCAGCTTCGATGTCGATGAAATTGAGCCGATGGTGACCTACGGCACCCATCCGGGCATGGCAATGGGCATCACCGACACCACCCCCAACACCCCTTTCGGCGGATTGGAGCCTGCGGTGCATAACGCATTGAGATACATGGGCTTCCTTGAGGACCAAAGACTCCTTGACTTGCCCATCGACTATGTCTTTTTGGGCAGTTGCACCAACGGGCGAATTGAGGATTTCCGCGCTTTCGCAGGCATAGTGAAGGGCAAAAAGAAAGCCTCCAAAGTGGTGGCATGGCTTGTGCCCGGCTCATGGAAAGTGGATGCGCAAATTCGCGAAGAAGGGTTGGACAAGATATTGAAGGCGGCGGGCTTTGAAATTCGCCAACCGAGTTGCTCCGCGTGTTTGGCGATGAATGAGGACAAAGTGCCCGCAGGCAAATACGCCGTCAGCACCTCCAACCGCAACTTTGAGGGGCGGCAAGGTCCCGGAGCACGCACCATTTTAGCAAGCCCGCTGGTAGCCGCCGCAACCGCTATCACAGGGCGCATTACAGACCCAAGAAAAATATGACAACATGGAAAAATTTGTAACATTGACGAGTACTATCGTGCCACTGTCTGTCGAGAACATCGATACAGACCAGATTATTCCGGCGCGATTTCTGAAAGCCACCTCCAAAGAGGGGTTTGGCGACAATTTGTTTCGCGATTGGCGATATGACACAGACAATCAGCCGATTGCCAATTTTGTGCTGAACAACCCCACCTACCAAGGTTCGATTTTGGTGGGGGGGAAGAATTTCGGTAGCGGTTCGAGCCGCGAACATGCAGCGTGGGCTATTGGTGGCTATGGTTTTAAGGTCGTAGTGTCCAGTTTCTTTGCCGACATTTTCAAGAACAATGCGATGAACAATTTCGTGTTGCCCGTGGTGGTGTCGGATGCTTTTTTGGCGGACATTTTCGCAAGTGTGGACAAAGACCCCCAAATGACGTTGACGGTGGATTTGCAAAATCAGAAAATCACCAACAATGCCACCACGCAGTCCGAGCAATTCGCCATCAACAGCTACAAAAAGGAGTGTTTCCTCAACGGCTTCGACGACATCGACTATCTGCTGAGCAAAAAGGACAAGATAGAGCAATATGAATCAGGGAATTGCGGCTCAAACCCGCAATGACACGCGCATGATTGAGATATTAGACACAACACTTCGGGATGGCGAGCAGACTTCGGGCGTTTCTTTTGCGGCTGATGAAAAATTGCATATCGTGCGGTTGCTGCTCGAAGATTTGAATGTTAATCGGGTCGAAATCGCATCGGCAAAGGTGTCTGACGGTGAATTTGCGACCGTTCAGAAAATCGCTAAATGGGCAGATGCCAACGGCTATATCGACAAAATCGAGGTGTTGGGCTTTGTGGACGGCACCGTTTCGCTGGATTGGGTGCGGGATGCCGGTTGCAAGGTGATGAATTTGCTGTGCAAAGGCTCGCTGAAACACTGTCAAGAGCAACTTCACAAAACACCCGAACAGCATTTGGCAGACATCCTCCAAGTTTTGAAAACCGCCGCACAACGCGGTATCGCTATCAACATCTATCTGGAAGACTGGTCAAACGGGATGCTGAACTCGCCCGAATACGTCTTCTATCTCATTGATAATCTGCGCGATACGAACATCAAACGCTTCATGCTTCCCGACACGCTGGGCATTTTGAACCCCATCAGCACGGGCGAATTTTGCCGACAAATGCTTGCGAAATATCCCCGGCTGCATTTCGATTATCACGCGCACAACGACTACGATTTAGCCGTTGGCAATGTTTTTGCAGCCGTTCATGCGGGCGTTCAGGGTATTCACACCACTGTCAACGGGCTTGGCGAACGGGCGGGCAATGCACCTCTGGCAAGTGTCATTGCCATGCTGCACGACCAGATGGAGTTAAAAACGAACATTGCCGAGGAGCAACTGAACACCGTCAGCCGCATTGTGGAGTCCTATTCGGGCGTGCGCATCCCCAACAACAAGCCGGTCATCGGCGAAAGCGTTTTCACCCAATGTGCAGGCATTCACGCCGATGGTGACAACAAGAACAACCTGTATTACAACGACTTACTGCCCGAACGCTTCGGTCGCGCACGTGAATATGCGCTGGGAAAAACCTCCGGCAAAGCCAACATCAAGAAAAACCTCGAAGCCATGGGCATCGAAGTCAGCGATGAGGTGATGAAAAAAATCGTCGCGCGGGTCATCGAACTGGGCGACAGAAAGGAAATTGTCACGCAGAACGACCTCCCCTACATCATTTCGGACATCCTGCACACCGACAGCACGGACACTATCCGGTTAGTCAATTACTCCCTCTCGCTGACCTACGGATTGCGCCCCACAGCCGCGGTGCGCATCGCTATTGACGGCAAAGAGTACGAGCGGTCGGCACCCGGCGATGGTCAATATCACGCGTTTTCCAAAGCTCTGTGGAAGATTTACACCCAATTGAACAAGCCCATACCCAAGTTGGTGGACTACAATGTGAACATCACCTCCGGCGGTCGCACCGATGCGCTGGTGCACACCATCATCTCATGGGAATTTGCAGACAAGTTGTTCAAAACGAGCGGATTAGACAGCGACCAAACAGTTGCCGCGATTAAGGCTACTTTCAAGATGTTGAATTTGATTGAGAAAATGTGAGAATTGATGAAGAAAAATCTCAATGCAACCGAAAAAACAGAGTTTCTGCGGGCGTATCGGCAGTTATTAGCGCATTCTGAACTTGCCCTGCAATCCTCTGACGACAGGCAAAAGTTGAAAATTTTGGTTGGCGAGGCGGTGGAACGAGGGGCTTATGGGCGCGATTTGTATGGGCTGAGTGTGTTGTTGCGCACTTTGCAGACTTGTTTGATTATTGTGGATGAGATTGGACTGAAGCGCACGTCAGTGTTGGCTGTGTGGTTGGCTCCGCTGGTGTCGGCGGGGTTGTATTCTTCGGCAGAGGTTGAAAAGCAGTTTGGTGAGGACACGGCTAATATTGTGTGCGGGTTGATTAAAACGCAACAACTTTACAAGAAACATGCGGCTATTCATAACGAACATTTTCGTACACTGTTGATTTCGTTTGCGGAAGATGTGCGTGTGGTATTGATTATGATTGCCGAGCGGTTGTATTTGATGCGCGTTGCCAAGCAGATTGAAAATGAGGAGCATCGGTTGCAAATTGCTGCGGAGGCGAGTTATTTGTATGCGCCGCTGTCCCACAAATTGGGGCTGTATAAGATAAAGTCGGAGTTGGAAGATTTGTCGCTGAAATTTCGCGACCGTGAGACGTTCGATTTCATTAAGGGCAAATTGAATGCGACAAAACGCGATAGAGATGCCTACATTGCCCAATTTATTGCGCCGGTGAAAGAAAAACTGACCGCTATGGGCTTGAAGTTCGACATCAAAGGGCGCACAAAATCCATCTATTCCATTAACAATAAGTTGCTTAAGCAAAAAACCGAGTTTGAGAAAATTTACGATTTGTTTGCCGTGCGTATCGTTTTGGATGCGCCGCTCGAGAAGGAAAAAGCCGAATGTTGGCAGGTTTATTCGGTGGTAACGGATATGTATCAGCCCAATCCAACGAGGCTAAAAGACTGGCTGTCAGTGCCTAAGAGCAATGGCTACGAGTCGTTGCACACCACCGTGATGGGTCCCGGAGGACGCTGGGTGGAGGTGCAAATTCGCAGCAAACGGATGGACGAAATAGCCGAAAAGGGTTTGGCAGCCCACTGGAAATACAAGGGCGTGAAGGGCGAAAGCGGCTTGGACGACTGGCTGACCAATGTGCGCGAAGTGCTTGAAAATCAGGATAATTCGTCCGCCGAACTGATTGACGAGTTCAAAATGGGGCTGTATGACGAAGAGATTTTTGTGTTCACACCCAAAGGCGACCTCTTCAAACTGCCACAGGGGGCTACGGTGTTGGATTTTGCGTTTGCCATCCACACCAAAATCGGTTCCAAATGCGTGTCCGCCAAAGTCAACGGCAAAAATGTGCCCATCAAATACAAGTTGCAGAGCGGCGACCAGGTCGATATTCAGACCTCCCCCAACCAAACACCCAAATTGGATTGGCTCAACATCGTGGTGAGCAGCCGCGCCCGCCTCAAAATAAAGCAGTCGCTGAAAGAAATGGCGACACAGCAGGTGGATTTGGCAAAAGAATTGCTGCAACGCCGCTTCAAAAATCGCAAAATTGATGCCGATGAGGGCACACTCTCGCGCCTCATCAAGAAAAAAGGCTACAAAACCGTAACCGATTTTTATATTGCCATCGCCCGCGAGCAATTAGACGTTAATACGGTGATTGACAACTATATAGAGTTAATAAAAAAGGAGCAGGAGGTGGAGCAGACCGACCGCAGCGTCGAAAATTACGAAGCCCCCACGCAGCCTGCCGACCCGTCCAAAAGCGAAGATGTGCTGGTGATAGACCGCGATTTGACGGGCATCGACTACCAACTCGCGAAGTGCTGCCACCCCATCTACGGCGATGATATTTTTGGCTTCGTCTCCTCGCAAGGCATCAAAATCCACCGCACAAACTGCCCCAACGCCCCTCAGATGCTCGAGAAATTTGGCTACCGCATCGTGAAATCACGCTGGACAGGCAAATCCACCACAGGCTACCAAGTGTCGCTAAAAATAATCGGCAACGACGACATAGGCATAGTCACCAACATCTCGTCCATCATAGCCAAAGAAAACGGCATGTCGCTACGCTCCATCAATGTAGATTCGCAAGACGGGCTATTTTCGGGCACGCTAACGGTCTCACTAAGCGACACATCCGTTCTCAACAGCCTCATCAAAAAAATTCAAGGCGTGAAGGGGGTGAAGCAGGTGAGCAGGTATTGATTCACAGGGCAACCGCACCAAATTTACGGTGCCCAACTACCCCGTATGGGGTAGATTGCAGACCGACCTTACGGTCTTTTTTTATGCGTTGACCCTGTGAACACCATTTAAGCTGTCAGCAGTTGTTCTCGCATTTTCACCAAAACAGCATTTACTTCTGCTTCATTCGGCTGCTCCGGCAAATCGCATCGGGCGTAGAGTTTTTTGATTTTTTCTATTTTCTTTGTTGCCTTTTTCACGAGGTCGTCGTAGAGAAATTCGCCGGTTCTGATGGATAGCAGAAAATCTCTGTCCGGGCGGAAGACGTTTACTTGCTTTTCGAGGGCTATTTCTTCTGCCATGTTGAGCAGGCGGAAGGTGTGCATCATGTTTTTGGCGTCGTAATTTTTGCCGTGTTGCAGGGTGTTTTGGTAGCGGGTTTCATTTCGTTTTTCCACCCAATCCCAGTATTCGGCATATTCCCTGCAATAGATGGAGTAGCCCTCTTTGTTGAAACTCATGAGGGCTTTCGGCTCCAATTTTTCGGGAATTGAACTCAATACGATGTCGTTGGCATCGTCGCCGGAGCAAATGCCCCACAACTTTTCCGGCGTTTGGCTCTGGTGAAACACCGCGTACATATCCCTGGAATGGGGAATATTGATAAGTCCGCAATCTGCCTGAGCATACGCATTTTGCTGGAGCCAAACTTGCAGCGGAACGGTTGAATAGCCTTCGATGATGTGACAAAAATCCAAAACACTCTTGCGCTTTTCATCTATCGGGTTGAATATCTTTTTGTTAAGCCCCTTCGCTTTTTTGATTTGCGACTGCGCGTAACCGGCAAAAGTGCTCAGGCAAAGTTTCGACAAAAACATTTCCGGACGAATCAAATCCATCACCGGATGCCGATACAGCACCTTATCGGGAGGCGTGTTCAGCAGTTCCAAAATGTTGGGATTGTTGCGGAGAAGCAGCTCTACAAAGCGTTTCAGTTCGTAATAAGTGATGTCATTGCTCGGATTATCCACCTGCTCAACCGACCGTAGCCCGTAAAACGTCTTTTTATCAAGCGCAAAAACGCCCCGAATGTCCGTGTCCGACTGCGGCGTATCCAAACCGTAGGCTTTGCTGCCGCTGATACATTGCAGCAGCAATGCCTGTTGATTGTTATGTATCTGGTCAAAAGTCATCATCGTTTCATGCAAGTACTATTTCCTGACCATATTTTATGATTTCGTTTACAAACGGGTTGGATATTTCAAATTCATTCTCTCGGAAGGGATGCGGCTCTATTCGACTGTCGATTTTGTGCGTCAAATTCATCAATTCTAACTGCCTTTCCATGCGATTATCATAATCAGCAAACACTACGGCAACATCAATATCGCTGTCTTCGTGAAAGTTGCCTTTGGCATAAGACCCGAAAAGAATCACTTTGCTGTAATCGAAATGAGTTCTTACCGCATCGGCATATTCCTGGACAATTTTTAAAGCATTTGTTTTATCCATTGTTGCAAAATTTTTATTTTATTTATCCATTCTTCTGTAAATTCAGGGGTACACAATGCATGAAACTCTTTTTTGTAATCATCGTAGCGGGCATTCAAGTTAAATGTGGTGATTCTATCGAGCCATTTAGCTTGTTCCTCGCTTAATTCAATATGACTTAATTCTGCCAAACGGTATAAATTATGAGTAAAGGGTGGATGCGTTGCATTTTTCTTTACAAAATAGGCTTTCAATAGTTTTTCAACAACAATATGCCCCATAAACAAGGACCAATGGTATGTTTTGGTTTTATACAAAACAAGCACCGTGGCAAAGTCCTCGTCCGAAGATTCTATCCAATGTCTAACAATTTTATCAACATTTATTTGTATATCTTCCATCTGTTTTTATTTATGCTGCAAAGTTACAACATTTTTTTGAATAGCAAGCGTGTGTCATTGCTGCCACTGTTTTTATGACACTTTTCACTTTTGCATAAAATAGGCGCGCTGTTCGGGCGGGAAATGTTCGATGGCGTAGCGTAGGGCTGTGCGTGGCATGGTTTTGTGGTGCTTTTCCAGGAAGGTTACCAATGTTTCGCGGTCTTTTTTGCCTACTTCGCGGAGCATCCAGCCTACGGCTTTGTGCATCAAATCGTGCTTGTGGGGGAGAAGTTTTTCTGCAAGTGCCAGAGTATCATCAAATTGCCCGTGCTTGATGAACATCCATGTGGACACGATGGCGATGCGCTGCTCCCACAGATTGTCGCTCTCTGCCAAGCGGTAGAGTGCGCTCCTGTCCGGTTTGTCCAACAGATACAGCCCCACGACATCGCGACAGGTGACATCCACCAAATCCCAATTGTTGGCTTTGCGGGCATTCTGCAAATAGAAGTCGAAGATGGCTTTTTGCTCATCGGCAGGGGCTTTTTTGAATTGCTTGTCGAGCAGCAGCAGGGCAGTCAACCGCACTTCGTGGTATTCCGAGTCAAGCAAAATCCGGATTTCGCTCAACGGCAATTTGGGGCAGCGTTTCACAACATCCCGCACCAGCGGCACGTTGATGCCCAACAGGACGTCCCCCTCGCCATATTGCCCTTTGCCGGTTTTGAAAAAGCGACTGAGAAATTGGGCTTTTGCGGGGTTCGCGATTGAGAGGAGTTCTTGGAGGATGAAGGTTGCGTTCATGACATAATTATTTTTCGTTTTTCTTCTTTAATCAAGCCGGGCAAAATTTTCAGAAAATTATAATAGCGGGGTATATTTTTCTTTGGCTCCTCAAAGGCTCTATATAGCCATTCTATACGAAATTTCCGCATCCATTTGGGTGCACGTCTTACTTTTCCGACACCGGCGTTGAAATTAAAAACGGCTCCGATGCCAATCATTACGCCTCTATTAAGAAATGGTTTTAACTTACTCATAAAAAACTCCTGTTTAGGGGCACCTAATGAAATCCAAATAATATCCGGTTTATCGTCATTTATTTTTTTTGCTATAGATTCATAATCAAATTCGTCAATGCTTTTAAATGGCAAAGCCTCGAAACACATAGTGCTTATTTTTGAATTTATTAGGGATAAATTCTTTTTTAAGCCGGACAAAATTTCCGGAGTATTTCCTAAAAAATAGTGCCTGTAATGTTTCATACACACATATTTAGCAAATAAATCCGAGCCGACGTAGGAATCAAATTCCTTTTTATGCAGAAAACCCAATATCATGGCTACATTAGAGCCATCACAACTGTTCACTAATGCACTATTCACGATTTTTAGAAAATCAAAATTTATGTTAGCGATGGTTAAATTATTGCTCTCAATGCAACACATATAGCCCACCTTGGCTTCGTCTATTGCATTTTGGATAGTCGTTTCCAAAGTTTGTTTGTCAAACTCGAGTTTTACATTGAAATATGTTCTTTTCATTTTTATATTTTGCGCGTGTTTATCCGCTGAAGTATATAACGGATTTTGGGGGCATATATTGTTACAAAAAATCAAAAGGTGATTTATTTTTTGACCGAATTGTAAATAGATACCAATTGTGCCAAATTTTGTTCCGGCGTATAATAGTCCAAATATGTCTGATACGCATTTTTTGAAAATTGCGCTTTTTCTTCCTGCGATTTATGCTGCCATTCGGCTATTTTTGCCTGTAAATCAAAGGGATTTCCGGCTTCAAACAGTAGTCCGTTGTAACCATCTCTAATCAAAGAAGACATTGAACCCAAATTACCGGCAATAACAGGCAAACCCAGAGAAAAAGCCTCTATAACAACTAAACCAAAAGTTTCGTACCAAATTGAGGGGAAAATTAACGCGGAACATTCTTGCATATTTTGCGCAACTTCCCGGTGACTTAAATTTCCTAAATATTGAATGTTAGGATGCTGTTCATGCACCTCTTTTACGCTATTTAGCAAAACTCCATCGCCCCCTATTTTCAGACTTAACCCGTTTTTCATAAAAACATCCAGCAGATATTGTATTCCTTTCTCTTCACTCAACCGCCCGATAAACAGGAAAGAATCGTTTCTCTCGCTCGCATTTTCACCTGTTTTACAAACAAAATTAGGCTTGACAATCAATTTTTCGGGTTGAATACTTAACTTTGATTTTAGATATATTTGCCGTGAAAATTCCGTCAACACAATATATTTATCCACTTTGCTCCACGTCCCCATTTTCTGATGAAACCAAACAATAAATCCCAACCAAAACGTTTGAAAATAAGAATTGCGATACACTTTCTTTTTTATGGCAGACCACGGGAATGATTGATACAAACTATTCTCAAAGATGTGACCGTTATGCAACAAAATAGCTGATGGACAAAGCAAGCGATAATTATGCAAAGTGTATACAACCGGAATGTTCATTCTATGCGCCGCAATAAAAACTGCCGGTGAAGCAGCAAAATACCAATTATGCACATGAATTACATCCGGGTGAAACTCTTTAATTGCCTTAATTACAGTCAAATAAGATATGGCATTAAAAAAAGAAATAAAGAATAACCACAGAGCTTTAATCTTATTGTAGGAATTTTCAAAAGATAAAAGCGACACAGTGTGACGACTATCTTCCAACAACTTTTTTTCGGCAACAACAACGCTGTCTTCGCCGCCTTGGAAACGGTAACGGGTGTGGATGATGAGAAATTTCATTATAATCAAAATAATGTACAAAATTACAAATTATTTTCAACAGAAACAAATTTTTAGTTTGTTGATAATTGAGAGTAAGGCGACAGCGGCATTCCAATTAAGATTAATAATGTATGCCATTATGCTGAATGACACCGGAACAATTTTTGTTGATAAAGGAAAAACATCTAAACTGACCAACGTTTTATACACAACTTTGCTGTAAAAATTCAACCCTTGTTTAGAAACTGCACTGCAAAGCCTGACAGCATTAATACTGTTCAGTTTATCAAACCAGTCATTGATGCCATCATCTTTAATATTTTGAACTTGAAACTCACGCAACAACTTTGTTACATACAAAGTATCCTTTAATCTTTTTTCAGTTTTGCTACTATCCCGCATTATCGACGTGGGAGTTTGTACATAATTATAAAAAGGATAATCGAGCATAGAAATCTTTTTTGCCTGAACTAATAGTCGAGGTATAGCTTCTGTGTCTTCCATATAGATTTTTTCTTTAAATGAAAATTTATTTTCCACAAGAAAATTCCTTTCAAAAATAAATAAGCAAACATAACACACAAAACCGAAGTGTCTCGAAAAGAAAGTAACATTATCAACAATATCGGTTGTATAGTGAGTTGTTTGTTCCTGCGGTTGTTTTGCAACAATATTGCCACTTGTATCTACCTTGATAAAATTAGCATAGAGTATATCCGATTTGTCAGCACTGATTTTATTGATAAGAATGGATAAAGAGTTTGGTTCAATATAATCATCACTATCTATAAACATCACATATTTTCCCCGTGCTCTACTTAATCCTGTGTTTCGTGCCCCACCCAGTCCTTTGTTTTCTTGATTCACGACCATAACATTGTCATATTTTAGAGCATACTTTTCTAATATATTGGCACTATTGTCTGTTGAACCATCATTGATGGCAAGTATTTCATAGTTTGTTAAATCTTGATTTAGCAAACTATCCAAGCATTTTGCAAGGTAAGGTTCTTGATTATAGACAGGAACGATGATGCTTAATATTTTGTCCATTTTCGGTATAGTTGTTTAATGAATTTATGAAAAAACGGGCAATACTTTTTGAGAAAATAACTGATGTAATACCGCTGACAGAGGCTTAAAAGGATGTATCCGTTTATACGAACCGTGCTATTATTGTGGCTTCTAACAACTGCAAAAGCCTCTTTAAGTTGAGGCTCAATATTGCAAGATAGCCCTCCAACCGGAAACAGACACACATTTACTTCCGAATGAACAAATTCAACCTTTTTAAGAACCATCTTGTACAAAAAATCATAATCTGCTGCTATTTTGTATGATGTGTCAAAAGGATTTTCCTTGTGCAAGGCGGTTGGCACAAAGCAGGACTGATGAAAAACACTCATAGTGCATCTTATATGTTTGATATTACTTTTTTGCTCAATCAGTTTACCATCACAATTTGTTATTCTATTGCCATACAGGATCGCCTGATTATTTGAAAAACCGCCCTCATCCACAAGCGATTGAATTGTATCGGGCGCACAAAAAGTATCTCCCGAATTCATAAAATTGAGCCATTCGCCGGTAGCCCGCTCAATGCCTTTATTCATCGCTTGATATATCCCACCATCCGGCTCAGACACCCAGTAAGCAATATGCTCCGCATACTTTTTAATGATTTCCACACTATTGTCCGATGAATTGCCATCAATGATGATGTATTCATAATCAGTGAAAGTCTGTGCAATCACGCTTTGGATGGTTTTTTCCAAACCCGTCGCGTTATTGAGATTGACTGTTATTATTGACAGTTTCATTCTTTTTCGTTTTGATGTTTAAACGTCAAAACCTCCCAAAAATTGCCTACCCTTCTCTGTTGTTATGTAGCGTTGGTCGGGGGAGTTGGGTTTGTCTTTGATGGTGTGTTTCAAAAATTCTTCACTGCGTAGCGGGTGCAAATATAGTTCGCGCTGTTTTTCTCGCGTCACAAAACCGGTTAGTTCTTGAATTTCTTCAGCCGTTTTAGGGCTTAACGTTATTAACAAAAGTTGAAAAATGCTCAGTGTTCGTTTTGCAAACAGCTTCCCCCCTTTTTCGCCCCAGCTTCCCCCCTTTTTAAAATCATCAAATTGTAACTCGCTGTTTATGAGCAATCTAAGACTTTTATGCTCCCCCCCTTTTTTGCTCCAGCTTCCCCCCTTTTTAAAAAACAGCTCGTCATAGTCGGTGATTTCTGCGTATTCGGGAGCCAATTCTAAGGCTTCGATTGCGTTGATGGTTTCTTCGCTCAACTTGGATTTGTCCAAACCTACTAATTCCATCAATATATTGGCTTTTTCTTCACCTAATACAGAGCCTACAAGCGGAATAATGGTGCGGAATTGGTCGTCTTCCACAAATATGGGTCTTGACTTTGCATATATCCAAAGATATTTGTGCACATTTTTTACCCCTGAGCCGATTTCGTCTGTCCAGCGAAATTCTGAAAAAAACTTGCGGATATTGGGATTTTTGGCATACGGATTGAATGCGTCTAACGACAATACGCCTCGAAAGAGCGGCTTGTTGGGGTTACTGATTTCTACACGGTTGCTGTAAACGACAATTTGTGTGGGATAGGCACTGGTGTATTCGCGGTGCACGATGGCATTGGCAACGATTTCGCGAAATATCAACTCCCGAAGGTCTTTGCGTCTGTCGCCTTCCAAATAGAACATGTCGGGCAGGCATGCGCGGGTTTTGATGAAATCCATCACCTGAATGTAGGTATCTATCAAATTTGTGCGCAAGGTCAGTTTGTCGTCACTATTTCATGTTTTTTTATTTTTGTTGATGTTTAAACGTCAAAACCTCCCAAAAATTGCCTTCCCTGCTCAGTTGTTATGTAGCGTTGGTCGGGGGAGTTGGGTTTGTCTTAATTTATTTCGAGTATTGAAATCAATTACTAATTGAACTTACCGTTCTCAAAGTTTTTTTCTCTGTACTATAAACGTTTTAGCAAAAGGAGAATTTGGCGATTATTGGTACGAAACGGGCACCCCTACATTTTTGAATTTAAAGTCACCTCAGGAGGTACTGTCGATGAAAAACGCGAGATTGTGAAAGTGGGCGTGGTGTTTGACACTGCTGCTCGCAATGTCAAGGAGTGGAAGGTGGCTGAGTAGCCCCACCATAAGTTCAACAATTGATTTACAGCGATTTAATGACTTTGCACGGGTTGCCCGCCGCAATCACATTTGCAGGAATATTGCCCGACACCACACTGCCGGCTCCAATCACGGAATTGTCGCCAATCGTAGTGCCTTTTAAAATGATAGTATTTACGCCGATGAAAACATTATTGCCAATTTTTACCGGTTTCTTGTTAGTTGCTGCATAATCATCTCCGAGGTCTTGCCTCTTTGCTGGGTCTATCGGATGCCAATCAGAATCAGTTATCAGCACGTTAGCACCGAACAAACAATTGTCGCCAATGGTGATATTCTGGAAACAGCCTATTTTAACACCTGAAAAGCCGTTTGAATTTCCAATTTCTATTTTTGCCCGCGTAGTATAGGTCACCACCATGCAACACCGATTGACACCGATAGGGTTGCGAAATTTAGAAGAGTCAAAGGTGCAATTGTTGCCGATGCTTATAACAGATTCCGGGTGTCTGCAAAAAAAAGTGGCACTAAAAAATACAGATTCCTTTCCAATTTTTATTCCTTTTAAAAATGCAAAGAAACGCATAATAAATGAATAATACCATCCACTAACTTTGTATTTTTCATACCTGCAACGTGAAAAAAAATAGCCGGAGAAATCTGTTTTGAACTGTTTTATAATTGCTGTGATATATGCTTTCATTTCGTCTGTATTATTTGTTGATAGATGTTTTCGATGTTTTTCAATATTGCCTCCTTATTATGCCGTTGATGGGCAACTATTCTTGCATTTTGCCCAAGCAACTGCATTTTTTGCGGATTGCGCAATAGCGACACAATTGTTTCCGAAAGGAAATAGACATCATTTGTCGGAAATAAAATGCCGGTTTTTTCACTTTCTACCAATGAGGGAATCCCGCCCACATACGAGGCAACCACCGGCAACCCTAACATCTGTGCCTCACACACGCTGTTGGAGCTATTTTCAATGTACGAAGGATGAATGAATATGTCGGCATCCAACAACCGCGAAACTAACTCCGGGGCTGTTTGCCGACCTAAAAACAATACGTTATTTTGATTGTATTTCTTTTGCAGTATTTTTTCCATAGTGCGCACAAGCGGGTTTGCTTCGGACGTGCCGCAGACTGTCCATTGAAACCGGATGCCTCTTGTGTTCAACAGCGAAGCTGTTTTCAAAATCACATCAAAGCCCTTGTAAATGGACGGCGACAGGACAGAAATGAATTGCGCCACTTCGCGTTGCTTCGGCTGCCATGCCTCAGCAGCATAAAAATCGGGGCGAAGCACTTCGTCCAAATGAAAATAGTACGCATCTTTTGCTAAGACTGCGGCAATAGCTTTATCCCAATGGGTGCGCCCCATCACGAAACGGATTGACCGGAAATACTCCAATTCCCGTTTGCCATGTGCCTGAAACATTTTATGCCACTGCCGCTGACTTGCTCCGCGCAAATAAGACTTCCAATGAAACGACTGTCGCTGAAACGACTCCTCGGAAATACCCGGAGGAAAATAGGCGTTGAGATATGGATTGATTAAACCTTGCAAGTGCACAACCACTTTTGAATCAACGTGGGGAATAACGCTGCATAAAAAATTTTCTACACCGAAAATATGTACAATATCCGGCTTAAAATCCTGAATGGCAGTCACATAATCCTCTATGACCTCACTATCCTGAATAGTGCATCGCCAACGGTGATAAATCCGCTTAAAGGGGTTATAGGTACGTTCCTGAACCTTGTTCCAGGTAATATTATGCTCCTTTTCAACGCAAGCATCGCCTTGAGTTAATCCGACAACAGCCACTTCCAGCGTTGTTGAATTTTGCAAAACCTGCATTAAAGACTGCATCCACCCGCCCGCAATGAATGTGTCTTTGGATTGAATTAGCTGGTCTGTCAATAGTATTACTTTCATATTGTTTGACTTTGAGGGTATAAAAGTTCTTTTATTTGTTCGTCACTCATCCGACGCAGTTCTTTGGAGTAGCAGAGTGCCACACAAAACCACACTATAAAGTATCGAGGTGTAAATGCCGGAAGCCCAAATGGGACCATATCAATCAGCCACAAAAAAATTACCAGCGCGCAGCCTTTGGAAAAAATGTTTTTGGAAAAAACAAGCCCCAGCACAATAGCAGGCAACAACACCAACAGAAAAAGAGCTACATACACCACTCCACCGTTCAACATCAATTGAAGATAGCCACATTCAATATACACGCGATAATCCAAATCGCGATAATTGTTGGTTTTGCTTCTGCCACCCACCCAATCTTCATCTATACCGGGAGCATAATAGGTGCCATTCAGCCCTTTTCCTATCACGATGTCTTTATTTTCCATATCCAAAAAGAAACCCAAAAACACCTCTGTCCGTGAATCTTCCGTAGCCTTTTGAGTAATTTTGGAAAACATTCCATCCTGATTGGAAACAAAGACAACATATCCCGCGAGCCCTATCAATCCCGCCAAACAGAGAAACCCAATTTTCTTTGCAAGCATGATATTTTTGTTTACAAGAATGATGAGAAAAAGGGCAAACAGTAAAAAGCAACCACATGACAGCATGATATTGCGCCGCGCCATGATAGTCGCCAAAAGCAATCCCACTAACATGACAATCACAGCAATCTGTACATTTTTGTTCGGATGATAAAAAGCAGTCAGCAAAGTCAGCCCACTTCCCATCGCAAACACCCAGATATATTGCTCAGAAAAACTTAAGTCGGAGGTTAAAACGAAAAAAAGAAAGGGAAAAGCACAAAGAAAAAATACCCCAAACTTATGGATGTAGCCAAATAATTTCTGCAAAAACAACGGATTCTTAACCGGAATAAACACAACCAATGGCACTAAATATGGCAATAAACGATAGCCGTCACTAAAAAGATATTCTTTGAGGTAGGGATAATCAAATTTAAACCCATGATAAACAATGTAGCACTGCCAAGTCAAAAAGAGAAAAAGGACAATACGCAAATACCATGCAGAAATATTTTGGAGTGATGCCAATTTAATCCAATAATACATATAAAGACCCAAACCCACCAATTGAGCAATATTAAAAAGCACCCCCAAAGGTATTTCCGAAGCAATGATAACTGTTGTTATGGAATAAGTCAAAATCCCC
Source organism: Candidatus Symbiothrix dinenymphae (assembly GCA_001417715.1). Classification (GTDB taxonomy): domain Bacteria; phylum Bacteroidota; class Bacteroidia; order Bacteroidales; family Azobacteroidaceae; genus Azobacteroides; species Azobacteroides dinenymphae. Next base: position 34,491 of record BBRT01000180.1, read on the forward strand.
AGCAAAAAGCGAGTAAGATGCTTTTCAAAGGTAGTTGCATCCATTGTCGCCGCATCTATTGGCTTTACGCTTTCCATAATCCTCCTTTCCCATGCACAAAAATTTTGCGATATTGCACCGGTGCCAAAAAGATGCCATTCAAATTAGAGATAATCGACACAATAAACAGGCTGTAAACACCCCAATGCCATTGCACGATAAACAGCCAACAGAGTGCTATAAACAAAATTGGTGTTACTAAACTGCAATAATACTGAATTTTAATGGCACCGATGCCATTTAACAAATTCACATAAACGGCACCATACATGGTGGTTGCAATATAAATGAAGCACCACAACGACATCTGAAATGGAATAGAAAGCACCCCCTTCCCAATCCACAAATCATACACAAACGAGGCTACCAGCAACATGACTACACCGCATCCGATGAATAGTAGCAACAGTTGCTTATATCGTTTCACCGCATTGCGTATCCATGCAAAGTCGTTTCTGGCAAAAGCTTCCGTTGCAGCAGACCAAAAAGGGGTCAGGATAATCATAAAACTCATCAGTAGCACATTGAAATACTTAAAAGCCGTATTATACTCCGTCACGCTTTCCATGTTAAACTGCCGCGCGATAATAATATTCGCCGTTTGGTATTGAATCAATCCGGCAACTTGAATAATAAAAAACTTGAAACTCAAGCCAAAAATATCTTTGAAATACTTGAACCGGCAGCAACCGAATGAAGGGGCGTATTTTCGATTTTCACCCCGAAACACATAGATGTTGGCAATGAGCAAGACAAGCAAAGGAGCCGCTGTCAACCCCAAGCCCAGATAAATCAGAGAGCCTCGTGTGGTGTACATCAAAACGACAATCACAGTCAAAGAAAACAACTGCCCTAATAAACCGATGAACGAAGATTTTTCGGATTGCTGATTAGCCAGCAAAACAGTATTAACAATCCGCAACACAAACTGAATGCAGAAATAGGAAAAAACGATAAAAACGAGCGTGGGTATTTCGGACGAATTGTTCTCCGGAATTTTTAACAGGGCACACCAGTCAATATATTTGTTGACAAACGCAAAAACAAGCCACACAAAAAAAATGATAATGCCCAACGAAAGGTAAGTGGTGCTCACGTAGGCTTTGGCTGTTTTGTCATCGCCACGCGCCACCGCTTCGACAAATTTATTACGCATCCCATTGCTCAGCCCAATATCAAAAAATTCGAGCCAAAACACAATCGAACTGACAGTCAACCAAATACCGTAACGGTCAGCATCCAAATAATCAATCGCCACCCGAAATAACAACAGCCCTATCAGAATACTCGCCATTTTGATGAGCACCAAAAAGACAATGCTCTTTTTAGCCTTGATGCTCCGCTCGTGTCCGGTGCTGAAAAAATCGGTGATATGCTGTTTTATCATTTTTCTATAATTTTCCAATGTCCGCGCGTCCCGCCAATGCGTTCAATAGCACCTGCTTTCTTCAAATTTTCCATGTGCTTCAGTACGGCAGATTCATTGATATTGAGTTGTTTAGAAATCGCTCTATAACTTATTCCCGGATTATCTCGAAGTATATTTAGTATTTCAATCTGTCTTTCTGTCAACATATCCTCACCTATTGCACCACCTATTGCACCACCTATTGCACCACCTATTGCACCACCTATTGCACCACCCATTGGACCACCTATTGGACCACCCATTTCATTGTCATCTACTTTCTCAAACGCCAAGTCTTTTTTTCTGCGAATAACGGTTACGAAGCCATCTGTCATTTTAAATTCCGGCTCCAACAGTCCGTATTCCAAGCAGTGTGTGGTCATATCTTGAATGCCGGTACCCATCCGTTCTATGTAGCGGGCAAGGTAGAAGGCTTCGGCTATCAGTGGATTTCGCGGATAAGAAGAATGGTCTTGCTTCAGAGTTTCGACAGAAAGTGTGGACGGCAATTGTCCCGGATTGCGAATTTCGAGACGGTCGGCAAAAAGCATGACTTGCACGCTTGCTGTACTGTCATAGTCGCGATGCGCCACCGCATTGACTATCGCCTCTTCTATCACTTCCGGCGGTATTTCGTAAGCCGTGGGAACCATTGCGCTTTGGCTGCGAGTGCCCACAGCCAAATCTATTTTTGATAAGACAAAATTGACTGCCTGGTCAACCAACTCAAATAGATTGCCCTTATACACCTGGTAGAAAGGGATGGGCTTTTCAACCCTCGTCCCATGAAAATGGGCGCATTTTATTTCTGAAGAAAGAAAAAATCGCTGCGGATGGGTTCCAAAAAGCAATAGAGCGGCATTCGATAATTTATTGTCTTGCAACAAATTAAGATGCGTGAGCAATTTCTTTTTCGTTGTACCCACTTCCAAGGGGAGATTTCGTTCCGCCCGTGCCCGCTCTATAAACCATGCCGTTTTTTCGTCCGATATATCCGATAAAGAGGCATCCCTGTTTGGACTTTTATCGAATGGCTCCACGCGCAATTCGCCTTTGTCAACCAAAAACGCGATTAGGCTCGAATAAACATCACTTAAAAGTTCTGGAGCGGACGAAAATTGGCAGTAAATCAGTTCGTCGGACAATCTATTGACCAATAAATTCATCTTGGGATGCCGAGCCGATTCCTCTACATCCAACAAAAAAACTAAGCGAAATTTTTTGTTGATGCTTGCCATGTCAAATTCCCGTTGTGTGGGAGAGGTGCCATCACTAAATTCATGACCAAATTCTTTGCCCCAGATTGCAATAAAAATATCGGTTTGCTTCACCTCACTGATATATACCCCATTGGGTGTCCGGTCTTTGGCGGGCAAATCTTCAAAAATAAACACATCAAAAAATTTCCCAAACAGAGCATCATGCTGCAAATAGTCCGCCAACATCCGGCGTTCCGCTGCAAACTCTTTCTGCACACTGCTTATGAAAATTTTATACCGCATGGCTTACTTGAAAATTATATCCATCCCCCCTCTTTACGCCGCAATCCCTGAACATACAGCCACGCAAACGGCAATACCAGCCCAAAAAAGAATATGAGAACAGCGATTTTCTTTAGACTGGGCGAAGCCCACTTAATCTTAGCATACGGCGCATCAATAACCTTCAACTTCGGCAGCAAAGTAGTATTTTGCACCCCCATCTTTTCGCGCATTTCCAACAGAAACACATAGACGGTTTCTTGCACTTCCTGCTCGCGTTTCAGGTGGATGTAAGCTTTTTCTACTGTTGGGATATTCCCGATTTTTGCATTTATCTCTGACTCTTTTTTGCGGAGGTTGGAAAGCGACAAGCTCACGCCGTCTTTCATATTGTTGATGGACTGCAACAGATTTTGGCGTTGCACCTCAAGTTGCTCATCTATGCCTTGAGTTAAACCGCTTTGCATATTGGAGTTATGCAGTTCGTTGCGCCTCTTCAACGTTCCATTATATTGAGCAATGCCATTGTTAATCGACATATCGGTCGTGTTCATATTAAACGGAATCAGGGCGTACTTGTTTGCAGGCTCTTTGACGAAATTAAGCAAAATATTCGCCATTTCCAACTGTGTTTTTGCCTCAATCAACCTGGCTTGCATTTCGCCGCTCACGGTAAAATAATACTTCACGTCGCTCTCAATATCCGTCAGGCTATTTTTATCCTTGAACTGCTGTATTTCGTTGTCGGCAGCCGTAAGTTGTTCGCTCACTAATGCCAACCGGTGGTCGATGAAAACGGTCGTTTTGTCCGCAATTAATGCTTTGTCGGCATCCCATTCCTGATTGTAATTGTCAATGATTGCATTCATTATCTTCTTCGCAAACGGCACATTGGCTGAAACCATATCCAAAATGATGAAATCCGATGTTTTCTTTTTAAAGTCCACTTCAACTTTTTTCTGGTACCTTTGCGCCGCCACATCGGTATTGTCAACCGTAATAATCAATTTCATAGGCAGTTGGCGCGGGTCGTAAAAAGCCGATTGCGAGAGTGTGAATGCCCCATAAGGCGTTGAGATGGTTGTCGGAAAACTGGCAACGGTATATTCGCCAATCGTCTTTTGGGCTATCAATTTTATGGTAGATTTATCTTTTTTGAGGTTTAACTTAAACTTCAGACCTGCTGCCAGCGTATCCGTAAAAATCTCATTCATCCCGCCGAGCACAATGGGCGAATAGTCGTAAAGCGGCGTTTTACTTAATCCAAACCACTCCACTTTTGTATATTCGGTGTGCAACCCCAGGGTTTTGACCACATTTTTCAAAAAACCTTCCGAACCCATTTTGAGGGCTTCGTCTTCGATATTTTCCGAGCCGGTGCGCATGCCAAGCACACCCAACATGGACGAAGCCGAAGATGAAGACGAGCCGCCACCAATGGCTATGCCGCCCGACAGTGCTTCGTTGTGGCGCAAACTGACGGTTGCCGTCACGTTCAACTGCGGAGTGGCGGTCTTGTAATAGATAAGTCCGATAACTCCACAAATGAAAAAACTCAGCACAAAAAGTGCCCAATTTTTGAGTACAAGTCGTATTATATCTTTTGTTTCCATGTAATTAAAGATTCATATAGGTTACGAAAAGGGTGGTAAGGAGCGAGATGGTGCTCAATGCCATTGAATAGACCGAGAGTTGATAATTTTCGGCACTTCCGAAGTTAGCCGCTTTTTTGCGCGTTGCGTTGGCATCCACCACAATCACATCGTTTTGCTGCAAATAGTAGTAGGGTGACGAAAAAATATCCGCTTTGGTCAGGTCGATATAGCCAAATTCTTTTTGACCATTGGTTTCGCGAATGAGCAACACATTTGTGCGATTGCCGAAAATGGACAAGTCGCCCGCCGCACCAATCGCTTCCAAAATCGTGAGGCGGTCGTTGGTAATAGTCTGTGGACCGGGGCGATTGACCTCACCAAGCACCGTCACGCGTTGCCCTAAAAATTGTATATTGACAATTGGCTTAGGCAGATAGGTAGAAATAGAATCCGCCAGATAGTCTATCGCTTCCAATTTGGTTTTGCCCACCAACCGGATGCGACCTATCACCGGATATTCTATATATCCCTCAGTATCAACAATATAGTTCTGCGTGATATTGAATGGCGACACCAATTCCGGATTTGCCACCGATGCCACAACCGAAATTGTCAAATGGTCGCCGCAATTAATCACCGGATATTGATTCAATTGACTTGACGGCGTATTTTTCAGATATTGCTCTAAATCTTGAAAATAGGTGATGTTTTTCGGTGTCGATTGACACGAACACATCAAAATTGCCAGCGCGAAAAAGACAGAAAAGTTTAATTTCATATTTTAATATTTTTTTTTGCAAAAGTACATTTTATCTATGAGAGAAACGCAACTTTTGCAAAATTATTGCCTCAAAACGAATATTATGATAAGCAATACTCATTAATTTATAAAAAATTAGTATCTTTGCACCCGAATAATAAGTGATAAAATTGATGCATTTACTTATGAGGAAGATATTTTTATTTTGCAGTGTTGCCGCGCTCGGTATTCTTTATCCTGTGCAGGCACAGAACAAGCTGACTGTCAATGCCGACCAAGGCAAAGAAACAATCAGCAAACACATCTACGGGCATTTTTCCGAACACCTCGGAACTTGCATCTATGGCGGTTATTGGGTGGGAGAAGATTCGCCGATTCCCAACACACGCGGTATCCGCAACGATGTGGTGAAAGCCTTGAAGGACATTCAGGTGCCGAATCTGCGCTGGCCCGGCGGCTGCTTTGCCGACGAGTACCACTGGATGGACGGTATCGGTCCGCGCAGCCAACGTCCCAAGCTGTTCAATACGCGCTGGGAGGGCTTGAGAGTGGAAGGTAACAGTTTCGGTACGCACGAATTTCTCGACCTCTGCGAACAGTTGGGTTGCGAACCGTATATCTGTGGCAACGTGGGCACCGGTACGGTGGAAGAAATGTCCAACTGGGTGGAATACATCACTTCCGACTTCGACAGTCCGATGGCGAATCTCCGCAAACAAAACGGACGCGAAAAACCATGGAAAGTGAAGTTTTGGGGCATAGGCAATGAAAGTTGGGGCTGCGGTGGCAGCATGACTGCAGAATACTATGCCGACCTGTACCGCCATTACGCTACGTTTATGTATGGTCGTCACTCCGATTATACTAGCAACGCAGCTAAGAGCTTGTACAAAATCGCCGTAGGACCTGCTGATAGAGATTACCATT
>BBRT01000181.1 GCA_001417715.1 Candidatus Symbiothrix dinenymphae
AGCCGGTAAATCATTGCCTTGATGAGTTCGGGGCTGTTGCCCTTTTTCAACGCCTCAGCGTGAATTTTATCCACTACTGCCCACGCCGATTTGGGAAGCGACTGTGCTTCAAACGCTTCCACTTCTGCCCAACGGGTATCGGGCACGCTCAATCGCGCCCCTACGTTTTGTGTCTGTGCTGCCGATATCGCAACCAGCAAACTGCCAATCAAAAATAATCGTTTCATAAATGCTGTTTAATTTTCAAACAATTTACGACAAAGGTACGATTTTTTTGCTGAACTGTGATTTTTTTGCCATAACAATTCTCTGTACAAAGACTGTTTTGGTAAGTTAGTGAATTATGGCTACCTTTGCACAATGAAAAATGTAAAAATGAGATAGAAAAATAAAAATTGGAAAAGCGTTAACTGCGCGATGGTCACAGAAAAGTAGAAAGTTTGAACGACCACGTTACAAAAGTTAGTTTAACGCTCACGTCCGCGTGGCGTGGGCTAACTTATTGTAATGTGGGTATTCTACAACCTCGGTGGCCATAAGAAAGCTCACGTTTTTTTATGCACACTGCGGACGAAATGGAGGAAACAAAAACAGTACATATCGGCGAGGCCATCCGACAGAAGATGAAGGAGCGGGGCATGCGCGTGTCCGACTTTGCGAAGGCGATACATTGCGAACGAAGCAATGTGTATACCTCCATTTTTCGCTGCCAAAGCATCAATACCGAACGCCTGAAATTGATTTCTGAGGTGCTACACTACGCTTTTGTGTCTGAAATGTGCCTCAACCGCCCATCCACAAAAAAATATATCATCCTCCTCGAAGTAACCGAACAGCAACTCCAAAAATACCTCTCCGACCCCTCCTTCCCATATGTGAAAGAAGTGTTGTAAAAAACCACGAAAAATATCCGCAAATGTTTTTTTACTTTTTTTGC
>BBRT01000182.1 GCA_001417715.1 Candidatus Symbiothrix dinenymphae
TCAAAACAAGGAATCAAAAAGCCGGTTTGCCCCTCATTGATTATGTCGCTCGGTCCGGTTTTGCAATCAAATGCAATTGATGGAATGCCATACGATTGTGCTTCTATCAACACCATCGGCAACCCTTTCACTGACAGCCTATAAGCCAACAGGGAAGTTCGGCGCGCTGGATATAGAAGAAGACAATCAGGTGCGGTCGTTCCTCGAAAAGCCGGCCGGCGATGGCAACTGGATAAATGCGGGTTTCTTCGTGTGCGAGCCGGAAGTGTTTAATTACATCCCTGATGGCGACGACACCTGCATTTTTGAACGAACCCCGCTGGAACGGATAGCCACTGCCGGAAAAATGTTTGCCCATAAGCATCGCGGCTTTTGGAAGTGCATGGACATTTTGCGCGACAATTTGGAATTGAATGAAATGTGGAACAGTGGCAAAGCACCTTGGAAAGTATGGAAATGATGAAAACAAACCTGTTCAATAATTTTTACAAGGGCAAACGAGTGCTCATAACCGGTCACACCGGTTTCAAAGGCTCGTGGCTGTCCATCTGGCTGCACGAATTGGGCGCAGAAGTGATTGGCGTGGCACTTGACCCTTGCACAGAGCGCGATAATTATGTGCTGAGCGGTCTGAAAGACAAGATTACGGATTTGCGGGGCGACATTCGGGATGGAAAATTGTTGAAAGAGATTTTTCAAAAACACCGTCCGGAGATTGTTTTCCATTTAGCGGCGCAACCCATAGTGCGGTTGAGTTACGACATTCCGGTGGAAACCTACGAAACGAATGTGATGGGCACAATCAATGTGCTGGAAGCCATTCGCGCCACCGACAGCGTGAAAGTGGGCGTGATGATTACGTCCGACAAATGCTACGAAAACAAAGAACAAATTTGGGGCTATCGCGAAAATGAGCCGATGGG
>BBRT01000183.1 GCA_001417715.1 Candidatus Symbiothrix dinenymphae
ACCTTCGTAATGCAGGGCACTTAAACAAAAAAGGGGCTGAATTGTTTACATTGAAATTAGCCAACGATATCAAGGCACAAAATTTGTATAAATCGGGGGATTGCGAGTCAAGCCCGCAATGACACGCCCCATAATTCGATAAATTAAGTTTGAACAGATTAAAGGACTGGCAGGATATTTGATAATCCTGTCAATCCTTTAATCCTGAAAATCCTGATTCAGACACCAGCTGCAGCCAAAATGTCAGCTGCCTTAAATTCCATCTTTGTGAAAGCAAACAGTTTTTTGCCCAAGTCTTTGAGTGATGCTCCGATGTGATATACCTCGCCGTCAATCATCAGAAAGCGGTCGTGTGCTTGGGTTAATATTTCGACAGAGATTGCCGGATATTGGATTTGATGACGTTGCAAATCCAACTGCAATTGTTTGGATATTTCTTTGGTATAGATTGTAGCAGTTACGTTATCTGACCGTTTTGATAGCAGTAACAGTACGCTTTCGTTGATATAATTGTCGAGCAGAATAATTGATTTTTTTGCGGATTTTATCAAATTTGCAGCAAAAGCGTAGGCATCGAAAACTTGGCCATCGTGATAAATGCCTTCGATGGGCGGCAATGACTTTTGTACAAAAAAAGCAATTGCATTTTCGGTTTCAGTTGTTCGGTGTTCAATTTGCCCAATGTGCTGTTCAAGTTGTTCAAAGCGTTGATTAATTGCGAAACCTTTTAATATATAGTCTTTTAAAACTTTTGTAGCCCATTGACGAAATTGTATTCCGCGTTTAGACTTGACTCTATAGCCGAGAGAAATAATCATATCCAAATTGTAATGCGAAACATTCCTTTGGATAATCCGATTGCCTTCTTTTTGAACTATTAAGAAATTCTGAATAGTTGAATCCTTATCCAATTCGCCCTCTTTAAAGATATTACGAACGTGCATACTAACATTAGGTAAGGTTGTTTCGAAGAGTTCAACCATTTGCGCTTGTGTCAGCCACACCGACTCATTTTCCACTCTCACATCCAGCCGAATAGAATTATCAGGTTGGTACAATACAATTTCGTTTTTGTTATTCATAATCAGTTATTTACATTATATTTAGTACTTGTGTTATCACAAATCGGCTGCAAAGATACATAAAATAAAAACAAACGCCTGCCAACATCACATCAGCAGGCGTTCGCTACACATAAAATCATTGCCTCTCCGGACGTGGCATCAACACCTTGCGGGAAAGTTTCAACTTGCCACTCTTCGGGTCGATGTCCATCAGCTTCACTTGGATGGTGTCGCCCTCTTGGATGCCTGCTTCTTCCACGCTTTGGAGGTGCGCCCAATCCACTTCGGAGATGTGCAACAAGCCATCTCTGCCGGGTAGAATTTCGATGAATGCACCGTAAGGCATAATGGAGCGCACTTTGCCGTCGTAAACGTTGCCTATTTCGGGCACCATCACGATGGCTCTCAGTTTCGCCATGGCAGCATCAATTGACTTCCGGTTGACGGCTGCCACTTCCACATAACCAAGGTTGCCTTTTTCTTCAATCGCAATCGTGGTGCCCGTTTCCTCCTGTATCGCCTGAATGATTTTGCCGCCCGGTCCGATGACGGCACCGATAAATTCTTTCGGGATAGTCAGCATTTCGATGCGTGGCGCGTGGTCTTTCAGGTCGGGACGTGGCTGCGGCATGGTTTCCAAAATCTTGCCGAGGATGTGTTCGCGTCCTTGTTTGGCTTGTGCCAATGCGTTTTCGAGAATTTCGTATGACAGTCCGTCCACTTTGATGTCCATTTGCGTGGCGGTGATGCCGTTGCGCGTGCCGGTCACTTTGAAATCCATATCACCCAAGTGGTCTTCGTCGCCTAAAATATCGCTCAGTACGGCGTAGTTTTTTCCCTTATTTTCAGAAATAAGCCCCATGGCAATACCTGAAACGGGTCTTTTCATTTGCACACCGGCATCCATCAACGCTAGCGTGCCGGCGCAAACCGTTGCCATAGACGACGAGCCGTTGGATTCCAAAATATCGGAAACGATGCGAACTACATACGGAAATTCGTCGGGCAACATTGGCTTCAGGGCACGATGCGCCAGGTTTCCGTGCCCGATTTCGCGGCGACCAACACCCCGTTGTGGGCGTGCTTCGCCGGTGGCGAATGGCGGGAAATTGTAGTGCAGCAGGAAACGTTCCTTGCTGTAATTCAGCACATCGTCAATCAATTTTTCATCGTCCTTGGTGCCCAGCGTGACGGTTGCCAACGCCTGTGTTTCGCCACGTGTGAAGAGTGCCGAGCCGTGAGGACCCTTTATGAAATCCACTTCCGACCATATCGGGCGAATTTCAGTTGTTTTGCGACCGTCCAAGCGTTTGCCCTCGTCCAAAATGCAGCGGCGCATCGCTTCTTTTTCCACATCGTGGTAATATTTGCTAATCAGCGCGCCTTTTTCTGCCAAGTCTTCTTCGGAGAACGTGGCTTTGTATTCATCTACAATGTTGTGAAAAGCCTCGCTGCGTTCCTGCTTGCCCTGACCGGACGTGGCTACGGCGTACACTTTGTCGTACAATTTGGCGCGAACGTCCTTGCGCAGGTCTTCATCATTGGTTTCGTGGCAATATTCGCGTTTTTTGGTGGTGCCTGCCGCTTCCGCAAATTCGATTTGCGCCTGACACATCACTTTGATGGTTTCGTGAGCAAATTTGATAGCGTCAAGCAGTTCTTTTTCAGACACTTCCTTCATCTCGCCCTCCACCATCATGATATTGTCAATCGTGGCACCCACCATAATGTCCATATCGGCTTTTTCCAAATCCTTGAAAGTCGGATTGATTTTGAATTTGCCGTTGATACGCGCCACACGCACCTCAGAGATAGGTCCGTTGAACGGAATATCCGAAGCCGCCAGAGCCGCCGAAGCCGCCAAACCGGTGAGCGCATCGGGAATATCCTCACCATCAGTGGAATAGAGGTTGATGGTAACAAACACTTCCGCGTGGTAGTCGTCCGGAAACAACGGACGCAACACGCGGTCAACAATGCGGTCGGTCAGGATTTCGTAATCGGAAGCCCGCCCTTCGCGCTTCAAAAAACCACCCGGAAAGCGTCCAAACGAGGAATACTTTTCCTTATACTCTACCTGCAAAGGCATAAAATCGGTGCCCGGCACCGCATCTTTGGCAGCAGTCACCACCGCCAGCATCATCGTGTTGCCCATTCGCAACACCACCGAGCCGTCAGCCTGCTTAGCCAACTTGCCGGTTTCGAGGGTAATGGTACGTCCATCGCCCAGTTGAATTGTTTTAACAATCGGATTCATCTTTTTTTCTTTATTTTCCATTTTAAAATCGCGCAAAGGTACGAATATTTTTTTTACGATTGGATTTTTTTTCAAAAGCGCCTAAAAAATAATTTCGAGTGCTATGAAAAATCGTCGGCGATTTTTCATAGCACTCGAAATTATTTTTTAGCCCCGGTGCTTAAAACCCCAGCATCAGCCCGATGCCATACGGGCGTATGTCGGGTCCTTTCTCGAGGGGCGAAAGTGGCTGGTAGTAGCCAAAAACGGCGAGATGTCCTATCCCTACACGCCCTGAAAAGCGATAATTCAGCGGCAACACACTCAGCTCGGAGCCTGAGAAAGTTTCCGTCACTTTGCCTTTTGTTTCTGCTTCGGATGCGTATTTTATCATGCCCTCAACGCCGCCATTGATAAAAAAAGTTTTGCTGCCCAAGCGGGTTTGATATTCCAACATCACGGGGATGGTTATGTAATACGCCACAAATTTACTGTATTTGTAGGCATCAACATCAGGGTCAAACACAAAATCTGTTCTGTTGCCAACCGGTTTCAGTCCGACATTTCCTTTGAAGTGATGGCGCGAAAAATCCAGTCCTAAGCCGGTAAACAGCAACCAATGCGAATGAATGGGCACCATATAAGTGCCCAAATTCAGAATGAAAGAATACGAGCGCGGCAATTTCAAATCCACATCGTCCTGCAAACCATCCAAATTGGAGAAGGCAAACCCGAAACCGCTCCAATGTGCTTCCTGCGACTTTTTTCGGTCTTTTTTCCTCCAAAAATGCGTAAAATCGGTGCTGAGCGACCCGTCCAGGAGGAGAAAACTTTTCGACTCGGACTTCTCCGTTGTCACATCTTCCGTCGCGCCATTCACATCACTGACCGCTTTCTCTTCTCTAACTTCTGTCGTAACGACAATCGTGTCTTGTGCCGACACAGCTGCGGAAAATCCTAATCCACAGGCAAATACCAATAAATTTTTCATACTTTTATAATTTTATTTGTTTGTTGTTCACCTTAATAAATAAATTTTTCAATTTTTTCAACTCCTTATTTAATTCATCGGGCGGAAAATCGCCTTTGATGTAAATCAGAGTCATTTTTTTTGCTTTGTAGGACAAGAGCGCATATTCGTAAGTCGTTGATTTGTCCATTCTTAAACTGTACATCACAGTTCCATCCGCCCCCAAATCGCTGCCAATGGCTGCACAGGCATTGCTCAGCATCACAGAATCGGCGGAGGCAACAATCAGACTTTTATACTTGCTGATTTTGCTGCGCTCGCCCAACACATCTTTCGCCAAAACAAGCAGCACAGAGCCTTTCTGTTTGCCATAATCATTGAATATCTTGTCAATCTTCAGCCCTTCCTGCGCACTGACAGCCAAACTCGGCAATGTAAATGCCAATAATAATAAGCAAAATCTTTTCAACTTTTTCATATACCTTTAATTTAATTGTCATCTAAAAATAAATTCAACGCATCAATCTGAGAAGAATAGACCGCATCGTTTTCAGCAGAAAAATTCTCCAACGACCGCAACGCTTCCGCCTGAATCACAACAATATCCGTCTGCTTCAGCCCATCAATATAAGCCAGCGAAACCTCCGGCACATCCCATGCAAATCGCAAAGTGATGAGCAGCAACAAGCTGGCAGCAATAGCAAACACGGCGCGGCGGCGTTGTCGCCTGTCTTTGGGGGCTTGACCCGCAATCCCGCAATGACAAGAGGCAAAGTATTGAAAGATAGGCTGATACACCCGAAACTCCTCCGAAATATTCTCCTGCCGAAAATAATCCCGAAGCACCCCCTCCTCCTCCAAGGTAGTCACCCCCTCAAAGTACCTGTCAAGCAACCCCGCTATTTTTTCATCAACATTCATAATTAAAAACTAATAACTAATAATTCATAACTCATAACTCATAACTCGAAAATAACTCTCCCTCACCTTCTTTCTCGCTCTCGAAAGATTGACCGTCACTGCGCTGATTTGCGTGCCGGTGATGTCGGCGATTTCTTGCAATTCGTAGCCTTCTATGTCGCGCATTTGGATGATTAGGCGTTGCAATTCGGGCAAATGTGCGATAATTTGTTTGACTAATGCCACTGCATCGCGCTGTTCCAACTCCGAATGAGGCGTTTCCGATGTTGCACCCAACTGAAAATCATCCGCTTGTGTCGTTTCTTTCTGCAATTTCAAACGGTCGAGACAACTGTTTTTCGTCATCTGCATCGCAAAGGCGGCAGGATTGACGATGGCATCCAACTGTTCACGAATATTCCAAAGCCTCAGCAGCACCTCCTGCACCACATCTTCGGCATCTTCCGACTGCCGCAAATATCGCACAGCCGTCCGAAAAAGCATTTGCCGAAGCGGAATAATATCTGACTTGAACCGTTCTAACTGCATATCTATATTAATGACGAACGAAAGTGGAAATTATAACATCAAGACTTTTGATTGGGTATCATCCAAAAAATAAATTGCAAACAACAATGGCTGTTATCACACCGGCTAAATCTGCCAGCAGTGCTGCTCCAATCGTGTAGCGCGTGTTTTTGATGTGAACGGCTCCGTAATAGACGGCTACTACATAGAAAGTGGTGTCGGTGGAGCCTTGAAAAAGGCTTGCCAAGCGTCCTGTGAACGAATCCGCGCCAAATGTTTGCATCGCATCAAGCATCATACCGCGCGAACCGCTGCCGCTGAGGGGCTTCATCAGGGCTGTTGGGAAGCCATCAACCCAATTGGTAGGCAGCCCACAGGCAGACACAATGGATGCCAGCCCATCGGTCAGAAAGTCCATCGCACCCGAAGCGCGAAACAGGGCAATCCCCACCAACATGGCAATTAAATAAGGTATAATCATCACGGCGGTCTTAAAACCTTCTTTCGCGCCGTCAATAAAGGCATCATAGACATTGATTTTTTTGCGCAATCCGGCGACCATAAAGGATATTATCACGCTGATTAACAAAAAGTTAGCAATCATAGAAGAGTACAGCGACACCGTTTCTTGCGGGAATGTCTGAACGCACCAAACAACAAAGGCTATCAGGGCAATAATGGCACCGAAAAATCCAAGCAACACCTTGTCTAACAACTTGATACGCTGTTTGAAACAGACAAAAACAATAGCAATCAGCGTGGCAACCGAAGTGGTAATCATCAACGGCACAAACACGTCTGCAGGATTGGCAGCACCCATTTGAGCACGATAGACCATGATGGTGACGGGAATAATGGTCAGCCCGGAGGCATTGAGCACGAGAAACATTATCATCGGATTGCTCGCGATGTCTTTTTTCGGGTTCAGTTCTTGCAACTGTTGCATGGCTTTCAACCCCATGGGCGTGGCGGCATTGTCCAAATTCAGCATATTGGCAGCCACATTCATAAAAATGGCGCCGGTCGCGGGATGCCCTTTGGGAATGTCGGGAAACAGACGCGTGAAAACGGGAGCCGCCCCCCGCGCCAAAGCATCCACCACGCCGCCCCGTTCGCCAATTTTCATAAAGCCCAACCAGAGCGACAGCACCCCTGTCAAGCCCAGCGAAATCTCAAAACCGTTTTTAGCCGCCCCAAAAGTAGCATTCATCATCTCGGTAAACACACCCATATCGCCCGTAAAAATCATCTTACAGACCCCAATGACGAATGCAATCAAGAAAAAAGCGACCCAAATATAATTTAATGCCATAGCGGGCGCAAATTTACGATAAAAAATTGTATATTATAAAAAAAAGCAGTACTTTTGCAGAAAAAATGAATATGATTGAACAGATTGAACTGATTGGAGTTGTTTTTGGCTTGATATACATCGGGTTGGAGGTGCGGCAGAAGTGGATGATGTGGGTGTTTGGCATTCTCAGTTCGCTGTGCTACATTGTTGTTTTTTACAATAATCAGTTGTATGCCGGAGTGGGGCTGAATTTTTATTTTGTTGTGATGTCCTCTTATGGGCTTTATGCGTGGAAGTTGGCACCTCAAAAGACGACTGACGAACTGAAATTCAGGTTTATCGACAAGCCTACTGCGCTCAAATTGACTGCGGTTGGCGTGTTGATTTTTGTGCCGGTCGGTTGGCTTTTGTCCGGCTTTTCCGACGAGATATTTCCGCATCCCGGTTTGGCAGACACGTTTGTGATGACCCTCAGCATCCTTGCCACGTGGATGTCTACCCGCAAAATGGTGGAATGTTGGTATTTGTGGATTGTGGCGGATGTGGTGGCGGTGGTGCTCTATTTCTCGCAAGGGCTATACCACACCGACCTGCTGTATGTGGTGTACCTAATTTTGTCGGTTGTGGGGCTGATACAATGGCGAAAGTCAATTACGAATAAAAAAAATTAGAAATATAAAAATTTATAAATATAAAAATAAAAAAAATTAGAAATGAAGAATATGATGATACCACTCATACAACCGTTTAAGACGGTCGTGTTGGCGAATGGGGCGTTTCCTGCACATGAAATTCCGCGGTCATTTTTGCGCAATGCGGAACACGTGATTTGCTGCGATGGGGCAACGAAAAATCTGCTGGCGATGGGGATTGAGCCTGATTTTATCATTGGGGACATGGATAGTATTTCGGAAGATTTGAAACGGCGGTTTGAAAGCATCCTGATACACATTTCCGAACAGGAAAACAACGACCTGACAAAGGCGGTCAATTTTTGCTGCGTACACGATTGGGACTGCATTACGATACTCGGCGCAACGGGCAAACGCGATGACCATACACTCGGAAATATCTCACTATTAGCCAATTACGCAATAGCAATTAAAGTGCAGATGCTCACCGATTATGGCGTGTTTGTGCCACAATTGTTGCAGCCCAAAGCAACGTATGAGAGTTACATTGGGCAACAAGTGTCGCTCTTTTCGCTGCATACGGACACGCTTTTCACCACAAAAAATTTGGCATATCCATTAGAAAACCGCGCCCTAACTACATGGTGGCAAGGCTCCCTCAACGAAGCAACAGCAGATAATTTCACAATAGAGATGGATACAGGTAAAGCCCTGATTTTCAGAGAATACGAGCAACTCATAACTCATAAATCATAACTCGCAACATGCTCACCTTCCCTCACGCAAAAATAAATCTTGGCTTAAATATTGTCGCCAAGCGGGCGGACGGCTACCACGGCATTGAAACGGTGTTTTATCCGATTCCGCTGTGCGATGCGTTGGAAATTGTGCCCGCGGCAGCACCACACGGCACATTTACGCAAACCGGCATCCCTGTGGATGGCGACCCTGCCGCTAATTTGGTGATGCGTGCCTACAACTTGCTGAAAACGGATTTTGACCTGCCGAAATTAGATATTTATCTGCAAAAAAACATCCCGTTTGGGGCTGGCTTGGGCGGCGGCTCGGCGGATGCGGCGTGTATGCTGAAATTGCTGAATGATTATGCAGCATTAGGTTTAACTGTTTCGCAATTAGAAAATTATGCACGTCAATTAGGTGCGGATTGTCCGTTTTTCATACAATCGCAGCCTGTATTTGCGGAGGGAATTGGCGATGTCTTTTCGCCGGTGGAGGTGTCGCTGCAAGGCTATCATTTGCTGCTGATAAAGCCCGACATCCACATATCAACGCGCGAAGCATACGCACAAGTCAAAATCAGCCGCCCCGAAACCTCTATCAAGGAAATTCTGAAATCACCCATCGAAACATGGAAAAACCATTTGCACAACGATTTTGAAGTCGGCATAGAAGCAAAATTCCCGGAAATCCCCGCCATCAAGCAAATGTTATATGACAACGGCGCACTTTACGCAGCCATGTCAGGCTCAGGCTCCACCGTGTTTGGCTTTTTTGCAGAAGCCCCTTGCTGTGAAAAACTCTGTGTCGCATACGAGAGCCATTTTTTGCAACTTTGAGGTGAAGGTGACCAATTTTTGCAGGAGGGCGGGTTTAGAGAAAAATGACACGCCTGCGACTCAATAAACGAAATTCGTAGATTTTGTTGTAACTTTGCACCTCAAAAAAATAACAAATATGAAATTAAACACGATAGAAGAGGCAATTGAGGATTTTCGCGAAGGAAAACTTTTGATTGTGGTGGACGATGAAGATCGCGAAAATGAGGGCGATTTCATCATTGCTGCGGAAAAAATCACGCCCGAAAAAGTCAATTTTATGCTCACGTATGGTCGCGGGTTGCTCTGTGCACCCATCGCGGAGGAGCGTTGCACGGAATTGGAATTGGAATTGCAGGTGTCGAAAAACACGTCGGTTTACGACACGCCGTTCACCATCACGGTCGATAAATTGGGGGGTGGATGCACCACAGGGGTGTCAATGTTTGACCGCGCGGAAACCATTCTCGCGTTGGCAAATCCTGCCACAAAGCCCGAAGATTTAGGTCGTCCGGGGCACGTCAACCCACTGCGGGCACGCTCCCGCGGGGTTTTGAGGCGAGCAGGACATACTGAGGCAACCATTGATTTAGCGCGGCTGGCAGGGCTGTATCCTGCCGGTGCGCTCATCGAAATCATCAATCCTGACGGCACCATGGCGCGTTTGCCGCAATTATTTGAGGTTGCCAAAAAATTCGACATCAAAATCATATCCATTGAAGCATTGATTGCCTACCGCCTGAAACAGGAATCGCTGATAGAACGCGGTGAGGCAGTGAATATGCCCACGCAATACGGACATTTCAAACTCATCCCGTTTCGTCAAAAAGCATCGGGATTGGAACACATCGCCTTGGTGAAGGGCGAATGGAAGTCCGACGAGCCGGTTTTGGTGCGGATGCACTCCAGTTGTATGACCGGCGACATTTTTGCATCCATGCGTTGCGAATGTGGTGAGCAGTTGCACAAATCCATGCAAATGGTTGAACAGGAAGGTCGCGGCGCGGTCGTCTATCTCAGTCAGGAAGGCAGGGGAATAGGTTTTATGGAAAAAATGAAAGCCTACAAACTGCAAGAAGACGGTTTAGACACAGTGGATGCCAATTTGCACCTCGGACACGCCTCCGACGAGCGCGACTACGGCATCGGCGCACAAATCCTGCGCGAAATAGGTGTGTCAAAAATCCGCCTAATCACCAACAACCCCGCCAAAAAAGCAGGCTTGGAGGGCTACGGCTTAGAAATAGTTGAGAATGTCCCCATCGAAATAGCCCCAAATCTCTACAATGAGGCGTATATGCGGACAAAGAAAGAGCGGATGGGGCACCAGTTGAAAAATTTAATATAAAATCAGATGATTGGGAAAGTCGGCGGTTATGGCATAGTCAGGAGAGAGCTAACACCCAAGCACAGAAATCGGAATCACATTTACACCGTCTTTGCGCTGATAGGGGAAACCGCTACTGGTCACTACATTTAGGGAGGACGGCTTTTTGACCTTGCCGAAGTCTAAAATATTGTGGATTTTCAACAACGACTGCGCACCTTCTTCTATTCTGCGGTCACCCAATTTGATTTCAAAACCAGCCCATGTGCCATCAGGCTTATGCACAATGGCATCAATTTCTCTGTCTTTGGCATCCCTGAAAAAGCTCACTTTGGCTCCAATCTTTTCTGCATAAACGCGCAAATCTCTGACGACAGACGATTCAAACAAAAAACCAACCGTGTTCATATCGTTCAATAAATCATCAGTAGAAAGCTCTAATGCACCAATTGCTAATGATGGATCCACAAAATGGCGTTTCGGGGTGGTCCTAAGGGCAATAGACGAGCGGATATGCGTGTTCCAAGCGGGCAAATCTTCAATAATCATCAGGGTTTCAAGGGACTCTATATACGAATACGCGGTGGTTTCAGACAAGGTACCTTCCGCACCATTTACATCTTCAACCATCGTTGAAACAGCTGCTTGTGTAGCTATATTTCGCGCAAATGACCGCATAAATCTCAAAACTTTCGCCGGATCCCGTTTCACACCGTCAGCCCGTACAATATCAGTTTCGGCTGTCAGCACCACATAATCGCGGGAAAAGCGAATGGCCGACTTCAAACTTTTGCCTAAAAGAGCGGGCCAACCACCAAAAATCAACTGCTCAACAACTTCTTGGATAGAATAACGCCGTTCTTCCACACCGTTTAAATCAGGCATTCTTCTGCGGTTGATTAAATTGTTGAGCGAAACCTGCCCATTTGAAAGCCCTAACTCAAAACGCGACATCGGTCTCATTTTCAGCATCGAAAACCGCCCAACACCGGAGTGAATTTTTGCATCAAAAGTAGGAGTTGCAGAGCCTGTAAGGATGAATTGCCCTGAATGCTGCCGATTATCTACCTCTCTGCGGACGTGGTTGAAAAGCTCCGGATAAATCTGCCATTCGTCAAGTAAACGAGGCACTTCTCCACGCAGCAGCAGCGCAGGATCTGCCGCCATCCAACCGGGAACATTCGAATCCGTATCAACGAATAACACACTCTTCGCATGATGCTGGGCTGCAAAAGTCTTTCCACACCCCTTTGCACCGCGTATCATCAACGCGCCTGAAAAGCCTAAACGCTCCTCAATTTCTTCATCAACTAATCTCTCATTATATGCCATAAAATCAAATATTTATAATATACATTTACGAAATAATACCTATTTTATTATTGAAATAATACCTGTTTCATTATTGAAATAATACCTGTTTCATTGTTGAAATAATACCTGTTCCATTGTTGAAATAATACCTGTTCCATTGTTGAAATAATACCTGTTTCATTGTTGAAATAATACCTGTTTCATTGTTGAAATAATACCTGTTTCATTGTTGAAATAATACCTGTTTCATTGTTGAAATAATACCTATCCCATTATTGAAATAATACCACAAAGGTACCACTTTTTTTGAATTTCCAAACAACTGCTGCAAAAAAATATTAAATCAACCGATAGATGCCACCTGCAAAACAACGCACTACTCCTTTCATTTCTAATTCAAAGAGCGTGGAGGCCAATTTGCTGATGGGCAAATTCAGGGTTACACATAGCTGATTTAGCTGTTTGCCGTCGTTCCCCGCCAACTGGTCAACGATTATCTGTTCTTCCTCAGTCAAGTCTATGAACAGGCTGCGTTGAATGATTTTTGGGGTATTGTCGGGTTGTTCTTGCCAACACATTTCGCGAAAAATATCATCGGCTGAGGTTATGAGAGCCGCTTTTTTGTATTTTATCAGCTTGTTGCAACCAACGGAGTAGGTATCCGTTGCTCTGCCCGGCAAGGCGAACACATCTTTGTTGTAGCTGTCTGCGATGCCTGCCGTGATTAGTGCACCGCCTCTTTCTGCAGATTCTATGATTACCGTGCAGTCTGAAATGCCCGCCACGATGCGGTTGCGCTTGACGAAATTTTGCTTATCGGGGTTGGTTTCGCTCATAAAATCGGTCAACAGCCCACCCTGATTTAGCATTTCGACTGCTGCGCTTCGGTGAACGGGCGGATAAATTCGGTCTAATCCATGCGCCAGAATGCCCACCGTTGGCAGCGCATTTCGGAGTGCCGAGCGGTGTACCTGAATGTCAATTCCGTAAGCTAATCCACTCACTATCAGTGCATCCGGGTACGTCTTTGAAATATCTGCAATGATGTTTTCTGTCATTTCCTTGCCATACGCAGTGGCGTTGCGGGTACCTACGAAACTCATGATTTTTGCGGTGTTCAGGTTGGCATTCCCGCGAAAATACAGCATCACAGGGGCATCCACACAATCTTTCAACCGCTGCGGATAGTCCGCATCTTGAATAAAAAGGGCTTGAATGTTGTTTTTTTGAATAAACTGCACCTCTTTTTCGGCTCGTTGCAACACCTCATGGTTGTGAATTTCAGCCATGACGCGATGCGAAATGCCCGGAATTTTCTCCAAAAGTCGTGCTTTTTCTTTGAATAACTGCGACACATCTTCCAATGTATCAATGATTTGCCTCGCGGTGACAGTACCGATACCCTTGACGAGTGTCATGCCAATCTGATAAACCAAATTTTGATTATACTCCATATTTTTATTGTTTTTTATTGTTTTTGTTAAAACAATGCCGCAAAGGTAAGAAAAAAAATATTAACATTTATCTAAAAATTTTCTCATAAAAAAATTTTGTCCTTTCAAAAAAAATGATTACCTTTGCAGGCAATTAGGAAAAGGAAAAGTATATAAAATAATATATAGTTAAATGGTTGATAATCAGGATAGAATTATTCAGGTGAACATCGAAGAGCAGATGAAGTCGGCGTATATCGACTACTCCATGTCTGTGATTGTGTCGCGTGCGTTGCCCGATGTGCGCGATGGATTTAAGCCGGTGCACCGCCGCGTGCTGTTTGGAATGAATGAATTGGGCAACCATTCCAACCAGCCGTACAAAAAATCCGCCCGTATCGTGGGTGAAGTTTTGGGAAAGTACCACCCGCACGGCGACAGTTCCGTGTATGGGGCGATGGTGCGGATGGCTCAGGATTGGGCAATGCGCTACCCGCTGGTGGACGGGCAAGGTAACTACGGCTCCATTGACGGCGATGAACCGGCTGCGATGCGTTATACCGAAGCCCGACTGAGCAAACTGGCGGAAGAAATGTTGCGCGACATCGACAAAGAAACGGTGGATTTCACACTCAATTTTGATGATACGCTGAAAGAACCGTCCGTTTTGCCGACACGAATACCAAACTTGCTGATGAACGGCGGTTCCGGTATTGCGGTGGGTATGGCAACGAATATGCCGCCGCACAACCTCACGGAATGTATCAACGGCATCATTGCCTACATCGACACAAAGGGCGATATTGACACCGCCGGACTGATGCAGCACATCAAAGCACCCGATTTTCCCACCGGAGCCACTATATATGGCTATCAGGGTGTGCGTGATGCCTTTGAAACCGGACGTGGGCGTATTATTATGCGCGGAAAAGCCGAAATTGAAGCTGCTCCGCATCACGAGAAAATCGTTGTTACGGAAATTCCCTACAATGTCAACAAAAAAGAACTGATAGAACACATTGCCGCATTAGTCAACGAGAAAAAACTCGAAGGTATTTCGCATGTCAACGATGAATCCGACCGCGAGGGGATGCGCATCGTGGTAGACGTGCGCAAAGATGCCAATGCCAATGTGGTGCTTAATAAATTGTATAAGATGACGGCTTTGCAGTCGTCGTTCAGTGTCAATAATGTGGTGCTCGTGAAGGGTCGTCCCTACACATTGAACCTCCGAAACATGATTAAATACTTCGTTGAGCACCGTGTGGACGTGGTGACGCGCCGCACAATTTTCGATTTGCGCAAAGCGGAAGAGCGCGCACACATCCTGGAAGGGCTGATTATTGCTTCGGACAATATTGACGAAGTGATTGCGATTATCAAAGCATCGCCCAACCAAAACGAGGCAATTGTTCGCTTGATGGAACGCTTCAGCCTGTCGGAAGTACAGTCGAAAGCCATTGTAGCGATGCGTCTGGGGCAATTGACAGGTCTGGAACAGGACAAACTGCGTGCCGAATACGATGAAATCATGAAAACCATTACCTACTTAAAAAGCATTTTGGAAAGCGAAGATTTATTGATGAGTGTCATTAAAGATGAGTTGGTGGAGGTACGCGAAAAATTTGGCGATGAACGGCGCACAGAAATCGTGTATGCCACAGAAGATATGAATCCGGAGGATTTTTATGCTGATGACGAGATGATTATTACCATTTCGCACTTGGGCTATATCAAACGGACACCGCTGGGAGAGTTTAAGTCGCAACATCGCGGAGGTGTGGGCGTTAAGGGTGCCGAATCGCGCGATGAGGACTTTGTGGAATATATTTATCCGGCAAATATGCATGCCACGATGCTGTTTTTCACCCAAAAAGGCAGATGTTTTTGGATGAAAGTCTATCAAATTCCGGAAGGCACCAAAACGTCTAAAGGACGTGCTATTCAAAATCTGCTGAGCATTGATGCGGACGATAGTGTGAGTGCTTTTGTTCGTGTTAAACAACTGAACGACAAGGAGTTTGTGGCATCCAATTACTTGATATTCTGTACCAAAAAAGGGATTATCAAAAAAACATCGCTCGAAGCCTATTCTCGCCCACGTCAGAATGGTGTGAACGCTATTTCGTTGCGCGAAGGAGACGAATTGATTAACGTGCGCTTGACTAATGGCACGAATGATATTATCATAGCCAACCGCAAAGGCTTGGCTATCCGCTTCAACGAAGCCAAAGTGCGCCGTATGGGACGCAACGCAGCCGGTGTGCGCGGTCAAAAACTCAGTGAGGGCGATGAAATAGTCGGCATGATTGTGATAAAAAATCCGGACGACCATATATTAGTGGTATCCGAAAAAGGCTACGGCAAGCGCTCGGATTTGGACGAATATCGAGTGACCAATCGCGGCGGTAAGGGTGTGAAAGCCATGAAAATCACCGGAAAAACCGGTCCGCTCGTAACGATTAAAACGGTGACCGACGACAACGATTTAATGATTATCAACAAGTCGGGCATGACCATCCGCCTGAAAATTGCGAATTTGAACATTATCGGACGTGCCACACAGGGTGTCAGACTGATTAATTTGGATAAACGCAACGATGAAATTGCCTCGGTTTGTGTGGTTGCTTCGGATGCCGAAGAGGACATACCAACCGGAGTTGTTGGAGGGATTGCGGATATATTCCAAGATGTCGAAACCGGCACCGATAAAAATAATGAAGTAAATGAAATAAATTAAAAATTAAAAATTAAATATTTGAACACAATGAAAAGAACATTTATTACAGTGGCTGTATGCCTGATTTGCACTTCGTCTTTTGCTCAGCAGAAGGTTGTGCGCACAGTGAAGAATGATTTGAAGTACGAAAAACCCAATTTTGGAGAGTTGCGTACCCAAATTAAGGGTGCCTTGGAAAACCCGGAAACGGCAAATAGTGCCGAAGCGTGGTTTCTTGCAGGCGATGTGGAAAACAAAGCGTTCGATGCGGAATGCGTGAAGCTACGTATCGGTCAAAACGACAAGGTTAATGTAGATGTGATGTACACTGCTTTAGATGCGAGTACAGCATTCTTCTTGAAAGCTGACGAATTGGACCAACTGCCCAATGCAAAAGGGAAAGTGAAGCCAAAGTTCCGCAAGCAAATTAAAGGAATTTTGCAAGCCAATCGCCAGTATTACATCAATGCAGGGAGCTATTTCCATGAAAAAGAAAACTACGCGAAAGCGTACGACAATTTCAAGTTTTATGGCGACATCCCTACCTTACCGATGTTTGAAGGCGATAAAACGATGAAAGATGATTTGGCTACCGACACCAACGCGGTGAAAATTCGCTATTTTGCAGGTGTGTCGGCATCGTTGCTGCATGAGCACGACAAAGCGATTGCTATTTACGACCAGCTTAAGAATTTGCACTTTCCGGAGGAGGTAGAAATGTACCAGCGATTAGCCTTAGAATACATCGGGAAAGGTGATTCTGCCTCTTATGAAGGAGCGCTGAAACTTGGTGCTGAAAGATTTCCGGCAGAATCCTTTTTTTTATTGAATTTGATTAACATTCAAATCAATAACAACCGTTCCGATGAAGCGATTGAATACTTGAATAAAGCCATTGTTGCGGATGGACAAAATGCGCAATTCTATGATGTGCTGGGACTTGTGTATGAAAGGAAAAACGATGTGCCACAAGCAATTGTGAATATCGAAAAGGCGTTGGCGATTAGTCCCGACAATGCCGATGCGCTTTCGCACCTCGGTCGGTTGTATTACAACAAGGGCGTTGAACAGCGTGGAGAAGCGGATAAAATCAACGACCCCAAAAAGTACGCCGATGCGATGAAAGCGGTAGAAGCCATTTTTAGGCAGGCTCTCCCCTATTTTGAAAAAGCATATCAACTCAACAACAAGGATTCTGATGCCATTTTTGCATTGCGCAATATCTATTACGCGTTGAAAGACAATGCCAATTACGAAAAATGGGATAAGATTTATTCTGAGAAATAATAAATAGAGTTAATAACAATAATAATTTATGTCATGAGAGAAAAAATTGGATCGGATGCAGGCCGTGTATGGACTGTATTAAAAGAAGAAGGACAAAAGTCCGTGAAAGAACTGAAAAAGTTGGTTAAGTTGACTGACAAAGAAGTGTTTGCAGCACTCGGTTGGTTGGCGCGTGAAGACAAATTGTACTTCCACGAAAATGAAACTGACGTGTACGTAGCGTTAGTTTAAGACTTTTTTCAAACCACATTTTTTTCACCCCGCAGGTCTGGCTGACCTACGGGGTGTATTTTTTTTAGCCAATCTCAAACTTGTCTTTGCCAATAAAAATAATCGACGCGAAGCGCACATCGGCGCGCTCTGCAAATTCACGCGAATTTCGATATTTCTCCAATTGTGCGCGGGCATCATTCCGTGCTGAGTGCAATGCTTTTCTATCGCCCTTTTTGAGGTATTTGAGCTCCCACACCCATTCATATTTTATGTCGGGAAGTAGGGGGCTACGTTGCAAAAAAATGTCGATATAGCCGTTTTCTACCTCCTTTTCAGTGCGCGGCACATACAACTTGCTTTGAAACAAGCCGTTGAGCAGCATGATTTTGATGTGTTTTTCATTGAAGTGTTGCAAGTCGCGATTCGACAGGCGGCTGAAAATGTTCTTGCTCACATATTCGATGTAGGGGCGCAAATTGCCGGGGTAAGCCAATTGCCACACCGCATCGGTTTGTTGTCGCAAATCAATCATCACATCCTTGTTCCATTCTAATGTCAACTGCTCCAGATATTCCCAATAAACGGTTCGGATGGAATAATTGGGGATTTTCAAATACAACCGACCATCATGGTATTTATCCACCGTGAGCAGTCCCATATAAAAAAGCAGGGATATAAAATACTTGGTGTCTTCCAACCTATCAATCGAAAATTTGCTGATGACATCGGACATAATGCCATTGTTCTGAACAATTTCTATCAAAGTATTGCGATTTTCCTCGTTTTGAACCATGCGGCGCAAACGGTTGTAATCGGTTTTCAGGTTGTCATCAATGATATTTTTGGGTGGCTTCTGAGATGTTAATATTTGGTAGAAGAAATAGAGAATCATGGATGGGTTATATACACGATGTTCTCCGTCTTCATGAAAAAGATACCCATTGTAATACGTTTCCATATCCACATTGACAAAGTTGGGGTCAACGCCGGTTTCGTGCATCAGGGCATCTACCTCCTGCTGCGTAAAACCCATCATCTCATTATACTTTGGTTCAAGCGTGAGATTGACGGCGATATTAAATCCACTCGTGAGGTCGTCCAGCATCACAGGAGATATGCCGGTGATGAAGATGCGGTCAATAACTGTGTTCGTGCCTGTCTTTAGGGCTTCGTAAAAATCGCGTACAAGTCCGTTTGCGTGTACCATGTTGTGGTAAACATCTTTGCCCAATTGACTGCCCATCGCGATGAGGTCGTTGGCAAAGTGGTCGTATTCATCAATGATGACAAAAATTTTCACATCAGCCGGTTCCACCTTGTCAATGACACTCTGGATGGACAAAATACCCTGTTTTCCCGCATCTAAGCGTTGAATAAAACTATCGGCATCGGGAAAAAGATTCCGATAAACATCGACGAATCGACGAACCGCGTTTTGTATTTTACCGGAAAAAGAAACCCGAAACCTGTCTTCGTCGGACGTGTCTATTCCAGAGAAGTCGAATTTCAACACGGCGTAAGCATTCTTTTTGGGCGTAGGATGCTTGCCAATATAAAGTCCGCCGAACAGTTTGTCAAAATCCTTTGCCCGGTTTACGTCATAGTAATTTTCGAGCAGAGAGGAGAACAAACTCTTGCCAAACTTGCGCGGGCGGATGAAAAACTGATATTTATTAGCCTCATTTTCAAGCTGTTCAACGAACCGTGTCTTATCCACATAAGCATAATTCTCGGTCATAATGCTCTTAAAATTGGAGTTGCCGTAGGGCAACCGCTTAACTGTTTTTGTTTCCATAACTTGTGATAATTTGCTGCAAAGGTAACAAAAAAATCCTTTTCGTCATCATTTGAATTGCGCTGCAAACGGGTGTTTCAAATTTTTTGTGCCGGTGAGTTCGCCTTCTATTGCGCCAAATTTCAGTTTGGCTTTCATGCGGATGGGCACGCGGTTGGGGTCGTCGCTGAGCCAGACTTCTAAGGCATCTTTGGACGTGGTGAATGCGTTATCGCCCTCTTTGATGTTCACAATGTCGATATTGAGTTTTACGGTCTTGTAGCGGTATTTTCCCACAGTAATTGTGTGTTTTCCAGTGTAGCGAATGACGAGATTTGTTTGGTCAAAACCAAAAAAAACAGTGATTCTGCGTGCCGTTCCTATTGCCAACGAGTCATAAGCCAATGTGCGAAAGAGATTTATTGCTCCCAGAATATCGTAACCGGCAGCTTTGGCTACCATGACACTATCCACAGGGTCGCGTTTTTCTCGGACGCGTTTCAAATAGACCTGTGTCTGCTCATTGCTAAATTTTTTTGTGGTCATCCATTCATAAAAGTGGTAGTCCGGTTCATGCACGATGCGATGGAAATACAAGGGCTGAAGGTCGGGCGTGCGGGCATAAGACGTCAGCGTGTCGCGTATTTTGTAAACACTATTGAAAAAAGAAGTCGTTTTGAGCGTGAACATCGACCGCATTGCCGACTCACCGCTATAGGTGGTGGCTTTGATGGTATGCTGCCCCGTGGCAGCGGTGATGACAACCAAACCGTATTTGTATTTGACGGCAAAATCCATCTCCTCCCCATTTTGAAAGTGCATCTCGTCATCATAATCTTCGGCGTATGCACTGTGCCCCATACTGAACAGGCACAAACTTAAAAACAATGTCACTGCGGGATGACAACTACCTCTTTTTCTTTTCATTTTTTCTCTCTTTTTGTGTTTGTTGTTTTTCTTTCGGCTTGTTTTTTACAATTACAGCCGGTTTTTGACTATCTATCGGAAGTTCCGTGACGTTCCACGATTGCTCCAGCTCCATATAGCCCTTTAATTCAATTTCGAGGGGAAAATAATAGACGGCTTCCGGCTGCGTGAGCGTGGCATAATCGCCGGTGTCCCACGCTCCATTGTCGTTTGCATCATCTATATAGCGCAAATAATACTTGCCGGGCTTGAGATTTTCAAAAATCAATTCGCCGCTTTGCAATGGGGCGGTGCGCACCATTTTGCCGCCGCCATCGAGCAGTTCGCCAAAGCCTGTCCCCTCAATGCCCGAAGTTTTTACATATAAATGGGCATAGAACTCCTCCGGTTGCGCTTTAAATGTTGTTTCTGCCTTTTTTACCGGTAAATCATAGATGCCAAAAATCGCCGCCGAGTCTATATCCATTTTATATTCAGCAGCATACGACCATTCGTGATAGATGTAATAAATGCGCGGATTCAGACTATCCTGCCAAATCGGATAATCGCGCTTTTCCCACAGCGTATCAACCTTTTGACTGATTTGTATCGCCAAAGAATCAAACGGGCGAACAGGCTCCTCAAACGTGATTTTGATAGTATCTAAAACATCCAAACTACCTGACGGATAGACTTTTAAATCCAAATAGCGAATCGCTATCGAATCCACATTGGCAGTGTCTGACTCAAGTGGTGCGCCTTTCTTCTTTTTAGGCTCTTTTTTTACCTCTTTTGGAGGCTCTTTCGGTGCTTTGGGGCGTTTATAATTGAATTTGACGGTATCTGTTTTTGAAACTAATTGGTCAAGCGTGTCTGTTGCCAAATAATTTACCTCAATGAATAGTGTGTCGTTTTGATATACCAGCGAATCGGTTAGCCAATATGTGAGCGTTTTTTGGTCAGGCGAATACTCCACAACAGCTTCTATGGGCAGTTGATCATCAGTGAGGGAATCGCCGGTCAAGCCCGCAATGACAGGCTGCTCCGTAATGGGTGCTCCAAACTCCATCGTCAGTTGGTGAGCCAGCGGACGACCTGTTTTCACGAGATATTGCTTGGGAACCTCCTTTTTGAAGAGGCGCAACAGCATGTCATCGGGCGTAAAACGGGTGAAATGCACCTCCTTGATGGTGTCGATGGTCAACGTGTCGCGCCAAATCGTGTCTATACGCATCGCAGGCTCAAATGACGGCACAATCAGAGTGGTGTCAAACGCAATGGCTTCCGGCGATTGGTCGTAACGAAAATTGCGATTTTGCTCGCTTAATGCAAAAAGGTGGTAGCTGCCGGGGGCTATGTTGCGTATCCAAAAAAATCCGGCTTCGTTGGTCTGCGAGGTGCGCAGAAACGGCAGATGGGTGAATGCCGAATCTTCCAAATTGGAGTGAATCCCAACCATGATGTTGGGCATCGGTTCCAAATCCTCCGCATTCAAAACACGCCCCGCAATCACCAATGAATCAATCACATCGCCGGTCGAAAAGGCATACGTGAAGCCATTGAGAACATTTTTCTCATTATTATCCGCAATGGCATCCGTGAAATCAAATGTATAAGTCGTATTAGGAATCAGCGAATCTTTCAGTTCCACACTGATATTTTTGCCAAACGCCTTTGTTACAGGCATTTTTTGTTGCGGGGGCGTGATAATCACTTTTTCGTTGGGCTTTTCCAAAGTAATATATTCGTCAAACGAGAGCAAAATCTTTCTTTTATCCACATGAACACCCCCCTGCGCAGGCACCGCCCCAACAAATCGCGGCGGGTCATAGTCATAATCTCCCCCCTCAGGAGCCGCCATACTGGCACAAGCATAGCACCCGCAACCGAGCAGCAAGCCGACAACAACATAATACCCTATTTTATACAGCATTTGACCCATAAGTGGGCGCAAAGGTACGATTTTTTGAGCAGAGTTTAACGCTTGAAAATATAATTGCTAATCAAAGGAATAAAAATATATGGATCAAGACGAATCCCCGGTCCGCACCCATTTGCAACTATCACTTTTTTTTGTACTTTTGCACCCTAAAAAAATGCGACAAAAATAATGCGCCGATTTATCATTGCTGGCTTGACCCGTAGCCTCCATATTATCCTGTTTGTGTTGCTCTTTGGCAGCACCCAGCCCGCTACCCCACAGTGGAACACCGCCGACCGCCAGCTCGACACTGTAACTGTGCGCAAAACAAAGGAGAAATACACCCAAAAAGGCAATCCGGCTGTGGCTTTCATCGAGGAAGTCATCAAGCGGCGGCAGATGCACAACCCGCGTGAGCACGATTTTTACAGTTACGAAAGTTACGAGCAGCGGACGTTTGCCCGCGACAATTTCACCGCTGAGGAGGCGCAGAGCAATTGGCTGTTTCGGCAGGCTGACTTTTTGACTGATTTTATTGACACGGTGAGCGTTGCGGGGCGGTCCGTTATGCCGCTTTACAGTGAGGAGCGGGTGGAGCAAATTTATCATCGGAAGTTGCCGCAGTCCGAAAAGCGGGTGGTGGAGGCGGTGAAGGCGGAGGGTGTTACCGATATGTTTTCGGAAGAAAGCATTTCCAATTTTCTGGGGGAAACGTTCCATGAAATCGACCTCTTTCAGGACAATGTGCCGTTGCTTTTGCAGCGATTTGTAAGCCCGTTGGCGACTTTTGGACCCGCGTATTACAAATATTACCTCCTGGATACGGTTGTGGTGAACAATGTGCGGTGTGTGGATGTGGGTTTTGCACCGTTCAACTCCGAATCGTTCAGTTTCACGGGGCATCTGTACGTTACCGCCGACTCAACCTATTTCATACAAAAAGCCTCTTTCACTACGCCACATCACATTAATTTGAACATGGTCAATAGCCTGACCGTTACGCAGGAATACGCTCGAACGCCCGACAGCACACGCCTGCTGACGAAAAACACGGTCGTGGTGGATTTCAACATTTTGAAAAACGACAAAGGCATTTATGCCCGACAGATAGTTGAGCGGCGCAATCATTCGTTTGAACCGCCCGCCGACCGGACAATTTTTAAAGAAAGAGCCCCCATCATTGAGCGCGCCGATGCACACGCTCAGCCGGAGGCGTTTTGGAACGAAAAGCGGTCAGACGAAATCAAAACCGGAGGTCCGACCGCCAAAGCCCTGATGGCAAAAATGCGCACCAAGCCGCTGTTTTATTTTCTTTTATACGCGGTGGATGTGCTTGTGAACGGCTACATCCCCATTGTGGGCGATTCGGCATACTTTGAAACGGGTCCGCTGCATACTTTGGTCAGCACCAACGAGTTGGAAGGTTTGCGCGTGCGGCTCGGCGGCACCACAAGGGTCAATCTCAGTCGCCAACTGTTTGCCAACGGCTATCTGGCTTACGGGCTTGGTGATAAGAAGATTAAGGGCAATCTGCTGCTGGAGTACGACTTTGAGAAGAAGAAACGCTACCGTTTGGAATACCCATATCACTACCTCCGAGCGGAATATAAATACGATGTGAACCCGCTGGGGCAACATGCCGCGAATGCCACTTACGACAATATGTTTGCAGCATTTATCAAACGCAAACCCGACAAGTTGCTGACTTATATGCAAACAGCAGAGTTTTCCTATTTTCGCGAACATTACAACGGCTGGAGTTATGGCATCAAGGCGCGGCATCTGACGGAATGGGCAACTGTCAGTGTGCCAATTATTAATTACCAATTACCAATGGCGCATTATCGGAGTGCTGAGTTGGAGTTTCGGTTGCGTTGGGCTTTGGGGGAGAAGTTTTATCAGTCGCGCAATCGGCGTTATGCTATTACTATGGATGCGCCGGTGATTGAACTTACGCATACTACGGCGTTTAAGGATGTGCTGGGGGGCGATTTTAAGTACGACCGCACGGAGTTGAGTGTTCGCAAACGTCTTTGGCTGTCGCCGTTTGGCTTTTTGGATATGCGCGGCAGGGTGGGGGGGATATGGGGGGATGTGCCCTATCCGTTGCTATTTATTCCCAACACTAATCTGTCGTATATCCTTAAAACAGAGGCGTTTTCGTTGATGGACCCGATGGAATTTATCAACGACCGCTTCGTGGCGTGGGATGTGCAATACCACCTCAACGGCACCCTGTTCAACCGCATCCCGCTACTCAACCAACTGCGACTGCGCGAAGTTGTGGGGTTGCAAGGCTGGTACGGACGGTCAGTTAGCAGTTACCAGTTACCGGTTACCAGTTATTCTATGGGGAATGTGCCTTATATGGAATTGACTTTTGGGGTTGAGAATATTTTTCGGCTTATTCGGGTGGATTATGTGCGGCGGCTCACTTACCGCAATCATCCGAATGTGCCTAATGATGGTGTGCGGGCGGGCGTTGTTTTTTCGTTTTGAAAAAATTATTGTACTTTTGCGCCCGAAAAAATTAGTGATGATAATGAAAAGTGACATATATCGGATTGGCATTGCGGGCTTGACCCGCAATCTCTCGTGCTGCATTGCTCTGTTGCCCAGCATTCGACTCCTTTTCGGGGGATTGCGGGTCAAGCCCGCAATGACAAACTGCCCCGGAGCATTTACCCCCCCCCACCCCCAACCAACATCCTCATTATCAAGAAGTTATGAGCGTTCATTAAAGCTGTTTATAAACAGTTATGAGCGTTTGTTAAAGTTGTTTTTAAGCAAAATAGCATCAGCTTTCTCAGGTTTTTGATACTACTTCCCAAACTGAATGCGCTATTTATAGGAGCCAATATTAAAGGGCATAAGTTTATGAAAGCCGAATATATTGAATTTTCTATCGGTAAAAAATTTTTTGGTAAATGACACTATGGTAATATATCGAAAACATCTTCCGCATCCTCTGTGTGAACTATGTGCGGCGGCTCACATATCGCGGCCGTCCGGATGTGCCCAACGAAGGCGTGCGAGTGGGGGCGTTGTTCTCGTTTTGAAGTGCCGACTTCAAAACGACAAAACAACGCCGCTTCACCTGAGGAGGTTTTTATTTTCCCTTGTACTTCTGCTCAAGCAGGTAGGCAACGAACAAGCCAGTGCCGCCGAAGATGGTGATAAAGGAAAAATACAGCACAAATTGTATTTCGCCTACGTGTCGCCAATTGTCTATCCGGCTAAACTCCTGCGTAAGAAAAGCGTCAAAAAGACCATACTCAACCAGGAGTGCCACGATGCAACCTACGCCAACACCCATCAGCAGCAATGCTACCCGCAAAGCCCCGAAACCATAGTTTTGCGTACCAACAATCAGCTCCGGAAGATTGATTTTTCCACCTTCTCTTTTTTCAAAGATGACAGGAAGTTTTTCGATCAGCAGTAGCCGCTCTTGCCGCTTTACAAACAGTTCAAACAGTTTGTAAATACCCAACACAATAATCCCAACCACAAAAATAGGAACTAAATTACTCATAATTTTAAATTTTTAATTTGTGAATATTAATTTGTTTACATATCTTTGACGCAACTGTGGGGAAATGGTTACATTTGTAACCGAATTTTTTTTTTGCGTCTAACAGAATATGAAACAAGCAAGCGACCTATTTTACATACAGCGAATAAAAGCAGGTGATACTCAGGCTTTTACGCCCATTGTATGCAAATATCAGAGCATGGTTTTGACGGTCGTGATGAAGATAGTAGGCAACCGCGAGGATGCGGAAGATATTGCACAAGAGGTGTTTATCAAAGTTTTCAAATCATTGGAGCAGTTCAGGGAAGAGGCGGAATTTTCCACGTGGCTGTATCGCATTGCCTACAACACAACCCTCTCCGAATTGCGAAAAAGGAAGTTCTATTTCGCTTCCATAGAGGACAATACGGCGATAGAGGCGAGCGATGAAGAGATTGAAGAGGGCGACAGAGAGGCACAATTGCGGCATTTAGACACCGCGTTGAAGCAACTGTCGCCGGAAGAAGCATTTTTGATTACCCTACACTATTTGGACAAGCAGTCGGTGGAGGCAATCAGCAAAATAAGCGATTTGTCGGTGTCGAATGTCAAAGTCAAATTGCACCGCATACGCAAAAAATTAGGAATAGAAATAAATAAATTACAGAGAAATGAAAATGGATAAGTTATTGGAAGAGATGAGTTTAGAGCAACCATCAACAAGTTTTGCGGACAATCTTATGCATCAAATAGAGCGTGAGGTGGTGCGACAAAAACGGCACAGTCAATGGCTCTCCGTAGCCTCGTTAGCAGCCGGAGTAACAGGCATTTGCGCAATTCCGGCAAGTGTCTATTACATAGGCGCACAGTTTTTTCCCGACCTCAACTTCAATATAGCGTTCCCAAAAATAGAATTTTCGATTAACCCCATGATAGCAATGGCAGGGCTGTCTGTGCTGATATTGCTGCTGGGGGATATGTTGTTGCGGAAAAAATTTTGCTAATTTTTTTTTCAGGTGCTATTTTTTGCAAACGGTGTTTTTTCCCGTAGGGATGCAACATCATCCGCAATCGGTTGCATCCCTACGGGATGCAGGGTGGAGGTGAGGATTGGCTTTTCTACCGAGCTATAATCCCTACGGGATAAAAGTCCATGTATATTTGTCCCTGCGGTACAAGGTACCGTTTGCGAAATAATAGCACCTGAAAAAAAAATTAGCCTTTTTAGCTATCATTTTAGATTTGCATTGATAAATAATTCACCTCTTAATCAGCGCAATAAACTCCTCCCGCGTCTTCGCAGCCTCAAACGCCCCTGTAAAATCGGATGTAGTGGTGATGGAATTTTGCTTTTCCACGCCTCGCATTTGCATACAGAGGTGTTGCGCTTCTATTACTACCATTACGCCTAATGGGTTGAGTGTCTGCTGGATGCAATCTTTGATTTGTGTAGTCATCCGTTCTTGCACTTGCAAGCGGCGGGCAAAAACTTCCACTATGCGCGGGATTTTGCTCAGCCCCGTGATGGTGTGATTGGGGATGTAGGCTACATGCACTTTCCCAAAAAACGGCAACAGATGGTGCTCACACATCGAATAAAAATCAATGTCTTTCACGATGACCATTTGCTTGTAATCCTCCATGAAAATGGCGGATGACAGGATTTCGTCCGGATTTTGCTGATAGCCTTGGGTCAAAAACAGCATCGACTTTGCCACGCGCTTTGGTGTTTTCAGCAAACCTTCGCGCGTGGGGTCTTCGCCCAGCAGTTTCAATATCTCCGAATAATGGAATGCTAATGCATCAATTTTATCCATATTTTTGTCAAAAAGTCCGTCATTGCGGGCTTGACCCGCAATCCCTTGTTCTACATCGCTCTGTAGCCCAACATTCGTATCCTTTTCAGGGGATTGCGGGTCAAGCCCGCAATGACAATTATTATTATTTTTGCACACGATATTTGATTTTTGCCGGCACTATAAATGCCTCACGTCCAAACCTAAATGCTTTGGCTAACTTCTCTTTAAACTCTTCAGCCTCGTCATACGTCAAGAAATCGCCCACCGTCACCTTGAAATTGGGGGCATTGTAGTTCAGGTAGGTGGCGATGCCCGGAAATTGTTGCTTGACACTTCTTTGCCGATTTTGCGCCTCCGAGCGAGCCGTCTGTGAGTTTTTGCCCAGAAAAACCAGCACTCGATAGCCCGAAACCTCCACATTTCCGTTAGCATCCGCAACAACAGACTCATCGCCACCAAAAATCGAATTAGCATTCGCATTAGTATCAAAAGTAGTGGCAGGAGTAGCCTTCGCGTGACCCACCAACGCATTGATAGCCGGAGCCGCCTCAATACGAATCCGCCCGTCAGAAGCAGGAGAAGAAACAGTATCTTGCAAATACTCAATAATGGTGGTCTGAGCCTGTCCGGAGGCGCAAACCATCAACAAAAATAGTGCGAAAAAAGACTTCTTCATAACACCTTGTTTTTTTGTCAATGACAGCGTTTAAAAAGCTTCCACAATCGGCATGAACGTGTCCAATTTCAGCGCGGCACCGCCAATCAAACCGCCGTCCACATCGGGATTGGCGAACAATTCCTTGGCATTTCCGGCATTGCAACTGCCTCCGTAGAGGATTGAGGTGTTGTCGGCTACGGTTTGACCGTATTTTGCTGCCACTGTTTGGCGGATGTGGGCGTGAATTTCCTGTGCCTGTGCCGAAGTTGCCGTTTTGCCGGTACCGATTGCCCAGACGGGTTCGTACGCCAACACAATTTTGCCAAAATCGTCTGCGGAGAGGTCAAACAACGCCTCTTCGATTTGCGTTTTCACCACCGCGTTTTGTTTGCCTGCTTCGCGCTCTGCCAACACTTCGCCGATGCAGAAAATGGGGGTCAGCTTGTTTGCCAACGCCAATTTCACTTTTTCGCTCAACGTGACACTTGTTTCGCCATAGTAGGCGCGGCGTTCGGAGTGCCCCAAAATCACATACTGTGCGCCCGTAGAAGCCAGCATTTCGGCAGACACTTCGCCTGTGTAGGCACCTGAAACCTTGTCGGCACAGTTTTGTGCACCCAATTTCACTTTGTTTTTGTCAATCAAGCCGTTGACGGATGCCAGGTGGATAAATGGCGTACAAACCACCACATCGCATTTCAGCGTTTTGCCAAAAACGGCACTTTGCAGCTCCTTCACCAAATCCAACCCCTCTTGCAGGTTTTTGTTCATCTTCCAATTCCCTGCTACAATGTTTTTTCTCATTTTTATTTAATTATTTAATTATTTATTATTTCATTCAATTTATTTTCACTCGGCAGATTGTTTCGCGACCACTTACCTACAATTGTGGCATCGTGTAGCAACACCAAGCCCGGATTGGAGCGCACAATCGTCCGCAAAGTGGCATCGTCCATCGTGCAAAATTGGTAAGCCGCATGTGTTAGGCTGCTCCAAGAGGCGATTTGCTCCGGCACAGAAGCCGCCAGCCCCAAGAAATGATGCCCGTTTTTCGCGGCATAATCCGCTATTTCATTCAATTTGGCAGCATACGACACACTTGCTTTTTCCACCTTATGGGCAACCATCAAAAATGTATAACCTTTGTAATCAAGCACTTCCTGCGTAATATCTTCGCCCTGCGCTGTTGTGATGGTGAAATCGTGAACAGGAGCCTCATAGCCTTTTTTCAGCAACGTCACTTCGGTATCCACAAATTCCCAGCCACTGCCTTCTTTCGGGTAATTTTCCATTGAAAATTTTTGTATTGTGCCGTCTTTGGCATAAATCAAAGTTGTTTCAAATTCATCATCGGGCGCACCAGGCGGAATAATGAGCATCTCCTTTATATTGTTGCCAATTTTATAGGGACGAAAATCTATAACCGGCAGATATAAAAGATTATAGATGGCAAAACCGAAAACTACAACAACCACGCCAATTGCTGTCGCAGTGCGCCGTCTCAGGTCTATGAGCGGTGTCATTCGCTTACTGTATGACCAAAGGAACAGGGCACAAATCGACAGGATGATATTTTTGATGAACGTTTGCAGATTTGTTATTATCCAAGCATCGCCGAAACAACCGCAATCTTGGATAGGATTTTCCATCAACAAATACATCGACAGCGGTGTCATAAGGCATAACATCATTATCAACATTAGCCATGTGGCTAATTTTCGCCAAATGCCCAACAAAACGATGATGCCCAAGGAACATTCTAAAACGGACAGTGAGACGGAAACAGGCAGGCTCACAAAGTCAAAATAGCTCAGTTGCCATGATTCAAGATACTCGTTGATTTTGTAAGCCGTCCCCAGCGGGTCAACCGCCTTCACAAAGCCCGAAAAGGTAAACGTGATGCCGAGAACCACCCGACACGTTTCCACCGCAATTTTCAACAGCAACATTTTAGTTATCTTTTCCATATTCCAATTTTATTAGTGCAAATAATGCGTAATTAATCATATCCATATAGTTGGCGTCAATGCCTTCTGACGCCTCCGTCTTGCCATCGTGCGCCTCAATCTCCTTCGTGCGATTGATTTTGGTGAGGATAAAATCGGTATAAGAACTCACCCGCATCCCTCGCCACGCCTCATCATAATCATGATTTTTGGCGTACATCAACGCCTTAGTCGCCGTTATATGTTTGTCATACAACACAATAGCCTCCTCTTTAGAAATATCAATTTCATCCACAAATCTTAACTCCAACTGTATCAAACCAATAACACCATAATTGACAATCGCAATAAACTCCTCCTCAACCCCTTCATCCACCTTAGCAACCCCTTTCGTTTCAATATTGCGAATGCGCTTAGCCTTGATAAACAGTTGGTCAGTAATAGATTGCGGGCGCATAATACGCCACGAAGCACCATAATCCTTGAGTTTTTTCTCAAAAAGATTGCGGCAAATGCCAATCACACACTCAAACTGTTCTTTTGTCTTCATAACAGACGACAAAGGTACGCAATATTTTTGAAATATGAGAAAATTTTGGGCTAATTTCAAATCTCGTAAATATTTTTTTTTCAAACCATCCTTGTTCAACTTTTTTTTGTACATTTGCAGCCGAAATTAGCAAATTCGGAATTAGGTGTAGAAATCATACCTAATAATCAGGAATTAGGTGTTGAAATCAGACCTAATTTCTAAGAATTAAGTGTTAAAGCCACACATAATTCCGAAGAATTGGGTGTTGAAGCAACACGTAATTCCCAAGAATTAGGTGTTGAATAGACACATAATTTCTATGAATTAAGTGTAAAACAACACATAATTACTAGGAATTGGGTGTCAAAGTAACACATGATTTTTAAGAATTAGGTGTCAAAGGAACACATGATTTCTAAGAATTAGGTGTCAAAGTAATACATAATTCCAAAGAATTAGGTGTGAAAGTAGCACCTAATTCCGAAGAATTAGGTGTAAAATCAACACGCAATTTCTAAGAATTTAGTGATAAATGCTCATTATTAGACAGTTACAAACAAATAAAAAGAAACAAATATGGGAATTTTTCGCCATGCGACACCCAAGTTAGAGGGTTGGAAAAACTCTGCCAATCGTAAGCCATTGGTCATTTACGGTATGCGGCAGGTTGGTAAAACTTGGCTGATGCGGGAATTTGGGAAAAACAGTTACAAGCAGGTTGCTTATTTTTACTTTGACAAAAATGAACGGCTGCAAAACATTTTTCAGGGTGACATAAATGTTGCCCGAATTATTCAGGAATTGTCTATTGAGGCAGGTATGACAATATCTCCTGACGATACCCTGATTATATTTGACGAAGTTCAGGAATGCCCTGCGGCATTTTCTGCCTTGAAATCATTTAATGAAACCGCCCCTGAATATCATATTATGGCGGCAGGGAGTTTTTTGGGAGTGATGTCGCTCACCGGCACAGGCGTTCCGGTTGGTCAG
The DNA here is from genome assembly GCA_001417715.1 of Candidatus Symbiothrix dinenymphae. Classification (GTDB taxonomy): domain Bacteria; phylum Bacteroidota; class Bacteroidia; order Bacteroidales; family Azobacteroidaceae; genus Azobacteroides; species Azobacteroides dinenymphae. The sequence goes on from BBRT01000183.1 coordinate 31,514, forward strand.
TATGATTCAATCACCATTCACCCGATGACGTTTTTGGAATTTCTTGAGGCGATAGAGCCAAAATATATCGACATCGTCAAAAAACTGAATTGGAAATCAATCGGCATATTTCATGATGAATTAATATCGCTGCTGCAACAGTACTTTTATGTAGGCGGCATGCCCGAAGCAGTGAAAAAATATGCGGAAACAAAAAGTTTTGCCGAAGTGCGCAACACCCAAAATCTTTTGCTGGATGCCTATTACGGGGACTTTGCAAGGCATGTTCCCAAAAGCGATATTGTCGAGGTTCGCAACATTTGGAATAGTGTCCCGTTGCAACTTGGCAAAGAAAACAAACGTTTTTTGTATTCAGAGATGAAAAAAGGTTCAAGGGGGCGTGATTATGCCGATGCGCTGCAATGGCTGAAAGACACGCGGCTTATCCATATTATAAACTGTGTGAGCCTTCCGAACATCCCATTGAAGGCATACGAAGAGCCTGATTTGTTCAAGATATATATGTCCGACATTGGGCTACTGTCGGCTCAGACCGGTTTGGATGCCAAATCCTATCTCGACCCCGAAAATGGCTTATTCAGCCACTACAAGGGTATGCTTGCCGAGCAGTTTGTGTTGCAGGAACTGCTTGCAACCAACGACAAAATGCCAATTTATTATTGGGCTAACGGGAAAAGCACAGCCGAAATCGAGTTTATCGTCCAATATGACGGCGAAACTATTCCGATAGAAGTCAAGGCTGGAAAAAATTTCAAGTTAAAGAGTTTGGATAAATATCGGGAAACGTTCCACCCCAATCATTTTGTTAAAACGTCACAGAAAAAATTCAGCAACGAAAAAGGACTTGCTGTGCCATTGTATATGATTGGTTCATTGACGGAAATTATTGACCAAAATAGTGAATTATAGTCGTGTTTGGAGGCTATTTAACTTTATTTAACCTCAAAACACTTGTGTATGTTTAAACGATTGTTTAACTTTGCACCTAATTTCAAGAGATATACAATGTACAATTCAGATACTACAGATGTAAAAGAGCGGATTTTGGCCGCAGCTCGCGAGTTATTTATCTCGAATGGGTATAACGGCGCAAGTGTACGCGACATTGCGGCGGCTTCGGACACGAATATTGCACATATCAATTACTATTTTCAGTCGAAGTATCACCTGTTTGAAATTATTTTTGAAGAGGCTTTTGATGTGCTTGTGCAGCGTGTTTTTCGGATTTTGCAGTCGGAAATGCCTATTTTTGAGATGGTGGAGGCGTGGATACATTCCTATTACGAGGTGCTGGCAGAATACCCTCAAATCCCGCTTTTCATCCTCAACGAGATGAATCACAATCCCGAAAGTTTGGTGACGATAATAAAAATGCGTGAGCCGAAACAGGTATTGGACAAACTTTCCGCTCGTTTGGAGGAAGAACGAAAAAAAGGAACCATCAGGGAAACGCCCACGGTGGATTTTGGAATAAATGTGTTGTCGTTGTGCGTGTTTCCGTTCATATTTAACAAATTTGCAGTCAAAGTATCGGGCGTGTCAAGTGCTGAATATAAGGCAATTATCAAGCGGCATGAGAAATATGTGATTAGGTTTGTTTTGGATGCATTGAAACCATGTAAACTTCAATAAAAACAAAAAGAGTACCTTCGTGGTAAGATAAATAATTAAAGACAATAAGTTATGAACACAAAAGATATATATCGAATTGGGATAGACATTGGCTCTACTACTTTTAAAATCATCATATTAGACGAAAACTCTGAAGTGATTTATAGGTTGTATCGCCGTCATAAAGCCAACGTTAGCAAGGTGATGACGGAGGAGTTGCACGCGATAGTGCAAAAATTTCCCGACAGACAGTTTACGGTTGGCATCACCGGCTCGGCGGGGATGGGCATCACGGAGCGCATCGGCATCCCGTTTACGCAGGAGGTGGTTGCCGCCATTGAGGTGATTAAAAAGGAACATCCTAACACCCACACTATGATTGACTTAGGGGGCGAAGATGCTAAAATGGTGTTTTTTGAATCCGGCAAGCAACCGGATATTCGCATGAACGGCAGTTGCGCCGGTGGAACGGGTGCTTTCATCGACCAAATGGCTGATTTGATGCACATTAGCGTAGAAGAATTGGGCAAAAAAGCCTTGGAATACGAAAAGATATATCCTGTGGCTTCGCGTTGCGGCGTGTTTGCCAAAACAGACGTGCAAAACCTGATAGCTCGCAACGTGCCGGTTGCCGATGTGGCGATGTCAATTCTCTATACTGTTGCTTTACAGAGTATTACTGCCTTGTCGCGGGGTTGCACTGTGGCTCCTGAAATTGTGTGCGTGGGTGGACCTTTGACTTTCCTGCCGGCATTGCGCAAGGCTTTTGCGCAAATTTTGAACTTTGATGAAAAAGAGTTTGCACCGCCCGAAAACAGCGAATTTTTCCCCGCCTGGGGCACGGCACTCTATCATCCAGAGCAGCAAGTAGTTAAAGACATTCCTGAGCTGATAAGTCAGTTGGCAACCGCCAACACGCAGGTGCGAAAAGACACCCTTCCGCCGCTGTTTGAGAGCGAAACAGCCTACGCAGAATGGCAGAAAAATCGCAATATCAAACACTTAAAGCGCGTGGAATTGCAGCAGGGACAGTCCCTAAACTGCTTTTTGGGCATAGACTCCGGCTCCACGACCACCAAAATCCTCATCATGGACGAGCACACCAACATTGTGTTCAATTATTACGCCGGCAACGAGGGCAACCCGCTGAAAAAAGTGGTCGAAGGCTTAACACAATTCTACAAAGAGGCGCAGGAAAAAAACGTAACGTTCCGCTTTATCTCCTCTGCTGCAACAGGTTACGGCGAAGACTTGATTAAATCGGCACTGAACCTCGACTACGGCATAGTGGAAACGATGGCGCATCTCTCCGGTGCGCAATATGTTGACCCCGATGTGTCGTTCGTGCTGGACATCGGCGGGCAGGACATGAAGTCGATTTTCACCCGTCAGGGCGTGATTTCCAACATTGAGCTGAACGAGGCGTGTTCATCGGGCTGCGGGTCGTTTTTGCAAAATTTTGCCGCCAACCTCAATATGCAGATTGCCGAATTTACGCGCGCCGCTTGCTTGGCACATTATCCGAGCGATTTGGGCACGCGCTGCACCGTTTTTATGAACTCCAAAGTGAAGCAATCCTTGCGCGAGAATGCCGCGCCGGGCGATATTGCGGCAGGATTGGCATACTCGGTTGTCAAAAACTGCCTGTTCAAAGTACTGAAAATAAACAACTTAAATGCGTTGGGCGACCACATCGTGGTGCAAGGCGGCACATTTCGCAACGATGCCGTCTATCGCGCATTGGAGCTATTGTCCGGCAAATCAGTGAGTTCCACCGACTATCCTGAACTGATGGGCGCGCTGGGAGCCGCCCTCTACGCCCAACGAATGCACACTCTCCGACCCAAGCAAACGCAATTCACCGGCACCGAAGCCCTCCCCAACCCCGCCACCATCAACACAAAAGAGTTGCAATGCCACGGATGTACAAACAAATGCACCGTCCTTCGCTTCCAATTCGCAAATGGCAACACCTGCTACGCTGGGAATAAGTGCGAGAAGGTGTTTTACAATAAGAGTACGGCACCGGCGAAGGGGTATAATGCGTTTGATATGAAAAACGAATTGCTGTTTAGTGGCACGCAGATGATGCAGATTGAACAGATTCACGCAGATAAAATCTGCGTAAATCCATCTAATCTGCGTCTTCTGCGTGCTGATATTATAGGTATTCCTCGCGTGCTCAACATGTTTGAAAACTACCCATTTTGGAACAAATTGCTCACCGAATGCGGATTTGGGGTGGTGCTTTCGCCCGAATCCACCACGCCGCTGTATCAGAAAGGGGTAGGGGGTGTGATGTCTGAAAACATCTGTTTTCCTGCCAAATTGGTGCATGGGCATATCTTATCGCTTGTGGAGCAGAAGGTTAGCCGCATTTTTTATCCCATCGTTGCCAAAGATGCGAAGGAGTTGCAGCATTCGGTCAATTCGTTCAACTGCCCCGTTGTGAGCGGCTATCCCGATGTAATTCGCAGTTCGATGGACCCGGCGGAGCGTTTTGGCATACCCTTCGACAAGCCTGTGGTGAGTTTTCAGGACGATGAAACGCTGAAGGCAGGCTGTTGGAAATACCTCACCTCGCTGGGCGTTTCGCAAGCGGTGTTCAACGCAGCTTTCGACAAAGCCATTCAGGAGCGTGATGCCAAGAAAACGCAGATACAGGACACGCAGAAAGCACTGCTCGACAAGTATATAGCTAACAATGAACTCGTCTTCATCGTTGCCGGACGACCTTACCACACCGACCCGCTGATTCATCAAAAAGTGGGGCAGATACTGTCCGACCTTGGCGCGCAGGTGCTTACGGATGATGTGTTCCGCTCGTCTGACACAACGGGATTTACGCAACTGAACCTCGTGTCGCAGTGGTCGTACCCCAATCGCGCTGTGCAGGCGGCATTGGCGGTGGCGAAATTGCCCAAAAATGTGCAATACATTCAGTTAAACTCGTTTGGCTGCGGTCCCGATTCGTTTTTGATGAACGAAATAGGGGCAGTTTTGAAGCAGACGGGCAAAAATCACACCGTGTTGCGGATTGACGAAATTGCCAGTCCGGGGTCTGTCCGGCTGCGTTTGCGGTCGCTGATTGAGTCGTTGCATGCGGCGGAGGGATTGCATCTCAAGCCCACCACGGCAGACTACACGGGCTATGAGCGCACGTTTACCAAAGAAGACCGCAAAAAGATTATTTTGGCACCTTGGTTCACCGATTTTTTGTCGCCGTTCATCCCCGCCCTCGCCTCGTTGCTGGGCTACCATTTTGTGAACTTGCCCAAAACGACCAAAGAATCGGCAGACAATGGCTTAAAATACGGTCACAACGAGGTTTGCTACCCCTTGACACTGATTTTGGGCGATGTCATAACAGGCTTGCAGTCAGGAAAATACGACTTAGACAATGTGGTGGTAACCATCACGCAAACAGGCGGACAATGCCGCGCCACCAACTACCTCTCACAGATAAAGGCAGGGATGTCGAGTGCGGGATTTTCGCATATTCCGGTCGTTGCCTTAGCCACGGGCACGGTGTATCAAAACGACCAAAAAGAGTTCAAGTTTCCACTCATAAAAATAGCTAACATCTTTATTTACACCCTGTTATATTCCGATGCCTTGCAGCAAATGTACAACTCAACCATCGTGAAAGAGCAGCACAAGGGCGACACGCAAAAAACGTTTGACCACTATGTAGAGTTGGGCGAGGCTATTGTGAGGAAAAACAAATCCGCGCAGTTGATGAAACTTCTGAAACAAGCGGTCGCTGCCTTCAACGCTATTCCGGTGAACAACAAAGAGTTAACAAAAGTAGGGCTGATTGGTGAAATTTATGTGAAATACAACAACTACGGTCAAGCCTACATTTCCGAATGGATGCGCTCCAAAGACATGGAGGTGGTGACGCCGCCCGTTTTGGACTTTTTCATACAGTTTTTTGTGAACGCCGACGTCAACGACAAAAGCGGCGTAAAGCCCATCGGCAGGCTTCAGCGGCTGCTCACCCCGCAAATTTGGAACTACCTGCACCGCAGAATGAACAAAATGGAAGCCATCCTGAAAGACTTCCGCTACTACACGCCTCCCGTATCTATCTACACCAAAGCCGAATACGCCGCCGAAATCATCGACCTCTCCAACCAATTCGGCGAAGGCTGGATGATAGCAGCCGAAGTAGCCTGCTACGCCCGCCACAACATCAACCGCGTAGTATGCGTCCAACCTTTCGGCTGCATAGCCAACCACATAGTAGCCAAAGGCATAGAAAAGCGCATAAAAAAGTTTTATCCCGACATGAATCTGCTATACTTAGACGTAGACGGCGGCATGGCAGATGTGAATCTGCAAAATCGCCTGCATTTTTTGATGGAGTGAGGGAAAAATTAGACAAATCGGCAACTGTTGCATTTTTTGCAACAGTTCAAAATGAAAATGGACGATTGGTAGAACGACAACTTGACAATTTTTTGTTGTTTCTCGTAGGGAATTTATATCAATAGTAAAATCGGGCTGAAAGCCCAACATATCACCAGCCCAACGCATCGCGTTGGGAAATGATGATGGATGATTACATACGAACCCCATTTTACCCAACGCGATGCGTTGGGCTGGGATATGTTGGGCTTTCAGCCCGTCTATAATTAAAAACAGATTTGTCGTGTATCCGGCGGAACAGTGGAAACAGTTGTTGCAAATTTTGCAACAACTGCTACTGTCGGCAAAAATTAGGTAGACACACTCAAAAAACAACATTTGCATATTTCCCCCTTTTATCGTACCTTTGCACCCCAATTCATAACTCATAACTCATAATTCATAACTCAATAAGAATGTTTGAAAATTTAAGTGATAGATTAGAGCGGTCGTTTAAGCTGCTGAAAGGGGAGGGGAAAATCTCTGAGATTAATGTGGCGGAGACCCTGAAGGATGTTCGCAAGGCACTTTTGGATGCCGATGTGAACTACAAGGTCGCGAAAACGTTTACCGACACCGTTAAGGACAAAGCCCTTGGGCAGAATGTGTTGAAAGCCGTGAAGCCGAGCGAACTCATGGTGAAAATCGTCCACGATGAACTCGTTACGCTGATGGGTGGCGACACTGCCGAACTCAACCTCAAAAATAACCCCACCATCATCCTGATGTCCGGTTTGCAGGGGTCGGGAAAGACCACGTTCTCCGGCAAACTTGCCAAAATGCTCAAGGAGAAGAAGGGCAAAAAGCCGCTACTCGTGGCCGGCGACATCTACCGCCCGGCTGCCATTGAGCAGTTGCGCGTACTGGGCGAACAAATCGGCGTGCCCGTGTATGCCGAAGAGGGCAACAAGAAGCCGGTCGAAATCGCGCAAAACGCTATCAAGCAGGCAAAAAAAGACGGCAACGACCTCGTCATCATCGACACCGCCGGACGCTTAGCCGTGGACGAGCAGATGATGACCGAAATTGCAGCCATCAAAAAGGCGGTCAATCCCCACGAAATACTCTTTGTGGTGGATTCGATGACCGGTCAGGATGCCGTGAACACCTCCAAAGAATTTAACGACCGCCTCAATTTTACGGGCGTGGTGCTCACCAAACTTGATGGCGACACCCGCGGAGGTGCAGCCCTGTCCATCCGCGCGGTGGTGGACAAGCCCATCAAATTTGTGGGAACGGGCGAAAAAATGGAAGCCATCGACCCGTTTCACCCCAAACGTATGGCAGACCGCATCCTCGGGATGGGCGACATCGTGTCGCTGGTAGAAAAAGCACAGGAGCAGTTTGACGAGGCAGAAACACGCCGTTTGAATAAAAAACTCGCGAAAAATCAGTTCGATTACAGCGATTTTCTGCTTCAAATCCAGCAAATCAAGAAGATGGGCAGCATGAAAGACCTCGTGTCGATGATTCCCGGCGTGAGCAAAGCCATGAAAGACGTGGAAGTCAAAGAAGATGCCTTCAAAACGGTAGAAGCCGTCATCCATTCCATGACCCCCAAAGAGCGCAGCCACCCCGAAATATTGAACAACAGTATCCGCAAAGCCCGCCTCGCCAAAGGCAGCGGCACATCCCTAATAGAAGTAAACAAAGTAATAAAGCAGTTTGAAGAGATGCGCAAAATGATGAAAAAGGTAAAAGCAGGCAAAGCCCCACAAATTCCGGGACTGGCTGCCGCGAGACGATAAAAGCCCGCAATGACGGAAATAAAATGAACAAATGAAGATAATTGACGGAAAAGCAGTTGCTGCTCAAATTAAATTGGAAATCGCCGCTGAGGTTGATGCTATCCTGAATGCCGGAGGTAAACGTCCGCACCTTGCTGCCATCCTTGTGGGGCACGATGGCGGAAGTGAAACCTATGTTGCCAACAAAGTGCGCACATGCGAAGAAGTTGGCTTTAAGTCATCGCTCATTCGCTACGAAAGCGATGTGACGGAGGATGAGCTCCTCGCGAAAGTTGCCGAACTCAACACCGACCCCGATGTGGACGGGTTTATCGTTCAACTGCCGCTCCCGAAGCATATTTCCGAACAGAAAATCATCGAAGCCATTGACTATCGCAAAGATGTGGATGGCTTTCATCCCGTCAATGTCGGGCGGATGTCTATCGGCTTGCCCTGCTTCGTGTCTGCCACGCCGGCGGGCATCGTGGAACTGCTCAAACGCTACGACATACCCACAGCAGGCAAACATTGCGTTGTCTTGGGTCGCAGCAATATCGTGGGCAAACCCGTAGCCACGCTGATGATGCAGAAAGCCAAGCCGGGCGATTGCACCGTCACCGTCTGCCACAGCCGCACACAAAACATCGGCGACTATTGCCGCGAAGCCGACATCATCATAGCCGCCCTCGGCTCACCCGAATTTCTGCGCGGCGACATGGTCAAAGAAGGTGCCGTAGTCATCGACGTAGGCACCACCCGCGTCCCAAGCACCGAAACAAAATCGGGCTTTAAGCTCAAAGGCGATGTAAAATTTGATGAAGTGGCTCCAAAATGCAGCTACATCACGCCTGTGCCGGGCGGCGTGGGTCCGATGACGATTATTTCGCTGATGCGCAACACGCTGTTAGCGGGGAAAAAATTAAAATAATGCAAATTATTTTGCCATTTCAAAAATTATATCTACCTTTGCGCCGTTCTAACAAAAGACGTATGTATATACAGTTCGCAGATATGACATTGGTAACATCCCGCCGCGATAACAATCACGACGTGCTGCGACATTCTGCCCCCCCCCCCCCCCCCCTCGGAAAAACTTATCGTGCAATAGCGAGCATTTAAATGCCCTTTTTGGGCATGTTTTAGAGGCACCTAAAATGCCCTGCTTTTTGGCGTTGCTAAAAACGCCGAAAACGGGGCATTTTTTTGTATTCAATACTATAAACAAAGATACAAAAAAATAATAAA
>BBRT01000184.1 GCA_001417715.1 Candidatus Symbiothrix dinenymphae
CTCAACACTGAAAACGGATGTCATTCCGATTTTTTTTCCAATTAATCCTGGCATTTCAATTACTATTTATTTTTTATACTTTAATTTCCACTTCTACGCCTGACGGCAAATCCAACTTCATCAGCGCGTCCACCGTCTTCGGGGTGGAAGTGTAGATGTCGATGAGGCGCTTGTAGGCGCACAACTCAAATTGCTCGCGTGCCTTTTTGTTCACAAACGTGGCACGGTTCACCGTAAAAATACGCTTATGCGTTGGCAACGGAATAGGACCGCTGACAAAGTCCGCAGTACCTTTGACAGTCTTCACGATTTTTTCGGCGGACTTGTCCACCAGGTTGTAGTCGTAAGACTTCAATTTAATTCTAATTTTCTGGCTCGAATTGTTCATTTTTTTACAATTTTATTAAATTATCCGTCCCGTAGAAAAGAGCCATTTCCTCTCTCAGGGCACTTATTTCCCCGTTTCACATAAATTTTTTGCGCGAAACGGCTGCAAAGGTACAACATATTTTTGACACTGCAAAATATTTTTGAATTTTTTTTTTAATTTAATCCGAAAAACTTGTGAAAATCAAAGTTCAGACATTTTTCAATCGGTAATCATCGCAAACTAATTGTAAAAATAAGAATATAATTTTCAAATTTGAAGCAGGCAGCAACTCATTTACCATGAGTCCAACAAAATGGGAAGCAATTACAAACAAAAAAAGTTATGACTATCCGCAATCATACCACTTGGCTTTCGCTCCTTGTCCCGCAGGGACAGCACTTTATTAACCGTAGACTTTAGTCTACGGTATAAACAATGTGTCGTCCCATGCGGGACTTTGGGGTGTGGGCTCCGTCACACCCGTAGACTAAAGTCTACGGTTAATAAAGTGCTGTCCCTGCGGGACAAAAACCGGAAATTGCTTGCAGGGGACGCTATTTAGTGGTATGATTGCGGATAATCATTAAAAAAGTTGTACCTTTGTCCAATGATGGCAGAATTTTTAGAGCAAATCAAGCACAATTTCCCGTTTGAGCCGACTACTGAGCAGCAGTTGGCTCTCGAAGCGTTGAATGCTTTTCTGTGTGACCGCAATTCGGATTCTGTTTTTTTGCTCAAAGGCTATGCCGGCACGGGCAAGTCGTCGCTGGTGGGTGCGCTGGTCAAGACGATGACGGAATTGCAGCAGCCCTCTGTCCTTTTAGCCCCTACGGGGCGTGCGGCAAAGGTTTTTGCCGGTTATGCGGGGCAAAATGCTTACACTATTCACAAAAAAATCTACCGGCAGCGCGACTTTTCCAACGAGGCATCGGGGTTTAGTCTGGACTTCAACAAGCATTCCCACACGCTGTTTATTGTGGATGAGGCTTCGATGATTGCTAATGGCAGCCTCAGCCTCAGCCCCCCCTCAGCTCAGCCCTCCCCAGCCCCACCTCAGGGGGGAGCCTTCTCCCCCATTGAGGGAGGGCTGGGGACCGGGCTTCTGGACGATTTGATTCGCTATGTCTATGGCGGGCAGGGCTGTAGGCTGATTTTGTTGGGTGATTCGGCGCAGTTGCCACCCGTTGGGCAGACTGCCAGTCCTGCGCTTGACCCAGATGTGTTGGCTGCTCACAACTTGCTTGTGCACACGGTGACACTGACGCAGGTGGTTCGTCAAGCCCGTCAATCGGGTATTTTGCACAATGCCACTTTGTTGCGCAAAGCCATTGAAAAAGAGGCGGTTCAAGCTTTCCCTAAAATTCACACAAAAAAGTTCACCGATGTGCTAATTATTCGCGGCGACGAGTTGATTGAAACCATCGAAAATGCCTATCAGCGCGATGGAATGGAGGAAACGATGGTGATTTCGCGTTCCAACAAGCGCGCCAATCTGTTTAACAACGGCATTCGCAACCGCATTTTGTGGCGCGAGGAGGAGCTGTCGTCGGGCGATTTGCTGATGGTAGCCAAAAACAACTACTTTTGGTCGAAAGAGGTAAAAGAAATGGATTTTATTGCCAATGGCGACATCATGGAGGTGAAACACATTGGGCGCACGCAGGAACTCTACGGCTTCCGCTTCTGCGATGTGACGGTTTATTTCCCCGATTACGATGTGGAGTTGGGTGTAAAAATTATCCTCGAGAGCCTCCATTCCGACTCGCCGTCGCTACCCAAAGAGCAAAGCGAGCAACTTTTTCAAGCCATTTTGGCAGACTATGCCGACCTCCCCTCAAAAAAGGAGCGCATGGCGAAACTCAAAACAGACCCGTTCTACAATGTGGTGCAGGTCAAATACGCCTACGCCGTCACCTGCCACAAAGCACAAGGCGGGCAGTGGAAAAACGTCTTCCTCGACATCTCCTACGTGCCCGAAGAGTATCTCGGCTTGGACTTCTACCGCTGGCTCTACACCGCCTTCACTCGCCCAACAGAGCGACTTTACTTGGTCAATCCGGCGAAAGATTTGTTGGCAGCACAGTGAAAGTACGGCAAAAAAAGCGTAACTTTGTATCCGAAATGCAGGAAATAAATCAGTCACATATCAAATATCTGCTGGGTGTGGGTCCGAAAAAGGCGGAAACTTTGCAGAAAGAAATCCAGGTCGTTACTTGGGAGGATATGCTGTATTATTTTCCGTACAAGTACATCGACCGCAGTAAGATATTCACAGTCAGAGAATTACAGCGAATTTCAGGGCAGGAACGCAACGACAATTCAATGCCCTACATTCAGTTGAAGGGCAAAATCAGCGATTTTCAAATACGTGGCGAGGGGAGCAAACGGCGGCTGTCGGCGGTGTTCAGCGACGACACGGGTAGCATCGACTTGGTGTGGTTTCAGATGCTCAAGCACATCATGACCACCTACAACGAAACTACGGAGTACATCCTCTTTGGCAAGCCCACCGTGTTTGGGCATCGCCTGCAAGTGGCTCACCCCGAATTGGAAACGGAAAACAAGTTTTATGACGGTCAATTGGGGGTGCAAGGATTGTATAACACCACGGAGCGGATGAAAAATGCGTTCCTCCATTCGCGCGCCATCCAAAAGATTATCACTCAGATACTTGAGAATATCAAAACGCCTCTGCCGGAAACGCTGCCGCAAGAGATTACCGACAAGGCGTACCTTGTTTCGCTGGATACCGCACTGCGGAACATTCATTTTCCGCAGACACCCGAAATGCTGCGGCAGGCGCAATACCGACTGAAATTTGAGGAGCTGTTTTATCTGCAACTCAACATCTTGCGGATTACGAAATACCGCGAGAAGCGCATCGCCGGCTTGCGATTTTCGCAGGTGGGTGAGTTTTTTAATTACTTCTATTTCAACCACTTACCTTTTGAACTCACGGGTGCGCAGAAGCGTGTGGTCAAAGAAATTCGGCAGGATGCCAATTCCGGCAGGCAGATGAATCGCCTCTTGCAGGGCGATGTGGGCAGCGGCAAAACGCTCGTGGCACTGCTGTCTGTCCTCATCGCACTCGACAATGGCTTTCAGGGTGCGATTATGGCACCCACGGAGATTTTGGCGACGCAGCACTACGAAACGATTTCCGAACTGCTGGCAGGGATGCCTGTCGAAATAGCCCTGTTGACCGGCTCCACGAAGAAAAAAGTGCGCACGGAAATCCTGCCCAAAATAAAAACCGGCGAAATAAAAATCGTCATCGGCACCCACGCCCTCATCGAGGACACAGTCGAATTTGCCAACCTCGGTTTGGTGGTGGTGGACGAGCAACACCGCTTCGGCGTGGTGCAACGGGCGCGCCTCTGGAAGAAAAACGCAACCCCGCCACATGTGCTTGTGATGACGGCAACCCCTATCCCGCGCACGCTGGCGATGACTGTGTACGGCGATTTGGATGTGTCCGTCATTGACGAACTCCCCCCCGGTCGCAAGCCCGTAAAGACGGTGCACACCTACGAAAAAAAACGCGGACACCTCTACGAATCGGTACGCAAACAACTCCAGGAGGGTCGTCAGGTCTATATCGTCTATCCGCTGATTGAGGAAAGCGAAAAAGTGGACATCCAAAATTTGCTCGAAGGCTTTGAAAAAACCAAGCAGATTTTTCCCGAATACAAGGTGTCGATGCTGCACGGCAAGATGAAACCCGCCGAGAAAGATGCTGAAATGCAGCGGTTTGTGTCCGGCGAAACGCAAATTATGGTCGCCACCACCGTGATAGAAGTGGGCGTGAACGTCCCCAACGCCTCCGTGATGCTGATTGAAAACGCGGAACGCTTCGGCTTGCCGCAATTACACCAGCTGCGCGGACGTGTCGGAAGGGGTGCCGACCAGTCGTTCTGCATCCTCGTCACGAAATACGAACTGTCCGAAAACACCCGCAAACGCCTCGCCATCATGACCGAAACCAACGACGGCTTTCGCATAGCCGAAGAAGACCTCAAACTGCGCGGACCCGGCGACATCGACGGCACCCAGCAAAGCGGCATCGCCTTCAACCTCAAAATCGCCAATCTCGCGCACGACGGGCAGATTTTGACCACCGCCCGCGACTTCGCCCAAGCCATTCTGGATGCCGACCCACTGCTTGAACAGCCGCAAAACGCCCTGCTTGCCCGCCAACTTGTCCGCCTGAATAAGGAGAAGCAGATGGGGTGGTTTATGATTAGTTGATGATAAAATTTTGCAAATAATATGTAACTGATTAGTGTTATGACAAAAATAGGTTTACTTTCCGACACACACGCATATTGGGACGACAAATTCGCTAAATATTTCGCCGACTGCGACGAAATTTGGCACGCGGGCGACATCGGCAGCGAAGAAGTGTTAAATCGTTTGGCGGCGATTAAGCCGACACGCGCCGTTTACGGAAACATCGACAGTTCTGCGCTCCGCGCGATTTGTCCGCAAACATTGCGCTTTGAAGTGGAGCAAGTGCCTGTATTATTGACACATATAGGAGGTTATCCGGGAAAATATGCGCCGGAAATCCGCCAAGAACTGTACGCCAATCCCCCAAAATTATTTGTCTGCGGACATTCGCACATCCTGAAAGTCCAATACGACAAGCGTTTGCAACTGCTGCACATCAATCCGGGAGCTGCCGGCAAATACGGCTTCCACACCGTACGCACAGTGGTGCGGTGTGTGATTGCCGGTGCGGAGATTAAAAATTTGGAAGTGATTGAGTTGGTGGGGTGAGAAAAAATTATGACCACCCGCAATCATACCACTTGGCTTTCGCTCCTTGTCCCGCAGGGACAGCACTTTATTAACCGTAGACTTTAGTCTACGGTAGTGACGGAGCCCACACCCCAAAGTCCCGCATGGGAAGACACATTGGTTTATACCGTAGACTGAAGTCTACGGTTAATAAAGTGCTGTCCCATGCGGGACAAAACCGGAAATTGCTTGCAAGAAACGCTCTTTCTAACTTTTTTCGTCCCATAATTTTACTATTAAGACTGCAAAGCTACAAAAATTTATTTTTCATAGCACCGGAACAAAGATTTTTGCCCACAATTACTAATTGAACTTGCCCAAGGCATCACTTGCATTATTCAAAAAAAACACGATTGAAGCCACTCAACACAACGGAGTGTTGAAAATCAAACTTCCAAAAATGGAAAAAGCGCTGGTGGACAAGCGCAAAACAATCGCGATTAAGTAATTGCCCAACGCAGGGAAAATACCAAAAGGAACGCCCGCAGTCAGCGAACGTTCCTTTTCAGGGGATTGCGGGTCAAGCCCGCAATGACGGATAAGGGTTTTACTTGAAATACCTGTTGTACAAGCCTTCAAAGCCTTTTCCGTGGCGCGCCTCGTCCTTGCACATTTCGTGCACGGTGTCGTGGATAGCATCCAGGTTCTTCTGTTTTGCCAGCGTGGCGATGCGTTTTTTGTCTTCGCACGCACCTGCTTCGGCTTCCATTCGCTTTTTGAGGTTCGTTTTGGTGTCCCAAACGACTTCGCCCAGCAACTCGGCAAACCTGGAAGCGTGTTCGGCTTCTTCCCACGCATAACGCTTAAAAGCCTCTGCCACTTCGGGATAGCCTTCGCGGTCGGCTTGGCGACTCATCGCCAAATACATACCGACTTCGCTACATTCGCCGGCGAAATGCGCTTTCAAACCGTCCAACACTTCGGAATCAACCCCTTTGGCAATGCCAATGACATGCTCGTCTGCAAACTGCAACGCACCCGTTGATTCCACTACTTCTTTAAACTTGTCTTTCGACTGTTGACATTGAGGGCACAAATCGGGAGCCTCATCCCCTTCGTGCACGTAACCGCACACGGTACACATCCATTTCTTCTTCATAACTTTTAATAATTTACATTGTTATACAATTTTTACAATATCCTTTATAATATAGCTGACATTCATCAATTTTCAAATCCGAAAAATTTGCAATATGCTTGTTATCAGGCATTTCTATATGCAAATCAATAATTGCGCCGCACCCTTTGCATTTGAAATGAGCATGCGGAGAAATATCTCCATCATAGCGCACATTTTTTTCATCAATGTCAATCGAATGAACCACACCTTCTTCCGAAAGCAGTTTCAATGTGTTGTAAACCGTTGTTTTTGACAAGGTTGGCATCGCCGGAAACAGTGCATGAAAAATCATATCCACTGTCGGATGCACGGGATGGTCAACCAAATATTTCATAATTGCCATTCGCTGCACAGAGGGCTTGACCCCGGCTTCTTCCAACCTGTTCACCACATTCGATGTTGTTCTCATTTCAAAACTGTAATTATTACATTTTCAATTCGGGCACAAAAGTAGAGGTTTATTTTGAGATATGCAAGTGTTTTTGAAAAATTTACTGTTAAACTTTGTTAAATCCCAACATTTTTTGGTTTTTTGACAAGATAACTCATAACTCATAACTATTTCGTACCTTTGTCGCCGAAATTCAAAAAGACATATATAATGCAAGAAAAATTAGACTACAAAGTAGCTGACATCAGTTTGGCGACTTTTGGACGCAAAGAGATTGAAATCGCGGAACATGAAATGCCCGGCTTGATGGCACTTCGCGCGAAGTACGGCAAAGAAAAGCCGCTTAAAGGCGCACGCATCATGGGGTCGCTCCACATGACGATTCAGACTGCCGTGCTGATTGAGACGCTTGTGGAACTCGGTGCCGATGTGCGCTGGGTGAGTTGCAACATTTTTTCGACACAAGACCATGCCGCCGCCGCCATTGCTGCCGCGGGTGTTCCCGTTTTTGCGTGGAAAGGCGAATCGCTCGAAGAATATTGGTGGTGCACCGACCAAGCCCTGCGCTTCCCCAACGGCGAAGGACCCAACCTGATTGTGGACGACGGTGGCGATGCTACCTTGCTGATTCATTGGGGTTTCCAAGCCGAAAACGATGCCAAAACCATCGCCCGCAAAGGAGGCAACCACGAAGAACAGGTGATTTTAGACACACTAAACAGGATATTGAAAGAAGACCCAACGCGCTGGCATCGCACCGTGAGCAAACTAAAAGGCGTGTCCGAAGAAACCACCACAGGCGTACACCGCTTATATCAAATGCTCGAAAGAGGCGAACTACTGATTCCCGCCATCAATGTGAACGACTCGGTCACCAAATCCAAATTCGACAACCTCTACGGCTGCCGCGAATCCCTTGCCGATGGCATCAAACGCGCTACGGACGTGATGATTGCCGGTAAAGTGGTGGTGGTGCTCGGCTACGGCGATGTGGGAAAGGGTTGCGCCCGTTCGATGCGCGCCTACGGCGCGCGCGTGCTCGTCACCGAAATAGACCCCATTTGTGCCTTACAAGCCGCTATGGAGGGCTTTGAAGTCACCACGATGGAGGAAGCCGTGAAGGAAGGCAATATCTTCGTGACCACCACCGGCAACCGCGATGTCATCACCATCGACCACTTGAAAGTGATGCGCGACCAGTCAATAGTCTGCAACATCGGGCATTTCGACAACGAAATTCAGGTAGAAAAACTCGTCAACTTCCCCGGCATCAAGCACCTCAACATCAAGCCGCAAGTAGACAAATACACCTTCCCGACAGGCAATTCGATTTTCCTGCTGGCAGAAGGTCGCTTAGTCAATCTGGGTTGCGCCACCGGTCACCCCTCATTCGTGATGAGCAACTCGTTCACCAACCAGACTTTGGCACAAATCGACCTCTGGCAACACAACTACGAAATCGGCGTGACAAGGCTCTCAAAGCAGTTGGACGAAGAAGTAGCACGCCTGCATCTGGGAAACATCGGCGTCAAATTGACAAAATTGACCCCCGAACAAGCAGCGTATATCGGCGTAAATCCCGACGGACCGTACAAACCGGAGCATTATCGCTATTAAATGCAAACGTATGACAGCATTAGAAAAACGGCAACAGAAGTCATTTGCGGAAGCCGACAAATTTATCGAAGATAACGGAAAGATTGGATACAACCGCTATGGCAATGACATATTGGAAATAGCCGACCTTCACGAGGGCAATGTGCTCATGGGC
Organism: Candidatus Symbiothrix dinenymphae; assembly: GCA_001417715.1. Classification (GTDB taxonomy): domain Bacteria; phylum Bacteroidota; class Bacteroidia; order Bacteroidales; family Azobacteroidaceae; genus Azobacteroides; species Azobacteroides dinenymphae. The sequence continues at coordinate 8,453 of BBRT01000184.1, forward strand.
GAAGATGGCAACTTTTATTTTATTGATACGATACCGTACATGAAACAAAATCATACAAATCAATAAAATCACACGAAAATCACAGTTCAGACAAAAAACGCTTGCACATCCAAAAAATTCTGTGTACTTTTGCTGCTCAAAAAAGACATTAAAATTAGTATGGAAAATCTGGATAAAAGGTACGAAAAAGTGCCGGTTTCTATCTTCACCGATGCTGATGTGGCTTCGGATTTGGTTGCTAAACAGGTGGCTACGCTCATTCGCGAGAAGCAGGTTGCCAAGCAGAAGTGTGTGTTGGGGCTGGTGGGCGGCTCTTCGGTGGTGGGCGTGTATGAACGGCTCGTGGAACTGCACAAAAAGGAGGGGCTGAGTTTCAAAAACGTGGTCGTCTTCAACGAGTCCGAGTATTATCCGCTGGCGAAAGACGAGTTGCAAAGTCATTACCTCTACTTGTACGAATATCTGTTCCACGAGGTGGACATTTTGCCGGAAAATATTCACCTGATTCCGGGCAATCTGAAAAAAGAGGAGATTTCTGCTTTTTGCGAAAAATATGAAAAACTCCTCAAAGAAGCGGGCGGCATCGACCTCCAATTGATAAGCGCGGACGGACGCGGACAGTTGGCTGCCAACGAACCCGGCTCGATGTTCACCTCGCGCACCCACTTGGTGACGCTGGACTATTCGACGCGCATGGGTGCCGCAAGTAATTTTTTCGGCGAAGAAAATGTGCCAAATCATTGTATCACAATCGGTTTGGGTACTATTATGGATGCCAAACGCATCATTTTCATGGCGTGGGGCGAAGGCAAAGCAAAAGTCATCCGCAAAATTGTGGAAGAGGGTATGACGGAAATGCTCCCCGCATCCATCCTGCAAAAGCATCCCAACGCCTCTTTTATCTTCGATGAGGCTTCGGCAGCCGAACTGACACGCATCAAAACGCCGTGGCTGGTGGGTACGGTCAAGTGGACGGACAGAGCCATTCGCAAAGCCGTGTTTTGGTTGTGCGAAAAGTTGGAAAAACCTATCCTCAAACTCACAGAGCGCGATTACAACGACAGTGGGTTGGGCGAACTCGTGTCCGAATTTGGTCCCGCCAATAAGATTAACATCCGCGTATTCAACGACTTACAGCATACCATCACCGGCTGGCCCGGCGGTAAACCCAATGCTGACGACAGCACGCGCCCCGAACGTGCCACGCCATTCCCCAAGCGGGTGGTGGTGTTCAGTCCGCACCCCGACGACGATGTAATTTCGATGGGCGGAACGCTGGCGCGCCTCTCCGAACATGGTCATGAGGTGCATCTTGCTTATGAAACGTCCGGCAACATCGCCGTTTTCGATGATGAGGTAACGCGCTTCCTGGATTTTGTGCGCGGCATTGCACCATTGTACAAATTTGACGACAAAACGGCGCAGGAAGCCTATCAACAGTCATTGGACTTTTTCAAGCAAAAACGTCCCGGACAGCCTGATATAAAACAAGTTGCAGCCTGCAAAACGGCTATCCGTCAGGGTGAAGCGCGCTCGGCGTGTCGCTATCTGGGCATCCCCGAAAATCGCGTGCACTTCCTCAACCTGCCGTTCTACGAAACAGGAACGGTGAAAAAAGCACCCATCACGAAGGCGGATGTGGACATCATCGTCAAATTGTTGCAGGAAGTGAAACCGCAGCAAATTTTTGCCGCCGGCGACCTCTCCGACCCCCACGGCACACATCGCGTCTGCTTCATCGCCATTTTGGAAGCATTAAAGCAATTGCAGGGCGAAACATGGCTCAAAGACTGCTATATGTGGCTCTACCGCGGTGCATGGCAGGAATGGGACATCGCCGAAGTGGATATGGCGGTGCCGCTAAGCCCCGAAGAAAGCCGCATCAAGCGCATGGCAATCTACAAACACCAGTCGCAAAAAGACCCCGCGCTGTTCCCCGGAACCGACCAGCGCGAGTTCTGGAAGCGGGCAGAAGACCGCAACAAAAACACCGCCGCACGCTACGACCAACTCGGCATGGCAGAATATCAAGCAATGGAACTCTTTGTGCGTCACCACTTTGAAAAAAAATAACATCATCCTCAACAACCTCGCGATAGGTTACAGAAAATCAATCATCGCCGAAAATTTGAACGCCACAATTTTCGGCGGCGAATTGACATGCCTCGCAGGTGTGAATGGCGTGGGAAAATCCACGCTACTGCGCACATTGGCAGGTTTTCAACCACCGCTGGCAGGCTACATCAGTTATCAGTTACCAGTTACCAGTTACCAATTATCAGTTAGCAATTATCAATTATCAGTTAGCAATTACCAATTAAAAGAATTGTCACACATCATAGGCGTAGTGCTCACCGAAAAAATCACAGCTACAGACCTTTCAGTAACCGATTTAGTAGGCATGGGGCGCAACCCCTACACCAATTTCTGGGGGCAGATGACAGCCGAAGACCGGCAAATTGTGCGCGAGGCAATCGCGCAAGTCGGCATCACCGAATTGGCAAACCGCCCCACCGACACGCTGAGCGACGGCGAACGGCAAAAAGTAATGATTGCCAAAGTGCTCGCGCAACAAACGCCGGTCATCTTTTTAGACGAGCCAACTGCCTTCCTCGACTACCCCAGCAAAGTAGAAATCATGAATTTGCTGCGCACATTGAGCCGCGAAACCGGCAAAGCCATCTTTCTCTCAAGCCACGACTTGGAATTAGTGTGCAGAACAGCCGACAAACTCTGGGTGCTGGACAAATCGCGCGGACTGATTGTTGGCTCGCCGGAGGAGTTGACAGAAAATGGTTGCTTGAAACAAATTTTTCAGTACGGAAATTCTTAGAAATTCACAATTTTTTTGTACTTTTGCACCAAAATTTGAAATATCAATATCGGCTAAATCTTTTTTCAGGTGCTACTATTTCGCAAACGCTGTTTTATCCCGTAGGGATTATAGCTCGGTAGAAATGGAATGCCTCCCCCATTCCTGCATCCCGTAGGGATGCAACATCATCCGCAATCGGTTGCATCCCTACGGGATGCAGGGTGGAGGTGAGGATTGGCTTTTCTACCGAGCTATAATCCCTACGGGATAAAAGGCTATGTCCCTACGGGACAAAACACCGTTTGCGAAATAATAGCACCTGAGAAAAAGATTTAGCCAAATTTCCTGAAGAACTATTTTTATTAAGATTTTTTTTGTAACTTTGCGCGCGATTTCAAGGGAAATATAAAACAAATAATATATGTATTGGCTATTTAATTCTTCTATTGGCAGGAAGTTCATCATGAGCATCACGGGGACTTGCCTTGTGCTGTTTTTATTGTTTCACATGAGCATGAACCTGGTTTTGGTGTTCTCTACCGAAGCCTACGACATGATTTGTGAATTTTTGGGTGCCAACTGGTATGCGGTGGTGGCTACGCTGGCTTTGGCGGGCGGGTTTGCGATTCACATCCTCTACGGCACGGCATTAACGCTTCAAAACAAGTTTGCGCGTGGCTCTCAGGGCTACACATCCGGCAACAACACGAAAACGGAGTGGTCGGCAAAAAACATGTACGTCTTGGGGCTGTTTATCCTCTTGGGGTTGGCGGTGCACTTGTGCAATTTCTGGTACAAGATGCAATTCGCCGAGTTGATTGGTTCGCCGGATGCGGTGAAGGCAGGTTCGGGGTTAGTCATCGCGCTGTTTTCAAATGCCGTTTATGTGGTGATTTACCTGCTGTGGCTGTGGGCACTGTGGTTTCACCTCACCCACGGCGTGTGGAGCGCATTCCAAACGCTCGGCTGGAACAACAAAACATGGTACAAGCGCGTGCATTTCATTGCGTACATCGTGGCAACGGTCATCGCGATAGGCTTCGCAATATGCCCTGTGTATTTTGGGTTGCAAAGTTTGTTAAATGGCACAATGACAATAGTTTAAAAATGTCATGGCGGGCTTGACCCGCCATCCCCTGATTATACAAGGGATTGCGGGTCAAGCCCGCAATGACAAATAATTCATAATTTATAATTAGAAAGATATGACAAAATTAGAAGCAAAAATTCCGGCGGGACAGCTTGCCGAAAAATGGACAAATTATAAGGACCACCAGAAATTGGTGAATCCTGCTAACAAACGCCGCTTGGACGTGATTGTGGTGGGCACCGGCTTGGCGGGTGCTTCGGCTGCCGCTTCGCTGGGCGAACTGGGTTTCAATGTGCTGAATTTCTGTATTCAGGACTCGCCGCGGCGGGCACATTCCATTGCTGCTCAGGGAGGTATCAATGCAGCAAAAAATTATCAAAATGATGGCGACTCGGTTTACCGTCTGTTTTACGACACCATCAAGGGCGGCGACTACCGTGCCCGTGAAGCCAATGTCTATCGTTTGGCGGAGGTGTCGAACAGTATTATCGACCAATGTGTGGCACAGGGGGTTCCTTTCGCCCGTGAATATGGCGGATTGCTCGACAATCGCTCATTTGGGGGTGCTCAGGTGTCGCGCACTTTTTATGCCAAAGGGCAAACCGGTCAGCAATTGTTGCTCGGAGCCTATTCCGCTCTCAGTCGGCAAGTTGGCAAAGGCTCGGTGAAACTTTACACCCGTTACGAGATGTTGGACTTGGTGGTGATTGACGGTCGCGCTCGCGGCATCATCGCCCGCAATTTGGTGACCGGAAAAATCGAACGTTTTGCTGCTCATGCCGTTGTAATTGGTTCAGGAGGCTACGGAAACACGTTTTTTCTCTCCACCAACGCGATGAACAGCAACGGCTCAGCTGCGATGCAGTGCTACCGCAAAGGGGCGTTGTTTGCTAATCCGGCGTTTGCACAAATCCACCCGACTTGTATTCCCGTGCACGGCGAATTTCAGTCGAAACTGACCCTGATGTCCGAATCGTTGCGCAACGATGGGCGTATCTGGGTGCCGAAAAAACTCGAAGATGCCCAAGCTATTCAGGCAGGGACTCTGAAGCCCACGGCAATCCCCGAAGAAGACCGCGACTACTATCTGGAACGCCGCTATCCGGCATTCGGAAATTTGGTGCCGCGCGATGTGGCTTCTCGCGCTGCCAAAGAGCGTTGCGATGCCGGATATGGTGTCAATAACACAGGCTTGGCGGTTTATTTGGACTTTTCGGAGGCTATCAACCGTTTGGGTTTGAAGACGGTAGAGGCGCGCTACGGCAACCTTTTCCAGATGTACGAAAAAATCACGGACGAAAATCCTTACAAAACGCCGATGATGATATTTCCCGCCATCCACTACACGATGGGTGGCTTGTGGGTTGATTATGAATTGATGACCACCGTGCAGGGCTGTTTCGCGATAGGCGAGGCAAATTTCTCCGACCACGGTGCCAACCGCTTGGGGGCTTCGGCATTGATGCAGGGACTGGCAGACGGCTATTTCGTATTGCCCTACACCATTCAAAACTATTTGGCAGACCAAATTGCCGTACCCCGTTTCAGCGTGGAACGTCCCGAATTTGAGGCAGCAGAGCAGGCTGTGGAAAGCAAAATAGCCAAATTGATGAGCATACAAGGCAACCGCTCGGTGGATTCGTTCCACAAAGCATTGGGTCACATCATGTGGAACAATGTGGGCATGGGGCGCACCAAAGAGTCGTTGGAAACGGCATTGAAAGAAATCAAGGCATTGAAAAAAGAATTTTGGGCAGACGTGTTCATCCCCGGCGAACCCAACACCCTGAACACGGAGTTGGAAAAAGCCCTGCGCGTAGCCGACTTCTTCGACATAGGCGAACTGATGGCATTGGACGGCTTAAACCGCAACGAATCCTGCGGCGGACACCTCCGCGAAGAATATCAAACCCCCGAAGGAGAAGCCCTCCGCGACGACGAAAACTTCGCGTATGCCTCCTGCTGGGAATATCAGGGCGATGATAAAACGCCGGAGCTGGTGAAGGAGCAATTGGATTATGAGTTTGTGGTGAGACAACAGAGAAATTATAAATCGTAAAAAATCCTGTCATGGCGGGCTTGACCCGCCATCCCCTGAAACGGAGAGCACTCTATTTTTGAGGGGATTGCGGGTCAAGCCCGCAATGACAATAAAAATAATAGTTATGGATAAAGATATAAATGTAAAAGTGCGCATTTGGCGTCAGCAGGGTCCCAAGGCGAAGGGGCATTTTGAGACTTACAAATTGCAGAACATCTCCGGCGGCACGTCCTTTTTGGAGATGCTCGACATCTTGAACGAACAGTTGATTCGCGACAAGCAGGAGCCGGTGGTGTTTGACAACGACTGCCGCGAAGGTATTTGCGGGATGTGCTCGCTGTATGTCAACGGGCATCCGCACGGTCCCGACGACCTGATAACGACCTGCCAGCTTCACATGCGCCACTTCAAAAATGGCGAAACGATTACGGTGGAGCCGTGGCGTTCGGCTGCCTTCCCTGTGGTGCGCGACTTGATGGTTGACCGTCAGGCGTTCGACAAAATCATGCAAGCAGGCGGCTTCGTGAGCGTGAACACAGGCGGTGTGCCCGATGCCAACGCGATTCCAATTTCCAAAATTGCCGCCGACGAAGCGATGGATGCAGCCAGCTGTATTGGTTGTGGAGCTTGTGTGGCAGCTTGCAAAAACGGTTCGGCGATGCTGTTCGTGTCGGCAAAAGTGAGTCAGTTGGCACTGCTTCCGCAAGGCAAAGTGGAAGCCAAAAATCGCGCCAAAAAGATGGTCGCCAAGATGGACGAACTCGGCTTCGGCAATTGCACCAACACCCGCGCCTGCGAACTTGAATGTCCCAAAGGCGTGAGTATCAGCAATATAGCGCGGCTGAATCGCTCTTTTTTGAGTGCGAAGTTGAGTGATTGAAAGGCTTTGTCATTGCGGGCTACAGAGTACGCTATTTTTTTGTATAACCGAAAAAAAGCACTACCTTTGCACCTCAAACTAAGAGAGAAAAAACGTAGCGACACACAACTTATGAATTACAAACTATATAGAAGCAAAGCCCCCTTGCGCATCGGGCTGGCGGGCGGCGGTTCGGATGTCAGCCCTTACTCCGACTTGTACGGAGGGGCGATTTTGAACGCGACCATTTCGCTGTATGCGTATGCCAACATTGAGCGGCAGGATTTGCAAATGGCCGGTGGCAAGCAAGACCAATATGCCGCCACGTTCGGCGGGGTCAATTATATGGAGTTTTACGAAGGCAACAAAGTGATAGTCAATCCGTTGCGTATCGACAAACCGCACTTGCACGAGTTGGAAAATAATTTGCTGCTGTATTTCACGCAAACTACCCATGTGTCGTCAGACATCATCGCAGAGCAGCAAAAAAACGTGACAACTCACAACACAAACTCTGTGGAGGCGATGCACAAAATCAAAGCACAGGCACAAGAGATGAAAGAAGCACTCCTGACGGGCAAAATCGACCGCATAGGCGAAATTTTTGACGAAGGCTTTGCCTATAAAAGACAAATGGCAACCAACGTTTCCAACCCCCTGTTGGACGAAATTTACGAAGCGGCAAAACAAGCCGGAGCAAGCGGCGGACGCATTTCCGGAGCCGGAGGCGGCGGTTTCATGCTGTTTTATTGCCCCAACAACAAGAAATTCAGGGTCATGAAAGCCCTCGAACGCTTTGGCGGGCAGTTTTATCTCTACCGGTTTGTGAAAGACGGACTTTTTACATGGAATATTTAAATAATGGAAGTAATTATTTTAGCGGGAGGTATCGGCAGTCGGTTGCAATCGGTTGTCAGCGATGTACCTAAATGTATGGCACCGGTGGACGAGAAGCCGTTTTTGCACTATCTTTTTCAGTATCTGATTCCCAGTAAGCCCGACAGGGTGGTGCTTGCCTTGGGCTACAAGCATGAAATTGTGGAGGCGTGGGTGGCTACGCTTCAGTTGCCGTTTGAGGTGGTGAACAGCATCGAAAGTTCGCCCTTAGGCACCGGTGGAGCCATTAAAAAAGCATTTTCGGCGGTGCAGGGCGATTATGCGATTGTCGTCAATGGCGATACGTTTTTCGAGATTGGTTTGGATGGATTCGCGCTATTTCATCGACATCGGCGTGCCGGAAGATTACGAAATGGCGCAAACGTTCTTTAACAAACCGGAAGATGACAAAGATCCTTGGCACAGCATTATTTCTAGATCGTGACGGTGTAATTAATCAGGAACGCCCCGGTGATTATGTGAAAACACGCGATGATTTTGTCTTTCTACCGCATGTTTTAGAGGCATTAGCTATGCTAAATCAGCATTTCAACCGCATTTTCATTGTTACTAACCAGCGAGGCGTTGGCAAAGGTGTGATGACACGCGAAGCATTGGACGAGATTCATTTGTGGATGCTGCAACGCATCACAGCCGCCGGTGGACGCATCGACAAAATTTACACCTGCACCGACATAAACGATGACTCACCCAACCGCAAGCCCAACATAGGCATGGCAGTGCAAGCCGTAAAAGATTTCCCCGAAGTCCTTTTCTCCGAGAGCATTATGGTAGGCAACAGCCTTTCCGACATGCAGTTTGGCGAAAATACGGGCATGCAGACGGTTCTCGTGGGCGAAAACGCAGATGAAGGACACTACACACGAGAGCCGGATTTATTGACATTTGCGCAACATTTATGAAAATAGATTTATGAAAATAGCCATTCTATCCCCATTTTATCCCTATCGCGGCGGCATTGCGCAGTTTAGCGGGAGGCTCTACGATGTGCTGAACGCGCAAAATCACGCGGTAAAAGTATTTTCATTCGCACGGTTATATCCGGCAATGCTTTTCCCCGGCAAAACGCAATTTGTAGAGGCTGAAAATAATGCGAAAATCGTGCCTGTTGAGCGCGTTTTGGACAGCATACAGCCGATTTCCTACCACAAAACGGTCAAAGCCATTGAAAAATTTCAACCTGATATGCTGATTATCGCCTATTGGATGTCGTTTTTTGCACCGGCTTATACCTACGTGGCTAAACGACTGAGAAAAAAAACAAAAGTAATCGGATTGTTACACAACGCCATCCCCCACGAGCCCAAATTCTTTGACAAGCCCTTGGCCCGCCTGTTTTTCAAGCAATGCGACTATTTCATGGTCATGAGCGACATTGTGAAAAACGATTTGCTCCGGCTGAAACCCAATGCCCAATTTTGTCAAACACCGCATCCGCTCTACGACCACTATGGCGAAAAAATGGATGTCAAGCAAGCACGGACGAAATTGGGCATCCATTCGGAAAAAAAAACGCTACTGTTTTTCGGCTTAATCCGCGACTACAAAGGCTTGGACTTGCTGATTGAGGCAATGAATGTGTTAGACGATGAGTATCAACTAATTATAGCGGGCGAAAGTTACGGCTCATTCGACAAATACCAAAAGCAAATTGACCAATCAACTGCCACAGAGCGCATTAAGGTCATCAACCGCTACATCGGTGATGCCGACATCCCCATCCTGTTTTCTGCCGCCGACACCATCGTGCTGCCCTACAAATCAGCCACCCAGAGCGGTGTGATACCCGTAGCCTACCATTTTGAGGTGCCGGTAGTAACGACGGATGTAGGCGGATTGAAAGATGCCATTGCAGGTGCCGGCACAGGCATCGTCTGCCAACCAACAGCACAATCGCTTGCTGATGGCATCCGGAAATTATTTGCAAGCGACCACAACTCGTTCATCACAGCTATCCGGCAGGAAAAAACAGCCCTGTCGTGGGAGAAATTTGCAGAAAAAGTGGTTGTGAAGCCGCTGTAATTGAACGACACAGCGGCTGACATTTTTTGGGGGGTCTTCAGGAAATTGCATGGCACGATATTGCTGCCCCTGAAACAAACATAACTCATAACTCATAACTATTTCGTACCTTTGTCGTCAAATTTAATTTTACTCACAATGCAAAAGATATTTTTAATAATGATGACAACAGCTACGTTGTGCGCAGGATGCTGCGACAAGGAGAAACAAACAGAGTTTGATTACAATGTGGAGAAATTCGCCGATTTAGGCGTTCTACGCTATCAGGTAACGGATTGGGACAGCCTTTCGGCTCAGCAGAAGGCTTATATCTACTGCTTGCAAGAGGCGGCTTTATGGGGTCGCGACATCTTGTTTGACCAGAACAACCGCTACAATTTGGCTATTCGCCGCACTTTGGAGGCGATTTATGCCACATACAAGGGCGACACGGCAACCGATGATTACAAGGCGTTTGAGGTTTACACCAAGCGCGTGTGGTTCTCAAACGGGATTCATCACCACTATGGCGAAGAAAAATTCTTGCCTGAATTTTCGCAGACGTTTTTTATTGATGCTGTGTGCGAGTTGGCTCCTGAACAGCTTCCTACCCGTCAAGGGCAGTCTGTGGATGCGTTTTTGAAGGAAATCGTGCCGGTGATGTTTGACCCCAATGTGATGGCGAAAAAAGTCAATCAAGACCCCACTGTGGATGTGATTGTGGCTTCGGCGAACAATTATTACGGCGATGGCGTAACCGCAACAGAGGTGGAAAAATACTACGGAGCGATGAAAAATCCGAAAGACCTGTCGCCCGTTGCTTACGGATTGAACAGCCGTTTGGTGAAAAAAGATGGCAAATTGGTTGAGGAGGTATATAAGGTGGGCGGACTTTATTCTGCCGGTATCGAAAAGGTGGTGCATTGGCTGAACGAGGCGCAGAAATACGCCGAAAATGAGGCGCAAAAACAGGCAACTGCCAAATTGATAGCGTTTTACAACACCGGTTCATTGAAAACGTATGACGAATATGCGATTGCCTGGGTGCAAGATACCGAGTCGCTGGTGGATTATGTAAACGGCTTCACAGAGTCGTATGGCGATGCTTTGGGCATCAAAGCCAGCTGGGAAGCGATGGTAAATTTTCAGGATATTCGCCTGACCAAATCGGTGAAAATCCTGAGCGAAAACGCGCAATGGTTTGAAAACAATTCGCCTGTGGCACAGCAGTTTAAGAAAGAAAAAGTGAAAGGCATCTCCGCCAAAGCCATCACAGCAGCCACTTTGGGCGGCGACTGCTACCCCACCACGCCAATCGGAATTAACTTGCCCAATTCCAACTGGATACGCAAAGAATACGGCTCCAAATCCGTCACCGTCACCAACATCACCGAAGCCTACGACAAGGCGGCGGCAGGCAGCGGCTTCGCGGACGAATTTGTGTGCTGCCCCGAAGAAAAGAAGCGCATGGAAGACTACGGATCCGTGACCGACAACCTCCACACATCCATGCACGAATGCCTCGGACATGCCTCCGGACAACTCCTGCCGGGCGTCGACCCCGATGCCCTGAAAGCCTACGGCTCCACATGGGAAGAAGCCCGCGCCGACCTGTTCGCCCTCTACTACATAGCCGACCCGAAAGTGGTGGAATTAGGATTATTGCCCAACATGGATGCCCACAAAGCCGAATATTACAAATTCGTGATGAACGGCTTGATGACCCAACTCTCACGCATCGAAGAAGGCAAAAGCATCGAAGAAGCCCACATGCGCAACCGCGCCATGATTGCCCACTGGGTGCTCGACCACGGCAAAGCCGAAAATGTAGTGGAATTGTTGCAAGAAAACGGCAAAACAGTGGTAGTAGTCCACGATTACGCGAAATTGCGCAACCTCTTCGGACAACTTTTGGCAGAAGTGCAGCGCGTGAAATCCACCGGCGACTACCAAACAGCCCAAACCCTGGTAGAAGCCTACGGTGTGAAAGTGGACCCAACACTGCACGCAGAAGTCCGCGCCCGCTACAAAAAGCTAAAAATAGCCCCCTACAAAGGCTTCATAAACCCCGTATATGAAGCAACACACGACAAAGAAGGCAACATCACAGACGTAAAGGTAAGCTACACAGAGGGTTATGCCGAACAACATTTGCGCTATAGCAAGGATTATTCGGTTTTGCCGACGTATAATGATTGAGGAGAATGCAGACAACATGAGTGCGGACAATGACAGGATGGTAACCGACGACGAGCAGGTGCAGCAAGCCTACGAGCAGCTGCTGGACAGCTATGCGCATTCCAATCATCGGCGGAAGTTTGATGTGCTCAACAAGGCTTTCAAGTTTGCTGACCAGGCGCACCGGGGCGTTAAACGGCGATCGGGTGAGCCTTATATCCTGCATCCGTTGGCTGTGGCGCAGATTGTGATTGATGAGATGGGGCTTGGCTCTACTTCCATTGCGGCTGCGCTGTTGCACGATGTGGTGGAGGATACGGATTACACGGTGGAGGATATTCGCAACTTGTTTGGCGATAAAATTGCGCAGTTGGTGGACGGACTTACCAAGATTTCGGGCGGCATTTTCGCCGAGGCAGCCTCTGCACAGGCTGAGAATATGCGCCGATTGTTGCTCACCATGTCCAATGATATTCGCGTGATACTGATAAAAATCGCAGACCGGTTGCATAATATGCGCACACTTGGCGCAATGCTGCCCGCCAAACAATACAAAATTGCCGGCGAAACGACCTATCTTTATGCCCCTATGGCGCACCGACTGGGGCTTTTTGCCATCAAAACCGAGTTGGAAGATTTGAGTTTTAAGTATGAACACCCCGAAGCCTACAAACAAATTGAGCAAAAGTTGATGGCAACGGCAGACGACCGCGACCGCATTTACGCCCGTTTTGCACATCCTTTAGAACTCAAACTCAACGAGTTAGGCGTTCAATACAAAATGCACTCACGCACGAAATCGGTTTATTCGATTTGGCACAAGATGCAAGCCAAAAATATTGGTTTCGAGGATGTATACGACATTTTTGCCGCGCGCATCATCTTTGAACCACGGAGCGATACGGACGTCAAAAAGCAGTGCTGGGACATTTATTCGGCAGTTACCGACCTCTACAAACCGCGTCCCGACCGCATTCGCGACTGGCTGAGCCACCCCAAAGAGAATGGCTATCAGGCGTTACACATCACGGTGATGGGTCCCGACGGCTTCTGGATTGAAATTCAAATCAGGAGCGACAAAATGGACAATATCGCCGAAAAAGGCTATGCCGCCCATTGGAAATACAAGGAGGAAAACCCCGACGAACCGGCAGAAACAAACGAACTTGACCACTGGCTGGCACGCATACAGGACATTTTGGAGGCACCCAGCCCCAATGCGATGGATTTTTTGGACACCATCAAACTGAATCTTTACGGTTCGGAGATATTCGTTTTTACGCCGCATGGAGATATGCGCACGATGCCACAAAATGCTACTGCTCTGGACTTTGCATACGAAATTCACACCGATGTGGGCGACCATTGCATCGGCGCGAAAGTCAACCACACCTTGGTGCCGCTCAGCCACCGCCTCGAAAGTGGCGACCAGGTAGAGATTTTGACATCACGCTCGCACTACCCCAAAGAGGAATGGACGAGTTTCGTGACGACTGCCAAAGCGAAGACGCGGATTGAGTTGTTTCTCCGAAAACAGCAACGCAACAAGATGAAAGAGGGCGAAAAAATGCTGACCATTGCCCTTAACAAAGCGGGTATAGAAGTGACGCCGCAAGTGTCGGACAAATTTTGCGCCTACTACGTTTTTCCGAAAAAGGAAAATCTGTATTACGCGCTTGCCGAAAAGCAAATTGAATTGCCCGAAAATTTGCAGAAAATTTTGAAAGAGAAAACGAAAAACAGTATCATGCGCTATGTGAAAAACCCTTTTCACACCAATAAAACCGACAAAATCGACAAAAAAGGTGCACCGAAAGCACCGCCTATTGATAAAGACCAAACTTATCTCCTCAAAGAGGAGGATTTTCAGAAAAATTTCCTCACCCAATCCTGCTGTCAGCCTATTCCGGGCGATGATGTGTTTGGTTTTATCCGCGACGACGGATTGTTGGAAATCCACAAACACTCTTGCCTGCCCGCGTTGACGTTCAAAACGCGGTTTGGCGACCGCATCGTCAGTTGCGAATGGGCGGGCTATCAAAAATTCTCCTTCCAAAGCACCCTGCAACTGACCGGACTCGACCGGATAGGCATGCTTAACGACATCACACGCACCCTTACCTACGAATTTTCCACCAATGTGCGCAAATTTCACATTGAGTCGACCGGCGGACTTTTTGAAGGTCGCATCGAAGTGGATGTCCACAGTGCCGACGATCTCAACAAAATCATCAACCGCTTGCAAAAAATTAAGGGCGTGAAGAGCGTGGTGCGGGTGACGAATTAAAAATAATCCATCAACACCGCCTGCTTTTTGTTAGGTGATTTTTTCCACAGCCCTACAACTTGCCCGTTTACCACGATGACCGGGCGGAAAACACCATTGCTCGAAACGGCTTTGCTGAGGTGTGGGGCGGGGAGTACCGGTGTGCGGTCGGTGTAGGCGATAATGTATTCATCATAAGCCGGCAATAACAACTCCGAATTTTTTGGAGTTGCTCCGTCCTCGTATCTCTTTGACAACCAATAGGTTCGCCCGTCTATTTCGGCTGCCTGCAAATCTGATTTTATGGCTTCCATGCCTTTTTTTGCCTCCGTCTGTGACAAGCCCGACCACCACGCAAAGTCGGACAAAGTGGCGGGGCTGTGGCTTCTGAAATAGCTGTGAGTCAGTTTTGCCAATGCCTCCTCGCGCGATGGCACCGAAGAGACCGGTGCGCGCTCGTCCAGCAAGGCGTAGGTCTGCTCCTTCCCCTGCATCGCCCCGCTACACACGATGGCATCCAATTCTGCCCGCATCGTGAAATGGTACATGCGGGACGAATCTACCATGATGTTTGCGCTTTCCAATGCCGCCATTAATTCCTTGCGTGTCAGGTGTTTATTGCCTTCCAAAGCACGTTGGAAAACGTGGTTGGTTTTGTCGTAAAGAGCCTCTGTGATGTCCAAATCCCTGTCGCGCGAACGGGATGACGATTTGATGCGCTCTGCCGACAGCAACAACATACCGCGAATGTCTTCCGGCGTCACAAAATGCCATGTCGGGCGCATGACGTGGGTGCGGAGAATGTCGCCGCAGTCAAATGCCTCCTGAATTATCCGGTCGGTACTGCCGGGAAGTCGCACGCCGACAGCCAATTTCGCCATCCCAAAATCCTGCGCCTGCATAGCTCCCATCCACGCCACAACCTCTTTGGGAGTCTGCAAAGTGCTATCCGAAAGTTGATGACTTTGAAGCCGTATCGCAGCAATTTGCTCAAAGGTTATTTGTTTCATACATAAAAATGTTTATAAAAAATACGGCACAAAAGTACATCTTTAATTACAGCAATGTTGCCACCATTTTGCGCACTTCTGCAAGGCGTTTAGAAAATTGTTTATCCTTGCTTGCCACTTGCATATTGTATTTCAGTTGCATACGCATCAGCGCATCGGCAGGCAAGTTCATAGCTGCTTCAAACAGCATCGCTGTATCCACCGTGAGCGGGCGGCGTTCCTTGAGAATATCATTTAAAATGCTGTAAGACAACCCCATTTGCTCGGCAAGTTTCTTTTTTGAAGTGCCGCGATATTCAATTTCATCTGACAATACTTCGCCCGGGTGTGTAGGGCGAAATCCAAATCCTAAATTTCCCATAACTTATCTATTTATAATGATTTGAAAGTTCTTCTATGTCACACACTGTTACAACCGTTTCTGAAACAACTTGGCTTGTAGTGAACTCAATTCGATATTGGTCGTTTACCCTGACCGATTCAAGCCCCTCTTTATCACCATGCAATTTTTCATACTGCAAACCATTGTAAACAAACA
Source organism: Candidatus Symbiothrix dinenymphae (assembly GCA_001417715.1). Taxonomy (GTDB): domain Bacteria; phylum Bacteroidota; class Bacteroidia; order Bacteroidales; family Azobacteroidaceae; genus Azobacteroides; species Azobacteroides dinenymphae. The sequence goes on from BBRT01000184.1 coordinate 24,148, forward strand.
GACCTTCAACACTCGTCACAGACTCCAAAATATCAATCGTTTTGCGATATTTTTCAGCCACTTGCGGCTGAAAACGATGTTTTTTGTCTGTTGTCTTGCCCGTTTTATACAATTCGCGCAGATACTCTTTTTTGAATACGATTTCCATACAGTTTTGCTATTAGGCGGCAAAGATACAACTTTTTTTGTCAAAACTGTTTTTTTTTGAAAATTAATTATTTTTGAATTGTGCAAATATTTTTGAAAAAAAATCGAAAATTTGACGTACAAAAGTGAATACGATGTGAGGAATTGACAAGCAACCAAACGAGTTATTATATTAAAAAACCACCTTTCGGTGGTTAGGGTCTCGACATTTCTCATTCGAGAGGGGCTTGTATCATTTCTAACACAGTGCAAAGGTACGACATCTTTTTTAATCTACCAAACATTTTTGCAATTATTTTTGAAAAAATTTGAAATTATTGTATCTCCTGAATGGTGATAAACTCAAATCCGGTGCCTTCACCCCCACCCCCAGCCTCACATCACTCACCTCCACGCGCACTTCATCGCACAGTCCTGCATCAATAAAACTTTGTTGCAAGGTGGGTCCGCCTTCCACGATGAGCGATTGGATGCCTTGTTCGTAGAGTTCTTTCATCCACTGCGGCAGCGGTTTCGTGCTTTCGGCGGTGAGGCGGATGGGGTTGGTGCCGTGCCAGTGGCGTATGTTCAGTTGCGGTTGGTCTAATGCCTTTGTGCGGGTGCCTACCACTATGGCAGCCTCTTCTGCGCGCATTTTGTGCACTAATTGGGTTGTGAAATCGTTTGAGAAGCGGATGGCGGTTTGACCATCACCCACTTGGCGCAGGCGGTCAACAAAGCCGTCTGCCGATTGCGCCCATTTCAGGATGATGTAGGGGCGATGTTGGGTTACGAACGTCAGAAATCGCTTGTTGAGGGTCTCACATTCGGCTTTCAGCACGCCAACGGTCACTTCCACGCCTGCTTTTCGGAGCATTTCGATACCTCGCCCGTCCACTTTTGCAAAAGGGTCGGCGGCACCGACCACCACCTTTGGAATCTGCTTCGCAATAATCAGTTCGGCGCAAGGGGGCGTTTTGCCATAGTGCGCACAAGGCTCCAAATTGACATAAAGCATTGATTTTCGCAACAATTCGGGCTGCCGCACCGCGTTAATCGCATTGACCTCCGCGTGCGCTTCGCCAAACCGCCGGTGGTAGCCTTCGCCGATAATTCGCCCGCCGGACACCACCACCGCACCCACCATGGGGTTAGGTGCCACATATCCCAGTCCCTTGCGAGCCAATTCCAAGCAGCGGCGCATATATATATTGTCCCAATTTTCCATAAAAACGCAACAAAGGTATAAAATTATTTGGTTGTTCATTTGTTTTGTAGTACCTTTGCCGCCGAAATATATCATTTAAAATTTTAAACAATATGAAAAGAATTTTGTTAGTTGCTGCTTTGGCAGTGAGTGTGTTCGGAAGCGTTCAGGCGCAGTTTCATTACGGTCTGAAGGCAGGTGTTAATCTCGTGGAGCCTGATGTTACCGGCATAGAGAGTTTGGTTGGTTTTCAGGTAGGTCCAATGATTGAATTTATTGTACCGGTGATTGGTATTGGCTTTGATGCTGCGGTTCTTTATTCCCAGGACGGATTTAAGGCCGGTGGAGAAGAGTTTACCAACAAAAACGTGTTGATTCCCGTCAACTTGAAGTACAAATTAAGTCTTTTGGGCATAGTTGGAGCCTATGCAGCTGCCGGTCCGTATGCCAGCTTCAACGTTGATAGTGATATGGAAGCCACCAAATCGTTTGGCGCAGGCCTGAATTTCGGCATCGGTGCCGAACTATTTAGCAAGCTACAAGTGGGTGTAACCTACCAATTGGGCTTGACAGAAAGTTTCGATGCGTCGAAAATGGGTGATGCTTCACTTGATACTGCAACCAAAGGTTTTGTGATTTCTCTCGCTTATTGGTTCTAATTTGTGTACATCGAAGTCATTTTGCCGGTGCCGTTGGCTGACACGTTTACCTATTTCGTGCCTGCGGAATTGGAAGCGCGAGTTGTCTGTGGCGGCTTGGTAGAGGTGATTTTCGGGCATAAAAAATATTATGGCATAGTCGCATCCATCGGAGGGAAATCTTCGGTGGATGCGGCTGTTATTAAACCTATTGTGGCAGTGCCTGATGCCCCGCCCGCAGTGGATGCCCGTCAGTTGCAGTTTTGGGAGTGGCTGGCGGGGTATTATCTTTGCCGTCAGGGGGAGGTTTTTAAGGCGGCTTTGCCTCCGGCTTTTATTGAGAAAGGGCTGTTGCATTCTTTTAAGAAAAGAAACTTAAGGGGCTTAAGTAGCTTAAGAAACTTAAGCTGCTTAAATTCTTTGCAAGAGCAAGCCCTCCTTGAAATAAAAGCTTGCCTCCAAGACAAAAACGTCTGCCTCTTGCATGGCGTGACTTCTTCCGGCAAGACGGAGATTTATACTCATTTGATTCAGGAGACTTTGGATGCCGGACGGCAGGTGCTTTATCTGCTGCCGGAAATTGCTTTGACTACGCAGATTACCGGTCGTCTGCGGCAGTTTTTTGGTGAGCGGTTGGGGGTTTATCATTCGCAAATCAATCATCATGAGCGGAAGGAGATTTGGGAAGCAGTTACCAGTTACCAGTTACCAGTTACCAGTTACCAATTACCAATTACCAATTACCATATAATTCTTGGGGCGCGGTCTGCTGTGTTTTTGCCTTTTCGGAATTTGGGGTTGGTGATTGTGGATGAGGAGCATGAGCCGAGTTATAAGCAGCAAGACCCTGCGCCTCGCTATCATGCTCGTAATGCGGCGATTATGTTGGCGAGTATGCATGGTGCTAAGGTTGTGCTGGGTAGTGCTACGCCCTCGGTGGAGTCGTTTTATAATGCTCAGACGGGGAAATATGGGTATGTTCACCTTGAAAAACGGTTTGAGGACACCGAACTGCCGCGCATTATTCCGGTGGATGTGCAGGAGTTGCGGCGTACTAAGCAGATGAAGTCGATTTTTTCGCCTTTGTTGCAGGAGGCGATGCGGGCGGCGTTGGACAAGGGGGAGCAGGTGTTGCTGTTTCAAAATCGGCGGGGGTTTGCGCCTGTGATAAGTTGCAAGATATGCGATTGGACACCTAAATGCCGTTTTTGCGACATCAGCCTCACCTACCACAAGCAGAGCAACCGTCTGAAATGCCACTATTGCGGTCATGCCTACACCCTGCCGACCCAATGTCCCGAATGTGGCGGCGAGTTGGGCTTCGTGGGCTACGGCACCGAAAAAGTGGAGGAAGAAATCCGAGCATTGTTCTCCACCGCAGCGGTCGAACGGATGGACACCGACACCACCTCGACGAAAAAAGCGTTTGAAGACATCATCGCGCGCCTCGAAAGCGGGCAAACGCAGATTTTGATTGGCACACAGATGATTTCCAAAGGCTTAGACTTCGAGAAAGTGGGCTTGGTGGGCATTCTCAACGCCGATGCGCTGATGAACCACCCCGATTTCAGGGCTTATGAGCGGGCTTATCAACTGATGTCGCAAGTGTCCGGTCGCGCAGGTCGTCGCAAGGAGCGGGGCGAAGTGATTTTGCAAACTTCGCACATCGACCACGCGCTGATTCAGTCGGTATTGCAGCAAAACTACACCGAGATGTACACCACGCAGATGCAGGAGCGCGAACTGTTTCGCTACCCTCCCCTCTTCCGCCTCATCCACATCACGCTCAAGCATCGCTTGGACGACACCGTGAGGGATTTATCCGAAGCATTTGCCGCACAGTTGCGCGAAAAATTGGGCGACCGCGTGCTCGGTCCCGACCGACCGGCAGTCGGCAAAATACAAAACCTCTACCTCCGTCAAATCGTGTTGAAAATTGAAAACAAGGTGTCAATGACTGTGTTGCGCGAAATTTTGGAGGCAATTCAAGCCAATCTTTGGGGGCAAAAGCCTTTTAGGTACGCGATTGTGCAGTATGATGTGGACCCGGTGTAATAAAAAAAGTCTGCCTTCAAAAGAAAAAACGTACCTTTGTGGCTAAATAAAATGAATTGGTTAAAAATATTTATAAGACAAGCTTGTGATTCGAAAAGTCCGACAATATATTGAAAAGCACCAACTACTCACTCAGCACGCAAAAATCATCGTTGGCGTGAGCGGCGGTGCCGATTCGGTGGCACTGCTCTACGTTTTACAGCGGTTGGGCTACAACTGCATAGCGGCACATTGCAATTTTCATTTGCGGGGCGATGAGGCGGACGGCGACGAGCAGTTGGCGCACCAATTGGCTACCGATTGGAATATACCCCATCACAAGGCGGATTTTGATACGCGGCAGATTGCCACGCAGCGGGGCATTTCTATTGAAATGGCGGCACGCGAATTGCGCTATACATGGTTTGAAGAACTCCGCCAACGACTTGATGCAGAGGTGATTGCGGTGGCGCATCACGAAGATGACAACATTGAAACGGTGCTGCTCAATTTGATTCGCGGCACCGGCATCAAAGGGCTGACGGGTATTGCGCCGAAAGTCGGGCACATCATTCGCCCGTTGCTGGGCGTTTCCAAAGCAGAAATTTTGCAATTTTGCGAAGAAAAGTCTCTGCCATATCGCACGGATTCCAGCAATTTGCAAGACACAGTCGCCCGCAATAAAGTCCGCCTCAACCTGCTACCGGTGCTGCAAACCATCAATCCGGCGGTGCGCACAGCCCTCCTCCGCACGATGAGTAACCTCGGCGAGGCGAATAAAATCTATGAACAATCCATCGCCGCAGCCAAAGCGCAGGTATTTGATGCCGAAAAGGGTACTATCGACATCGCCCGCTTGCAACAAACAGCCTCGCCCCAAGCGGTGCTGTTCGAACTATTGAAAGATTATGGGTTTGGGGAAGATGTGGTGAAAGATGCCACACGTGCCATTAGCAGTCAGTCCGGCAAAGTGTTTCACGCGCCACAGTTCACATTGATTCGAGACAGGCTGCATTTCATATTACAACAGGGGATTGCGGGTCAAGCCCGCAATGACAATTGGCTCACCCCCCATACCCTACCCCCCCCACTCTACACTCTACACTCTAAACACTACACTCTAAATTTCGTTATCAAAAAAGACAAAAACATCGCCTATTTCGATGCCGACTTGCTGCAAATGCCCCTGACGTGGCGGCATTGGCAGCAGGGCGACAAGTTTGTGCCGTTTGGGATGACCTCTTTTCAAAAGGTGAGCGATTATTTCACAAATCACAAATTCAGCCTGCCGGAAAAAGCAAAAACATGGCTACTGTGCTCCGGTGAAGACATTATTTGGATTGTGGGGCACCGCACAGACAACCGCTTTCGCATCACTGCCGAAACAAAAAATGCGCTCGTTGTTGAACTTTGAGGCGGAGATTGAGAGAAAAAAGATTTGGCATTGCTAAATAAATAGATATACCATGTGTTTTTCTGAAAATAAGTACTTGATTGTCAATAATATTTATTTATTTCCCAACTGCTATCAAAACCAACGAATGAGGCGGTAGTGACACTTTGCCTTTCTCCACTTTCAGCACTTTTTCATAAGGCGCTACGCGGTTCTCAGCCCCAATATCATTGTAGTCGTCGGGCGAAGCGCCGCTCAGGATAGTGGCAGATACTTGCTTGGGAGTTGTGCCGCCCAAGTTCTCAAAGTCGGGCGCAAACTCAATCGCTTTGTCGGGATGTTTGTTCACTACAGCCAATACAAAGCGCGTTTTAGCATCATTGCAGGTTACTGCGACATCTAAAACAGGCGTTTTGCTATTGCCGTGCACCAAATTTTCCGATCTTACCTGAATTGGCAATACATTTTTCTCTAATTTATTGGCATACAACCGAAGTACATGAAAAGTTGTCCGCTTCACAATGCCTTTCGGATGCACAAACAGTGCCCCGCGGGTATTCACTATCGGCGAAAAACCGCCGATTTCAACATCCTTACACTGCCGAAAACAAGCATTGAGAAAGCAAGCCGAAAACAGTGCATCCGCCATCGTATAGGTTGAATTGATGTCGTCTTTGTCGCGTTCTGCAATTAGCGGATTGTCCGCACCGCCTCCCGGATAGCCCGGAGCAGTCCAGCCGCGCAGGTTCCATTCGTCAAATGCAATCTTGACTTTGCCGCGAAGCCTTGACTTTTCCAAGATGCCAATCGTTTTAACAATATCGGATTCAGGGCGTTGCGTCCACATCATGCAATCCATATACGGCGCAGGTTTATAACCGTCCCAGTAGCCGTGAATGGAAACGTAGTTCAAGTGTTTTCCTGCCGCCTGCAACAACGGTAATGTCCAATCTTCTCCTGCGGTTGCCGCAGCAAGAAGTTTTACTTTAGGGTCGGCTGCCTTCATTAATTTGGCGGATTCACGAACCAGCGGTCCCCATTCCGCAACGGTTTTTGCCCCTAATTCCCAGCCGCCATAATTTTCATTGCCGATGCTCCAATATTTGACGTCTAATGGTTCTTCCACGCCGTGCGATTTGCGAAGCTGCGCATATTTGCCGACATTCAGGTTGCAATATTCCACCCAGTCGCTCATTTCCTCGGCAGTTCCGGTACCGGCATTGGTGCAGATAAACGGTTCTGCTCCGATTTTTCGACACCATTTTACAAATTCAATGGTTCCAAACGTATTTGGGTCTGCAACGCCCCATGCTTTATCAAAAGAAGGTTGTCGGTTGGGGCCTACGCCGTCGAGCCAGTGATAGGACGATACAAAGCAACCGCCGGGCCAACGAACGATAGGAATTTTCAACTCGCGCAGGGCTTCCATCACATCCGTGCGGAAGCCATCCTTATCCGAAAGGGGCGAACCGGGTTCAAAGATGCCACCGTATATCTGGCGGTGGAAATGTTCGATAAACTGACCGAATATCATGGGGTCATACACTTGCGGTTCGGCTTCTTTCTCAAGCCAAAATCCATTTTGGGCACTTGCCATGTGTAAAGAAAACAACACTACGAGCAAACCTGAAATCATTAATTTTCTTGTATTCATTTTAATATTTATTTAATCTGTTTTTTTTATGATTTTAAAAATTTGCCCTTAGCGAGGCGTTGTTACCGGAACGCGGAGCTGGGTAAATGAATGGGCAGGGAAGCTGTATGCGAATTTATCTCCTTTTACGGACAAATCCTTGTTCTGGACCTTTACGAGTTGTTCCTTTGCCGAATTTTCGTCTTTGATGTCCTTGCCATTGACTTCATACAGTTGTGCCTTGCCTGAGAAAGCGCCTGTCTGACAGAGGATGTCTGTAGCGATAGCTTGTTCTTTATGCCTGTTCACAACGTTGATAACAATTTCTTTCTTTTCTTCGTTGTAGGTTGAGGATACATCCAAATAAGGAACCGCGTCATTGCCGGATTTGTACGTTTCACAATCCGTAAATACTTGCAGCGACTGCCCGTGACAATGACCGGCAAAAAGCGCTAACGGATAGAATATGGTTTGATACCACAGCCCCTCCTTAGAAATGACTATCGGAGCTACCGTGTTTACCAAAAGAGTCTGATTCGCCATTTTGACGATATGAGCATTGCGAACAAATACATTGAGGTAAGTGGCTATGACTAAGGCATCCTCCAAGTTGAATTTTTCTTCGACGACTCCATTTAGATATTCTTTGTACACGTTATATTCATCAAACGCTATATATATCGGAGTCTTCCTTCTCGTTTTCGTCATGGTTTCGCGGATGAGACCTTCCGTTATCCGTATTATATTCTCGGTAGACCGCGTTGCAGCCATAAAATCATAATAGTTGTTTCTGCCGTAGCCGACATACTGGTGCAAGGATATATAATCCGCATGGTCTTTCAAATAATCCAGTACTGTTCTGTTCCAGTTTATCCAACCCCTACCGTAATCACTTGAACCTGCAGCAATCAGTTTAATATCCTTGTCTATCCATTTCATCAATTTGGCTGCTTCCAGGGCATATTTTCCGTAATCATCCACATTCTTTTGTCCCATTTGCCAGTAGCCGTCCATTTCGTTACCCAAACCCCAATAGGTAACTTTATATGGTTGTGTGTTACCGTTCTTGATACGCAGGTCGGAGTAGTATGTACCTTTCTCCACATTGCAGTATTCAACCCAATTACGGGCTTCATCCAACGAGCCGGTACCTAAATTGATGCAAAAATAGGGCTCCACATTCGCTTTGCGGCACCATTTCATAAATTCGTCCGTGCCGAAGGCATTGCTCTCTGTGGCATGCCACGCAAGTTCCATGCGTGTGGGGCGTTGATTTTTGGGACCTATACCGTCTTCCCAGTGGTAGCCCGACACAAAATTACCCCCGGGCCAACGCACAAGCGGGACTTTCAGTTCCTTAACCGCTTCCAGCACATCTTTCCGAAACCCGTCTTCGTCGGATAGCGGAGAGCCTGCTTCATAGATACCGCCATAGATGCAGCGTCCCAAGTGTTCGGTAAAACTGCTGTAGATGTTCTTGTCAACCGCTCCAATCTGTCGCTCTATATCAATCTTGATACGCGCACGATTGTTTTGTGCGCTTGCCGTGTGTGAAAAGAACGACACTACGAGCAAACCTGAAATCACTAATTTTCTTATATTCATTTTCATTTTCATTTTATACTCAACTCTTTAATAAGTTCTATCTCACTCACATCGTACGGTTTGAAGTCTCCTTTGTACAAGTCGTGCTTCCATGTTTTCGTATAGGGCAACATTTCGGGGCGGTGGTCCCAACCGAGATGGGCTTGCGACTTACCGTTAACCAATCCCCAAAGCATCGAACCGACGTTTTCCTCTTTGAACAACGACAAAATATCGGCAACCGTTGAACCGGCTAAACGGTGGAACCATTCGGTACAAATGACCGGACGACCAAATGATTTCCAGTGCTTAATTTGTTTTTCCGTTTCGGCTTTTGTTGAGTAGAGATGAAACGAAATTACGTCGGAATTATCGGTAATTATTTTGTTCAGTTCGGCATCGAAGTTGAACGCAGCGACGGTTACTGGCTGCGACGGGGCAACCTCTCTTGCCCAAACGAAAACTTTCTGGACAAGCGGCGGTGTATATTTCCTCCCAATGCCGCCGTTCGTCGGCTCGTTGTACAAGTCCCAGACGATAATTCGCTTATCGTTTTTGAAACGGGTTAAAACATCTTTCACATACTTTTCCAATTTCGGATGTTCCCGATGGTCAACGACCATTTGATGCCCCGGCGACGGCGACCAAGCCCAAAAAAACCAGCCCTCTAACGGTTCAGGCTGCTTGCCGATTTTCGGGTCTCTGTTTGTTCCGAAAGCACAGTCGTCGAAAAACGCCGACATCGCAACGATTTTGTGTTTTTCGCAAATTTTCAGAAATTTGTTAAGCGTGTTGAGAAAGTATCGCGGGTCATCTTCATAGACGGCATATTGCAATACCACGCGGACACAATTGAACCCGATACTTTGGGCGAGCGCCAGTTCTTTATCAATCAATGCCGGATTAAAACTTGTTTTATCCCACATCGCCGTATAATTGATAGCATCGGAAGGTATGTAATTGACGCCGGACAACCAACCGAATGATTGATACCAATTGTTCGCCTTTTCTTCCGACCAGCGATTATCCTGTGCATTTGCCGTGTGTGAAAAAACCAACATGACGAGCAAACCTGAAACCATTAATTTTCTTGTATTCATTTTAATCTTTAGTCCTTATAAACATGGAAATTATCGAAGTCTACCTTATTAAAGCTGGTTCCAATGCCGGATACGCCATGTGTAAAAGTGGGGTCTTCCACCTCGCTTAACACTGTGCCGTTGATGGACACTGTTATTTTGGTATTTTTCATAGACAGCGTTACCGTATTCCACGTTTTCAGTGTTACCGGAAGCCATCCCGAAGTCAATATTTTGCTGCCGGCCCTCAATGTCCAATGACCGGAGGACTTCAAATTAAAATAATAAGCGTCTGCCGGTTTTTGCGAGCGGTGCATTTCAAGGGCTCGCCCTATCACAAAAGCTTCACTGTAAGGTTCAACAAAATAGACATCCGTTTTTATGGAATAATCAGTCCATGCAGTATCTCCAATTACAGTTTGGTTTAATTTTGTTTCTGAATCCCACGCTATACAGGGACGGGTAATCATCTGACGTAAACATTTGCCTTTCTTGTCTTCCCTTTCCACCACTTCAAAGGCACCGCCCAGGTCGGAAAAATAACGGGGCGTTCCATGTATTTTGTCACCTTCAAAATCTGCCGAATAAGGAACCGGGAATGGTTTGGACGGGGGTATCACGGCTATTCCTTTCGTTTGACCTTTCTCTGTGGAAATCGTATAGACTGATTTGGGTGACAAAAGAAGGGTGAAAGTACGACTGTTTACTTTAAGGTCTTTTTCCTGCTTGAAAACATCTCCTTCCACTGTTGTTTTCCAAACCTTCAAATTCTTGATGTCGGTATTCTGCAACCGGAAACTTACTTTTTGAGGCTCTTCGGCATCTATCGTTTCAATAATAATACTGAAATTCTTGTTCTTTGCATCGGCAGACAAAGTCACATAAGAGCCTTTCTCCAAATATCCACAACCACCATCAATATAGCTCCAGCCGGGCTCTGCGAATTGCGTAGTATGGGCAATCGCCCACAATCCGGGCTCAACCTCATAGTGTCCCGACCAGGGTGTCTTCGCTCGCATCAAGCCCGAATTGGGAAATGTCAGGTTATCATAATAGGATGTAATCAGGCTCCAGGTTATCGTTTTAGTCATCTTTCCCTCAATATAATCACGGTTATAGATTTTTGCCAATTCGACAAAACCTTTCCAATCTCCTCGCCAGGGACCACCTTCGTTGTTCCACAGAGGAATGTCCAGTTGCTGTAATTTTTCAGGACTTTTGTAGGCAAACATTCTTTCAATGTAATGGCCTCCTATCACATTGACGGATGCCATCAGGTCTTTGTCTTGCAACATTTCATCTCCTATCATCCAAGCAGTACGCGTCGTGTTTAAGTCGGCTGCAACTAATTGAACCTGTGATAAGGCTTCCTGATCCAATTTTTTCCGAAACCGCTTGATATACTCCGTATCATACATCCGCTCATTCCAAATGCCTACATAGTCAATGTCCAGATTGTGATACTTTTTTGCTCCTCTGATGAAACTGATGTGATAATCGATATTATCATCCGAGTAAAACTTTCCATCACCTATCCATCCGGGTGCTCCCCATTCCAAAATGTCCAGTTTTATAGCAGGATTCCGTTTTTTGGCTTCTTTCATCAGCCACCACTCATATCCTCTGTCAAAATACTGCGGTTGAGGATTCTGATATTCCTCTCTCGTCCTTGCATGAGAAGGCTCGGTACCGTCGGTAGAGTTCATATCGCCGCCAATCTCAACTTTCAGATGTTGAATGCTTGCTCCGAACTTCGGTTTAAACAAATAATCCAAAATGTCACTGCGATAAGGCTCTTCGTAATCTATCAACAAACGGGATGAGGCTCCGGCGCTCAATGCGCCCAAGCCTTCGTAAGTACGCCCTGTTTTCGATAAATCAATACTGACAAGTTGCTGCGAAAAGCAACAAAATCCATTTAGCAGACAACAAAAAATAACACTCTTTTTCATATTCTCAATTTTTAATTTTTATTATACAGTTAATTGTTCAATCCTGCAACCAACCTCTTTCCCACTAAACGCAATACCCAGCAGAATAACTTTTCGGTCAAGAAACGGCTCATAATACCGCTTCTCGCGGATTTGCGCGATGGCTTGGTTGAGCAAAGTTTCCAATTCCGTGGTAGCGTGGTATTTCAACTCTACCACAACCGCTACTCCGTCTTGCTGCAACACGGCATCTATACGCCCACGGTTGGTAAGCTTTTCGCTCTGAATATTGAACCCCAGCATGGTCATCCACAGTTGAAAGATGATGTGATAACGAGCTTCGTTTTCTAAATTTTCCGCTTCCGCTTTCGCTTTGTTTCTTGATTTTGAGGCTTTTAAAGTGTAAGGAACGTCAGCAAGCATGATACGCATATTATTTGTAAAGCCTTCGGCATCGAAAGCAAGAATTTGTTTCAACATTTGTCGTCCAAGTTCTGACATTTTCGATAGTGGATAATTTGTATATGCACTTAACAAATGCTCCATCAACGACTCTTTTACCTCCATGTTGGGTACTTCAAGGGTATAAAGAGAATCGCCGTTAGTCATTTCTTCGTCTTTGACAGTCAGATAACCTGTCTGAAATAATAAAGGAATATCTTCAAGCTCATCAGGATCGTAACTGTTGAACGCTCTCTGGCCCGCCACTATCGGTTCCAATACGGTTTTGGCAAGACCGTGTTTTTTGAGACGATTAATCAAAAACGTAGGCGTACCCGTTTCAAACCAGTAATTGGAAAACTTTTTGTTGTCAAAAAACATCAGTGTAGAAAACGGATTGTAAACCGATGTCTTGCCATCCCACGAGTAACCATCGTACATAAAACGAATTTTTGCCAGCAAATCTTCCCTTGTCATATTCACGCGGACTGCCGTTTCGTCAATATATTCCGAAAAGTCGCGTTCCAGTTCTTCCTGTGTGTAACCACAGATAGAAGCATATTTATCGTTTAACGTAATATCTTTGAGACTGTTCAACGCTGAAAATATTGATACTTTGGCCACTTTCGTTACACCTGTCATAAAAACGAATTTCAGGTGGTTGTCGGCGCCTTTCAATACCACATAAAAATCCTGAAGAAACTCACGAATATCTGCTGCTTCCGTCTTGCCTATCGCATCCAATATGGGTTTGTCGTATTCATCAATGAGCACAACCACTTTATTGCCGTCTTTACGGTGCAATGATTCTATCAATTCGGCAAAACAATCGGAGGCGTATTCTGAAACAAGTTTTATTTTCTCTAATTTAGCCTGTCGTTTCAGAAATAATGACATACTGCGTTCCATTTCTTCTTTGCTCCGATGCTTGATAGTTGTCCAATCTATCCGAATGACAGGATAGAGCTGCGTCCAATCCCATTTATCATAGATATAGAGACCTTCAAACAGCGATTGATTGCCTGTGTAAAGCTCCTCCAAGGTGCTAACAAGCAGCGACTTCCCGAAACGGCGCGGGCGTGAAAGAAAAACGATGTGCGAACTTGTAAGTTGATGTATTTCTTTCGTTTTGTCAACATACAAAAAATCTCCACTGCGCAATTCTTCAAACGACTGAATACCAATTGGTAATTCTTTCATGACTTATCATTTTTTTTATATCTGCAAAGATACGCATAATAATTGAAAGCAAAACAGAATTCTAAATTTTTTAATTATTTAATCTGAAAATTATCAAAATCGACCTTATGAAAACTGCTCCCAATGCCGGCCATACCACGGGTAAAAGTGGGGTCTTCCACCTCGCTTAACACTGTGCCGTTGATGGACACTGTTATTTTGGTATTTTTCATAGACAGCGTTACCGTATTCCACGTTTTCAGTGTTACCGGAAGCCATCCCGAAGTCA